>JAYPGD010000021.1:0-16512 GCA_038126655.1 Verrucomicrobiales bacterium
CGCGCTTGATGGCGAGCAGCGATTCGTCGCGCGTGCGCTTGAGATCGAGCCAGCCTTTCTCCGCCGCGGCGTGAATCTGGGCGTACTCGCCGGAAACCTGGTAGGCGGCCAGCGGGACGTCGGTGTTCTGGCGCAACGAATGGATGATGTCGAGATAGGCGCCGGCGGGCTTGACCATCAACACGTCCGCGCCCTCCAGTTCATCCAGATCCGCCTCCTGCAGGGCTTCGCGCGCGTTGGCCGGATCCATCTGGTAGGTCGACTTGTCCAGATATGACTTGCCGGCGGCGGACTGGCTGCCGATCGCGTCGCGAAAGGGGCCATAGTAGGCGGAGGCGAATTTCACGGAGTAGGCGAGAATCCCGACATCGCTGAAACCGGCCTCATCCAGGGCGTCGCGAATTGCGCCAACGCGGCCGTCCATCATGTCCGAAGGCGCGACCCAGTCGACGCCGGCCTTGGCCTGTTCCACGGCCATGGGGGCGAGGATGTCGAGTGTGGCGTCGTTGTCCACAGCGCTTCCATCCTCGGTCAGCACGCCGTCGTGTCCGTGGCTGGTGTAGGGATCGAGCGCGACATCGGTGATGACCAGCAGTTCCGGAACCGCCGCCTTGACCGCCCGGACCGCGCGCAGAACGAGACACTCGGGATTCAACGCCTCCGAGCCCTTGTCGTCCTTGACCTCCGGCGGCGTGACCGGAAACAACGCCACGGCCTTCACCCCCAGGCTCGCAATCTCGCGGCATTCCTCGACCAGCCCCGCGATCGTGTGCCGAAACTGGCCCGGCATGGATTCCACCGGCTCCGGATCGCCGTCGCCCTCCTTCACAAAGAGCGGCATGATGAAATCGTCCACGGACACCCGGGTCTCGCGGACAAGCGCGCGCGAGGCGGACGTGCGACGCAGGCGACGCGGACGGCGTGGAAT
Source organism: Verrucomicrobiales bacterium (assembly GCA_038126655.1). Lineage (GTDB taxonomy): Bacteria > Verrucomicrobiota > Verrucomicrobiia > Limisphaerales > JAYPEY01 > JAYPEY01. Next base: position 929 of record JAYPGD010000021.1, read on the forward strand.
ATCGTAACGGGCTTTCTGATTCATAAGCTTTTTGGGCGTGTCTGGCGCCGGTGTCGAAGCTGCGCGACCGACGCCGGATTTGGCAATCGATTTTTCGGGGCGTCGGGCGGCGGAGATCAATCGGACTTGCAGATCCGCGTCGCTCCCCCAATCGTGGTCAGCGTTGAATCTCAACCCGATGCCCGACCATTTCCATGATATCTCAGATTGAATCCAGGATGCGCCTTTCGCTTGTTTTGGCGGCGCTGGCAAGCGCCTTGACCGTTGGTCAGGCGCAAGACGGGACGTCGCCGCGCGCCTTTCGCGTCTGGGCCGCGAGTTGCGCGCACGTCCCGGCGGATATCCGGCGCGGGCGCGAAAGCCTCGCCAAGGTCATCCGGCAGTCCGAAGGAAGGATCGAGGGCGCGCCCGCGTTTGACTGGGACATCATGATCGACGCCGGAGATCTCTCGGCGCATCAGACGCCGCCCGGCGACAAGGATGGGAAAGAGCTGATCCGCCAGTACCGCGCGATGACAAAGCATCGCCGCGAGCAGATCTACAACGTCCCCGGCAACCACGACGCGCCCTACTACGATCACGGCCCTGGTTCCTGGATCCGCAAATGGGGCGATCCCCTGGGCGAAAACACGGAGTTCTCCGGCGTCGATCCGAAACGGCGCCCCTTTCCGGTCGAAGGCGCGTGGGAACGTTACCGATTCCAGGCCGGCAACATGTTGTTTCTCATGTTGGCGGATCGCAACGACGCGCCGACGCCCGTCGGCCGCGGACACAGTCGCGACGGCAGGTCCGGCGGTTATCCGCCCGGCGCCGTCACGCGCGACACCTTCAACTGGTGGAAGCGGCAGGTTCTGGAGAACCAGGACAAGATCATCGTCACCATGCATCACCATGCGCTGCGCGACACGACCGTCGCCTCCGGCAAAGGCGAAGGGCATCCGCGCTACCATGGCAGCACGGGCGGCGGAGAGGGCTCGTCCTATCTCTATTTCATCATCGAGAATGACGACCCGGAGAATTTCGAATATACGGCCGACGCCCATGTGTTTGAGGACTTCCTCGACGAGTTCCATCAACAGCACGGGCGCGGCGCCATCGATCTCTGGATCGGCGGGCACACCCATGTGAAGGACCCGGAGGACAATTGGGGCGACAAGACCATCTCAGAACGCAAGTGGGGCGTCGGTTTCCTGCAGGTCGCCGCATTGACGAAGCATCACGGCGGCTCCATTCCGCTCAGTCGGCTGCTCTCGTTCACCGACGGTTCCGACCGCTTCACCGCGGAGGTCTACCTGCACGAAAAGTGGCGGGAGAACCCGGTCGGGATCTACCGGCCGTCCACCGTGACCTGGCCCCTGCGACGCCGCTTCAAGGCGCCGCCGCCGATCGAGGCCCTGCCGCCGTTTCCCGCCGCGGCAAAGGTGTTCAATGAACCCTACGCGGCGCCCGAGCGCGTCCGTGCGGGAGGAACCATCACGGCGGAAAGTTCGCCCGATCTCTTCGGCGGGTGGGACGCGGAGATCGGCGGGGGGTTTGGGCTGGAGAGGAAGCTGCTCGCGGACACGGCCAACCGAATCGGCAACAAGCCGCATCTCGTCCCCGGCCCCGCGCCCGGATCATCCGCCATGGATTTCGAGGGTCGTCAACGCGTCCGGGTGGGCCCCATCGACATGGAGGACTGGACGGAGATCACGGTTGCGGCCTGGATTGCGACGCGGCGCAACACGCCGCAGATGCGGATCCTGTCCAAGGACCGCATCGGCAAGCCGGGGCTGTTTCAGTTCCTGCACGGCAATCCCGGCGAGTGGAAGTTCCAGGCGTTTGACGACAAGGCGAAGCGCTGGCGCACTGCGGCCTTTCGCTCCGACGACGTGAGCGACGGCGACTGGCATCATCTCGCCGGCGTGGTCGATCCGGGGCGCAAACGTCTGATCCTCTACCTTGACGGAGAGTTGAAGGCGGAGGCTCCCTGGACCGCCGGGACGTTGGATGATTCCGACGCGACGGAACTGGTCGTCGGCGCCGATTCAGGGGAAAAGAAGTTCGGGCACGCCTTCCACGGACGGATTCACGACCCGCGGGTGTATTCACGGGCCCTGGACGAACTCGAGATCCGGCGATTGATGAAGGCCGCCGGCCGATGACGCCCCGACGTTGGCGACGCAATACGGAGGCAATTCAAGCTGAGCCCAAGGAACGGATTCAAGGACCGACAACCGCCTCGGTCCGGCGGGACGATCCGAGCGCGGACCGGGTAAACTCCGCGAGGGCTGAAAGGACGCGTTCTCCTTTCTCCGCCGGCGACATGGAGGCGTCGCGCGAAAGCTCCAGTTGAACCCAGGGCATCTCCTTCCCGTGGTTCCGGGTGATGTGGCCGCCGGCGAAGGGCTCATTGACGGCGACCTCAGTCTCGAAGGCGGCCCCGAAGGCGATCACGAGTTTCTCCATCCAACCGGGCGGCAGGGTCCGGCCATGGTTGTCGCCCAGACAAACCAGGGGGCGCTTCTGTCCGGGATCGGGCGCGACGGGCGGGGCGATCGCCGCCATCGTGTGGCAGTCCACCGCGAGCTTGAGCCCCCAGCTTGAGGCGTCGGTCAGGCGTTCGTGATAAGGAATGTATTCGTTTTCCAGCAGTTCCCTGACGATTGCCTCGGATGGCGCCTCGCGATAGACCGGAACGTCCCAACAAGTGTGCGTCTTGATCACGCCATCCTTGGAGCGGTCGTTGATCTGACGATTGAGATCCACGATGGCGCGGGCGACAACAGTGGTCGTGAAGACCTCGACGTGGTCCTTGAGCGGTCCGTAGATTGCGGCCGCGCCCGCGTCGCCGTCGGCTGCGATTTCCTCCGGGGTCAGGGCGCAGAGCTCGCGGACACACGGCGGCACGTAGAGGCCCGCATGCGGCGAGGAGATCAGGATGGGGAGCTTGTTCATGGGGACGAAGGCAGGGCGCGCGGGCCGGCGGCGGAACCGTCGCGTCGCGGATCGGCGACGCCGGTGAACAATCCGCGCTCGCGGAGGACCATCTGCACGCAGCCGAGGTAGAAGGAATAGGAATCGCGCTCGTTGACGGTGAATCCGTGTTTCAGGAGCGCGGCGGGGATGTCATCCCGCATGCGGGCGGCTTCCAGCGAGACTTCGCCTTTGAGGGTGCAGTGCAGGCGCGGGGCGTCGACGGCGTCAAAGGGCGACTGCCCGGCGTGCAGCCTCAACAGAACCTGCGCGATGGAGGGCGTGATGCGATCGCTGCCGGGGGATCCGATGGTCAGCCAGGGTCTGCGGCCGCGAAAGACGATGGTCGGCGCGACGCTGGCCCAGGGTTCCGCCGTGGGATGGAGGTAATAGGGATGCGTCATGTCGTCCGTCTCGAAGCACGACATGTAGTTGTTGTAGAGAAAGCCGAGTTCGGGCGACGCGGAGAAGGAGCCGTAGACGCGTTCAATGGACTGGGTGAGCGCCACGGCGTTGCCCTGTCGGTCCATGACGGAAAGGTGGGTGGTCTCGCCGCCGCCGGGCTGGCGCGCTTTGCGCATTCGCTTGCGAATCTGCTCGGCCAGCTTCCGGGCGTAGGCGGGACTGAGCATCCGCTTGTGATCGACCTGATGGTAGTGGTGCGGATCGTGGGGGCGGTCCTGCCGGTCGATGAAGGCCTGCCGGATGCATTCGGCGAGGAGGATGGCGCCCTTGGGCGTTTCGGAGGACCAGAGCTTCTCCGGGAAGTTCTCCAGAATGTGGAGCATTTCCACGAGCGTCCGGCCGGCGCCCGGAGGCGGAAAGGTGTGCACGCGATGCCCGCGGAACTTGCAGGAGATGGGCTTGCGCTCGATGGGCCAGGGAATCTGGGCCAGGTCGTCGAGGTGCAGGAGACCGTCGTTGGCCTGCATGTCGCGGTGGATCTTCTTCGCGACGCTGCCCTGGTAGAAGACCTTGATCCCATACCGGGCGAGGCGGCTGAGGGTGGTCGCCAGGACCGGTTGCCTGAAGATCTCGCCGACGCGGTAGGGACGCCGGCCGCCCTTGAGGAAGAACGGCGCGGCCGTTCCCGCGCGCAGATTCTTCAACTCCCTCCGGGTCAGGGCCTCCTGCAACGCGGAAACCGGATAGCCGCCTTTTGCCAGCCGGATGGCCGGCGCCATCACCTGCGACAGCTTCAGTGTTCCGTATTTCTCCAGGGCATAGCCCAGCGTCGCCGGCGTGCTTGGGACAGTGGTCGCCCGGTGACCGCGCAGGCGCGAAGCCTTGGTCTCGACGGCGTCCAGCGTGGCGCGATGGGGAGCCTTGGAAGAGCCGTCCAGGGCGATGGTGCGCCCTTCCTCAGCCAGATGAATGAGCATCATCGTCTGTCCGCCAAGTCCCGAGGCGGCCGGTTCGCAGACGCCGAGGGCAAAGGCCGTCGCCACGGCGGCGTCGACGGCATTGCCGCCGAGTTCCAGCATTTCAACGCCGGCCCGCGTCGCCAGGTAGTGCTGCGCCGCGACCATCCCCCGGGACGAGGCGCTTACGCGTTGGGGGCGATAGACCCGGCTGCCGAGTTCGACGCCCTCGGTGTCGTTGAATTGCCTTTGCCTGGTTGCCATGACGGAATCCCGGTTCAGGCCTGTTCGTTGAGCAGTTGGGCGAGCAGCAACGTCCGCTGGACGAGGCTGGTCCGGTTGACAGCCTCGTTGGGCGTGTAGAGGTCGCGGGCCACGGGGCCCATGCCGCACAACACGCTGGTCGAGGTGGGCGCCAGGCCGGCCACCGAAGGCCAGACGGAGGATTCCTTGGCGAGCGGAATCTCCCAGGCGGTCGCCACATTCTGCAGCGACTTGAGCAAACGGGCGTTGCCGCGGCGATCGCGCATGGCGGGCCGATCGGAGATCAGCTCCAGTTCCCATTCCACGCGCTTGTCCTTGAGGATGGCGCGCATCTCCTGCTCGACCCGGTTGGCCGTCTTGTCGTCGGGGTAAGTGACCAACAACATGGACTTCGCCCGGTGGGGCAGAAGCATGGGAAGGTGCGTCGCCGAGACCTCCAGCGGCGACACCGCGATGCGGTCCTTCCGGGAGGACAGCTTGGAACAGGCCTCCAGTTTGGCGAACAGCCAGCGGAGGACCTCCGTTCGTTGGGTCGCCTTGCCGAGGCGGACCGGCTTGCCCTCGACGACGAGCTGGTAACGACGTTGTCCGCGCCGGGCCGTCACGATCTGGTCGCCGACATTGCCCGGGCGGAGCACAATGACGTTCTTCGCCTGTGCGGCGGCCTGCGCGATGAGGTCGTGCGAGTAGCGGCCGTCGCGGCCTTCATCGGCATAGCACAGGACGCCGATCTTCGACCGACGCAGCTTGCGCGCGTGCTTCAGGGCGCGCAGGGCGAACTGGGCGGTGGCGAGCGGGGCGCGGGAGGAGCCGATGCCTTCTCCGTGCAGCCACTCCGGATCGCGGCGGAACATCTGCATCTCGGCCGATGGCTGATGCGGCACATCGACGTGGTGAATCAACAGCGTCCCGTCCTTGAACCCGGCGGGCGTCTGCCACGTCCAGGCGACGCGCCGATCGGTGAAATCCTCGACCGGCTTGAGGCCGATGTCGCGGTATTGGGCGTCGAGTTCCTTGGCCGCGGCGCGGATTCCGACCGGATCGGAGGTGTGACTGCGTTTTCGCGTCCAGCGTTGGACATGCTTCTCCAGGTCGTCGCGGCGTTGGGTGACATAGGTGAAGATCTTCTCGGCGGGCGTGCGACGCTGCGTCGTCAGGTCGGGCGGGCTCGGCGTGCCGAAGTAGCGCGCGGCGGCCACTTCCACGAGACGATTGACCAGTCCGGCAAAATCGAGTCCGGCCTGTTCGGCTCCGTGAACGTAGGAGCCGTGCTCGCCGAGGCTGGGCAGGCTGTTGACCTCGAGGATGTAGAGCTCGCCGTCCGCATCCATGCGCATGTCGACGCGGGCGCAATCGAAGCAGCCGAGCACGGAGAACGCGCGCAGGGCGAGATGACGGGCCTTGGCGGCCTGTTCCTCGGTCAGGGCGGCGGGGCAGTTGACGCTGACCTCGCGGCCGGAACGCTTGGTCTTGTCCTGGTAGGTGTAGATGTTCGGTCCGCCCTCGCCGAAGATGAGTTCAGCGGGGGGAAGCGCCTCCGGCGGATTGTTGCCGAGCAGGCCCACGTTGATTTCGCGGCCCTCGATGTAACGCTCGGCGAGGACGGGCTGTTGAAACTTCTTGAAGATCGCGTCGGCGCCCTTGCGCAGTTCGTCCTCGTTGTTGACGATCTTGATGCCGAAGGAGACCGCCTCGTTCTTGGGTTTGACGATCAGCGGATACTCCAGGTCCGGGGTCTCAAAGCCGGGCTCGTCCAGCACGGCAAAGTCGGGCGTGGAGATGCCGCGTTGGCGGAAGATCATCTTGGAGACGACCTTGTCGAGAGAGAGGGAGTGCGCCAGCGGCCCGGAACCGACATAGGGCAGTCCGATCATCTCCAGCATGCCGGGCACGTGCGTGTAGCGCGCCTGGCCCTGGATGCCGTAGGAAAGATTGAAGACCATGCCCGGGCGTTCGCCCTTGACGACCTGCGGCATGAACTCCTCCAGGTTCTCAATCAGATCCTTGTCGCCCTCGAAGGCCTTGACCTGATGACCGCCGGCTTCCAGAGCGCGGGTGATGCGCGCGATGGATTTGAGGCCGTAACGCTCCTGGTTCGGGACGCCGAAGAGATTGATGACGCGCTTGCTGTCGCGGTTGTAAACGATGGCTACTTTCATGGTTGTGTTCTGCTTGTGGGATTGGCTGTTGAAATGATTCAGGCGGTCAGGGAGATGGCAGACTTGGCGGCGTTTCGCGCCACCGCGGCCCGGGCCAGGAACCGGGAGTGCGCGTAGCGGGCCGCGAATGCGGCGGACGGCGTTTCCGCATGCAGGCGGTCCGGGCAGGCGATGGGGTTCAGGAACGAGTCGCCGAGACCCAGGGCTGAGTTCGCGTGCGATTCGAGGATGGCGGCCGATAGGTTTGTTTTCATGTTGTCTGCCTCCCCTTAGCGACCGGTGTGCCAAGCTGTCGGCCGATGCAAAAACAATGAAAAAAGCCTGATTTCGCCGCTTTTCCGATAGCGACGCCGAAAAGCATCCCTTGACCGGCAGGCGGAGCGCTAACTGGCTTATCAACTTGGCAACCGACTAAGCGGGGCGCTCCGCGGCTTTCCCGAATCCAACGCGGTTGCTAAGTTTCGCGCCCGGCGCCAGTCCTGCTTGTTCACGGCGAAACAGAATTCTTGGATCAACCCGCAAGACCCCATCCGATGACCGACACCGAGGAAGAAATCAAAGACCCGTGGACGCCGCTGGCGGAGTCCATCGAAACCGGCGACGCGACCGCGGCCACGGCCCTGTTGGAATCGTTGGATACAGCCGACGCCGCCCGGGCCATCGATCGCCTGGAGGAGGAACAGCGCGAAAGGCTGATGACCATCGTCGAGCCGGAACAGGCGGCCGACCTCCTGGAGCAGATCCCCTACGCGCAGGTGGTGGACATCGTCGACGGCCTGGAGCCGGACAAGGCCGCGGACATCATCGAGGAATTGCCCAGCGACACCCAGGCCGACGTGCTCGGCGACCTGGAGCCGCAGGAGGCCGAGGACATCCTCAACGAGATGGAGCCCGAGCAGGCCGCGGGCGCGCGCCTCTTGCTGACCTATGACGAGGACACGGCGGGCGGCCTGATGCGCACCGAGTTTCTCGCCTTTCCCAAGTCCGCCACCGTGCGCGATGTGGTCGAGGACATGCGGGCGAACGCGGAGGAATACTCGGACCTCGATGTGCAATACGCCTACGTCATTGACGACGACGCCCGATTGACCGGCGTGTTGCGCCTGCGCGACCTGCTGTTGAACCCGTCACGCCGCAGCGTCGCGGACATCATGTTGAGCAAGCCGCTCTCCGTGCCCCACGACATGACGCACGAGGAATTGGCGCGCTTCTTCGACGACCATCATTTCGTGGGCGCGCCCGTCGTCGACGCGGACGAACATCTGATCGGCGTCGTTCTCGCCGAGGACGCGGCCGAGGCGGAGGTCGAGGCGGCGGCGGACGATTTCCTGAAGATGAGCGGCGTGAGCGGCGGCGAGGAGCTGCGTTCGATGCCGCTGAGAATCCGCTCCTGGCGGCGGCTGTCCTGGCTGAGCGTGAACATCGGCCTGAACGTCATGGCGGCCAGCGTGATCGCGATGTTTCAGGGCACCCTGGAGGCGGTGATCGCGCTGGCCGTGTTCCTGCCGATCATCAGCGACATGAGCGGCTGCTCAGGCAGTCAGGCCGTCGCGGTGAGCATCCGCGAACTGACGCTGGGCCTGGTCCGCCCCCTGGATCTGCTTCGCGTGTTGCTCAAGGAATTGCAGATCGGGCTGATCAATGGATTGGCGCTAGGCATCCTGCTGGCCCTGGTCGCATTGCTGTGGAAGGGGAATCCCTGGCTGGGCCTGGTCGTCGGCGCCGCCCTGATGATCAACACCATAGTGGCGGTCTGCCTGGGCGGCTTGATCCCGCTGGTGTTGAAACGGTTCGACCGTGATCCCGCCCTGGCGTCAGGACCGATCCTGACAACCGTCACCGACATGTGCGGGTTCACGCTAGTGTTGGGCTTCGCCACGCTGGCGTTGGGACGACTGACTTGAACGGGACTTCAGGCGGCAGGCCAGCGCTTTCATCGCGAGCAGATAGTCCGCGCTCGACGCAGGCACAATCAGCCCCGTTTCCTCTTCAAATCCTCCAAACGTCGCAAGGCGTCACGTCTGACCGATTTTGCCATAATAAAACGTTACGTGACTCAGGCCTTCACGTCGCACGACCGCTGGGTTTCAGGCAACAGCGGAGGCCCAGCGGCATCAGTAGAGTGGTGGCGATCGCCATGATTACGACGGCCGAGAACAGATACTCGATCAGCGGCGGCCGAGGGGTCGGGTGATCGAACAAGCCGGCTCTCAGCGCGATTCCGGCAATGATGAGTTCCACCGCGCCCCGGCCGCTCATGGCGACGCCCACGGCCGTGGACTTGTTTGGGCTCAACCCCACCCAGCGGGCGACCATTCCGGCCCCGATCAATTTGCTTCCCACCGCCACGGCGACCAGAAGACCGACAAAGTGCGGAATTTCCCAGAACGCGGCCGGATCGAGCTGTAGTCCAATCGACACGAAGAAGATGGGCGCCAGGAAGCCGTCGGTGACAGCGGTCACCTTTGCGTTCACGTCGTCGAATGTTTTCGTGCCCAGTGTCCGGCGCGAGAAGAACAGACCGGCCATGAACGCCCCGAAGATGAAATGCATGTGAAAGGCTTCCGCGAGAAGCGAAAAGGCAAGCGCGACGACGAGCAGCGCGCTGAACTCGATTTCCTCGACCCAAAGGGATCTGAACCAACGCGCCATCGTGGGGATCACCCAGATTCCGAGGATGGACGTGATTCCGAAGAACGCGGCAATGGAGAGGATGGTCTTGGCCAGAGCCGCGACGCCCGGGGTTTCGCCGGTTTCTATCATGGGAACCAGCATGGCCAGGAGAATGATGCCCATCACGTCGTCGAATACGGCGGCGGATACGATAAGCTTGCCGGTCTTGGTCTTCAACTGGCCCAGGTCCATCAAGACCTTGACCGCGACCGGAATGGCCGTGATCGACATGCAGACGGCGAGAAACAGACACTGCGCAAATTTCCAATCGGATTCCGGCAACAGCCAGCAGCCCAGGAAATACCCGCTCGCCAACGGGATCAACATGCCGCCCATCGCGATCAGGAACGCGCTGCGGGAAGCTTTGACCAGTTCCCGGGGATGCATCTCAAGCCCGGCCAGCAGCATGAGGAAGAAGACGCCGAGATCGGCGACGGATACGAAAAGCTCGTTTTCCGGCAATGAGGAAAGCGTCGGCAGGCGCGCCTCGAACTGGCGCGCCACGATGCCCAGGAGAATGCCGCCAATCAGCTCTCCGGCCAGGGCCGGCTGACGGACGCGCGCCGCAATCTCGCCGCACAGGCGCGTCACGGTCAGGATGACCAACAGGATGTAGAGCAACTGCATGTGTTGAGGTCGGTCGAGCCTCCGGCACAGGCGCGGTCAACGGGCCATGAAGGCGAACGAAGCCCGCGGTCGGACGGGCCCGCGGTCGCGTCCCGCGTCAGGATTGTTCCGGCGGAGCAATCTCGCCCGGATCGGGCAGCGCGGAGTCTTCCGCATCCAACCGGGGCTGGCGGATGAGTTGTTCGCAGGCTTCCCGCGCCTGCAACGGCATCTCCTCGTCGAAGAGGTGGATCAGGCTGCCGCCTTCCGGATTGCGGGCGAGATACTTGACGCCGGCTGCGTTGATGAAGATCTCCTCGGCATCGTCCTTCGACGCCGACAGACTCGTTCGGGATATCTTGATGGATGTCGTCATGGCAAAGGTCTGTTTGTCTCCTCGAACGCAGATTGCATGCCAGCGACCGTGATCCGTCCTCACTGAGGCTTTCCCGGGGTTCCCTCTCCGGGGAGAAGGCCTCTGTGCCTGCAGGTTGCACGAAGCAGGCCAGCCAGGCGTGCAAGTTGCATCGAACCGCCCCTGAACACGGCCGGCGAATCCGAGTCAATTGCCTGCTTGCGTTTTCCGTCGCGCTTGCGGGAAGATTGCGACCGCCAAAAGAGGCGATCCGCATGCGCATCCTTATCATCGACGACGAGCAGGGCTTTCGCTCCCAGATAGCCAAGGCCTTGAGTCTGGAGGGGCATGATGTGGAGACCGCCAAGGATTCGGCGCAAGCCTTTCAACGCCTGGATGAACAGCTCTTCGACATCGCGCTGCTGGATCTGAACCTGGGGGAGGAATCCGGCATCGAATTGCTTCCGACCATACGGGATCAATCTCCGCAGGTGGATGTGATCGTGTTCACGGCGGATGCGTCTCATGAAACGGCGGTGGAGGCCATTCATCTGGGAGCCATCGACTACATCGAGAAGCCGTTCACGGTGGAACAGTTCCGACAGGCGCTGCGCCGCGCCTCGGATGGACGACGGCTTCGCGCAACGCTTTCCGATCTGGAATTGCGTATTTCGTCGGACCTGCCGCCGATGAGTTTCGAGACCGAGGACGAATCGATGGCGGGCGTATTGGAGATTGCGCAGAAGGCGGCGGATTCCCCGGCCTCGATTCTGATTCTCGGAGAAAGCGGCGTCGGCAAATCCGTTCTGGCGCGTTTTTTGCATGAGAACAGCGATCGCGCCGGCGAAGCCTTTGTCACGATCAACTGTCCCAGCCTGACCCCGGAGTTGCTTTCCAGCGAATTGTTCGGGCACGTCAAGGGGGCGTTTACGGGGGCGGTCAAGGATACCTGGGGCAAGGTGTCGCAGGGGGACGGCGGCACGCTCTTCCTCGACGAAATCGGCGAACTCCCGCTCGACATTCAACAGCGTTTGTTGCGGTTGTTGCAGGAGCGCGAATACGAACGCGTGGGCGAGGCGAAGGTCCGCCAGGCTGACCTCCGCGTGATTGCCGCGACCAATCGCGACCTGGAGAAGGAGATCGCTGAAGGGCGTTTCCGGGAGGATTTGTATTACCGGTTCAGCGTGATCAATCTGACGATGCCGCCATTGCGGGAACGTCGCCGCGACACCCTTCGTATTGCCGAGAGCTACTTCCGGTTCTTCGCAGCGCAAAGCGGTCGGCGGACCGCCGGGTTTTCCGACGAGGCGCTCGCAGCGATGACCAGCTATGATTGGCCGGGTAATCTCCGGGAACTTCGCAACGCAGTCGAGCGCGCCGTCATCCTGGCGGACGGCGCTCGCATATCGTTGGACGATCTCCCCGCCAAGGTAAGCGCCGATGCCGACCGGCCGGCCGCCGCAGTGGAATTGGGGGCGAATGTTTCCCTGGAGGAGTTGGAGCGCGAGCATCTTCGTCGTGTGGTGGCAAATGCTGAGACCATGGAGAGCGCGGCCGAGATTCTTGGAATCGATCCGGCCACGCTTTACCGCAAGCGTAAGGAATACTCGCTCTGAACCGGGGCGTCGGCCTGCAATCTGCACGAACGCGTCGGCCCGGTTCATGCATCCTGCATGAGACGCCTGGCGGCCGCCCCGGCGGGGCGGCCTGGCACGGTTTTGGCTTTAGCGGGATGCATGCAGACGAAACCGCCAGATGCCAGGACCGAGCTGATCATGGCCCGGTTGCAGGTCTCGCGGTTGAAGGACATCAACCACCGGTCGCGGGAGCGCCTGGAAAAACTCACCCGAATACAGGCCGATCTCGAGGGCGGCCTCCGCATGCAGGAGCGCGCCAAACGGTTGGACGATCTGTTGGCCCGACATCGACAGTTGGACTACGACATGACCGTTTTCACGGCGGACCTGGAGAAGGCGTGCAATGACCTGGACAGCGGCGGCCAAATGAGCGCCGCCTCCCCCGTCTGAATTCGAGTTCACCTCCCAACCGAAAGGCAAACCACCATGAAAACAGGAATAGCATTGGATCCCAAAACAGACCAGGGGCGCGAGAGCCAGAACACGGTGCGATTCGCCTGTCCCCAGTGCGGGCAGCACATCAAATGCGACATCCGCGGCGCGGGACAGATCGTGGAGTGTCCGACCTGCAAGGCGACGTTCGCCGCTCCAAACCCCGCCAACACGAATGCGGCTAACTCCGCCTGAAGACCATGCCGCCGAAGATCAGAGCCAACCAGAATCACAGAGCAACCAGAAGGAAAGGACAGACATGACAACCATGAAAGCAGGAGACCGGGTCAAACTTGAATTGGAAGGACGGTTGAACGACGGAAAGGTCGTGGTCGAAACCAAGGCCGCCGCCCCCTACATCTTCACGGTCGGACGAGACGAGGTTTTTCCCCGCCTGGAAGAAGCGGTCAAACAGCTGGGACCGGGCGACACCGCCACGGTCAAGTTGAAGGACGGCGAAGCGTTCGGCGGATACGACCAAAGCAAGATCGTGGAAGTGGAGCGAAGCCGGTTCACGCATGACGAACCCATTCGCGTGGGTGACGTCGTGACGCTGAACGCGGAGATTGGCGAGCCGGTGAAAGGCAGGATCGTGAGCCTGGAGAACGCGACCATCAAGGTTGACACCAATCACCCGCTTGCGGGCGAGGATCTGACCTTCGATTTGAAGGTCCTTGAAGTCGCCTGACGCCGGCAGCCGGAAGCGCCCGCCTGGGCGTGTCGTGGTCGGAACACGGATAACTCCGCCCGGGGCTTCTCCTACTTCCCGCCGCCGATCCAGCCCTTGCGGTGGAAGTAGACGGCCAGGGCGGTTGTCATCGTGAGGCACACGCCCCAGAACACGGCGTAGGAATATTTCCATTTCAATTCCGGGATGACCTCGAAGTTCATGCCGTAGACGCCGGCGACGAAGGTGATCGGAAGGAAGAAGCTGGCCATGATGGTCAGCGCCTTCATGATCTCGTTCATCCGGTTGCCGACGGAGGACATGAACAGATCGTTCAAGCCGCCGGCCATCTCGCGCAGACTTTCCACCACCTCGATGATCTGCACCGCGTGGTCGTGCACGTCGCGGAAGTAGACCTCCACCTCGTCCTCAATCAGGTCGTCCTCATCGCGCTGCAGACTGTTCATCACCTCGCGCATGGGCCACATGACCCGGCGCAATGAGATTAAGTCGCGTTTGACTCCGTGGATGCGGCGTTGGACTTCCTGCGTCGGGTTCGACACCACCTCATCCTCCAGCGCCTCCAGGACATCGCCGTAGCCTTCGAGCACGGGGAACAGGTGGTCGACAATGGCGTCGAGCAGGGCGTAGAGCAGGTAGGGGGTTCCGTATTTGTGGAAGCGGCCGCTGGTTTTCTGCATGCGCTTGCGGACGGGCTCCCAGACATCGCCGGGGCGTTCCTGGAAGGTCACCAGCAGGTCCTTGAAGAAGAAGAAGCTGACCTGTTCGTTGCCGAGCCGGCCGTCCACACAGGTGAGCATGCGGGCAATGACGAAGAGGTGGTCGCCGTGGCTTTCCATCTTCGGGCGCTGGGGCGTGGTCAGGACATCCTCGGCCGCCAGCGTATGGAACCCGAATCGTTCCTTGAACTGGTTCACCACGTAGGGGTGAAGCCCGTCGACATTGATCCAGCGGGTCCGGCTCCAGTCGGGGCGCTCCTCGGCAAGCAGGGCCGCGAGATCGGGACAGCTCCGCGATTCAGTCCGCCCATCGCCCAGGTCGACGCAGGTGATCCCGATGGAGCCGCTTTCCGGCGCGACGTCGATGTCGGGAATATTCTCGATGCCGGGAGCCGCGCCGGGAGTTTTGGCGTGGGAACCGGCTTCAGGTTTCTCAACCAGCGAGGGGAACAGTCCCGAACCGATGGCGCGTCCCGCTTGGCCGATGGCGCCAAGGGCTGACGCGGCGGTGTCCCGGGCGAAGCCGATGGTCTTTCCCGCGGCTCCGGCTGCGGACGAAGCGACGCCCTTGGCGGCGCTCAGTGTCTGATCGGCTGTTTTCTGGATGACCTTCTTCACGATTTTCCTCCGGTTCTGGAGCGCGACCCGGCGCGGGGCTTTCGCGCCTTCGCTTCCGGTTCGATCAGTTGAATGGGGATCGGCGCAGTGGCCTCGCCCTTGTAGAGCGACAGGTGCGGGAAGGGTATTTCGACGCCCTCGTCGTCGAAGCGTTTCTTCACCTGCTCGTACATCTGGTTCTTCACGTTGATCCAATCTTCGCGCACGCACCAGACCACAAACTTCAGGTCCACGGAGGAGCTGCCGTAGCCGACCATGTGCACGAGCGGCTCCGGGTCCTCAAGGACAAGGGGGTTCCGGTGCGCGACGTCCAGCAGGAGCTCCCGGACGCGCGCGATGTCCTCCTTGTAAGCGATGCCGACCTCCAGATCGACGCGGCGGATCGGGAACCGCGTGGCGGTGGTCGTCTCGGTCTTGATGATGGTCTCGTTCGGAATGCGGACCATGCGGTTGTCGAAGGTCCGCAGCTTGACGGACAGGGTATCGATGGAAAGCACGGTTCCGCTCGCGGAGCCCACGACGATCACGTCGCCCACCACGAAGGGTTTCTCCGCCATCAGAAAGAGTCCGCTGATGAAATTGGAGAGGCTGGTCTGCGCGGCGAAACCGATGGCGACGCCGGCGACGCCGGCGGCTCCGAGAATATGGCCGATGGAGAAACCCAGTTCACGGATGAGCGTCAGGATGATCATGACCACGCCCGCATAGAGGATGGTCTTGCTCGCCAGCATGCCCTGGTGGGAGGAGAACCGCTCGGACAGCCGACGGTTCACCCAGTGGCTGATCCCGAAGACCGCCGGCAGCGCGAGAAAGATCAACGCCACCACACGGGAAAAGGCTCCGATCGTCTCCGGATTGAAATACTCTTTGAAGCTCATGGGATTTCGATGACGCGCCTATTGGGCGACGCTTTGGCTCAAGGCCTTGAGTGAGGTGAAGGTCCTGGCCGTGAACGACTCCTTGGCCGAAACCCGCGGCGAAGAAACCAACCGGGAGCCGGTCGCTTCAGGCGGCCGCTTGCCCGTGTTCTCGATCCGGCTGACGGAATCGGGTCCGCGATAGGCGACGCGGGTTTCGTCCGCCCAGAGTTGGCCGTCCTTGGCAAACAGGGCGAGAC
>JAYPGD010000021.1:16522-17002 GCA_038126655.1 Verrucomicrobiales bacterium
ACATCAGAGCGATTGCGGATGTGCACGGGGCAGATAGCCATCCATGGGCGCGTAGGATCGGGTTCGATCTGCGTGCGGGTCCGGGAGGAAACCCAGTAGCCCAAGGTCCCGTCAGTAAAGGCGCCGAACCAGGTGTTGGACAGGATCACGGTCGGAAACTCCTCGATGGCCAGTTGCTTTCTGCCGACGAGATCGATCCGGACCCAGAGCGGACATCGGGCGTAGATCCTGGTTTCGCCGCCGGGCGTCAGACAAATGGGGATTTCGGTCTCGACGACAACCGGACGGTCCGGAAACAGCGGCGTCAATGTCACCGACTTGTAATCGGCGTTCAGCGGCCACCGCCTCCAAGCGGGTTCCTCCTCCGGCGTCGCGCCGGCGTCGTGGCCGCTCGCCAACCAGAAGTCGCGTCCGTCGAATCGTTCCCGGAGGGTCAGGTCGCCGATCGTTGTCACGCGCGGTTCGTCGCCGGGCATGGGT
>JAYPGD010000021.1:17012-24349 GCA_038126655.1 Verrucomicrobiales bacterium
GGTTTCCCAAGGATTGGATAGGGTGTCGTTCATGGATGGAAATTGACGGCGGCTATTCCGCGTTCGATTCGTTCGACCAGACCTTTCGCAGGAGCTGGGCGCGATTCCGAAGGACCTTCAACCAGCGTCTCGCCCAGACGAACTCCATGCTGAGCAGGCCGAAGCCGGCGAAGACCGTCAACCAGCCGGGCAGAGGGGTGAGCATGAAAAGCACGCCCAGGACAATCATGCTCAGGCCCATGGTCAGGATCACGACCCGTCTTGTCTGTGAGACGCTGATGGCGCCCAACTCCTCGAGATCGTCGGCCAGTGGAGAAAGCAGGGGCGCGGCGTCGCGATGCCTCCATGACGCCAGCGCTCCGGCGCCCAACAAGATCGTCAGCCAGACCGCCGTCACCGCCGGCGGCAAACTCCAATACGGCGACAGCAGGAACTGAATGCCAAACAACGCGATCGACGCGCCCAGCGCGATCTTGAAATAGCGAAGCCGGTCCAGCCACGCCGCCACCACGAAGTAGAGGCTCTGGAATCCCAGGCAGGCGCAGGCGGCGGAAGCGGCCATGATGAAGGGGTCCCGCGTGAAGACCGCGGTGGCGGGCAACGACGAGACCGCGAATCCGAACGCAACGCTCTGCGCCATGAGCAGCGCGATGAAGGCATGCGTCATGGCTTTGCCCCGGCGGACGTCCTGAAAGAAATCCGCCTTGGGAGAATTCACCTTGAGGCGGGAGCGGCGCGCGGCCAGCTTCACCAGCAGATTCCTCGACGGCCGACGGTTCCGATGTGTCGCAGCCATCAACGCCGCGCCCGAGTAGACCACCGCGCCGCCCAACAGATAGGCCGTCCAATCGACCGGCTGCTTCCGGATCGCTCCCCTGCCAGCCGAACTCGTAGAAGCTGTAGATGAAGAAGGCGAAACCGACGCCGACCGCCAGCCAGGCCAGCGACCATGCCAACGCGTCGGCGGGACGCCTCGCCCGGACGCGACCGCCGAAGACGCCGAGATCCACGCCAATCAGCACGACGAAAAGGACGGCGAGCGCGTAGCAGATCGGGCTGTTCATGGCGGTTAGAGGCCGACTGCCCGCGCTTCAATCCGGGTCCCCGCCCCGCGCCCGGTCCCGCGAACCGCCGACGGAGCGCCCCTTGAAAATCACGGTGAACGGAACGCCGCTCACAAATCCGCTCGCCATCGTTCCGGACAACAGAAACATGCAGGGCATCGAGATGGTCAGACGCTGGATCTTCGCCTCGACTGTTTCGGTGTTCCGGCGAGCGCCGATCAGACACAGGAGCGTCACCGCGACCGCCCCTCCCAGCTTCAGTTTTGCGCCACGATTCGTCGTCATGGTTCATGGTGAATTCGGATGTGAGGGCGCGTAGGTTACTGGATTGTCCAAGCGGCGGCAATCTGACAACCGGCAGATCAGCACATGGCGCCGAAGACGTCGGATTTCCCGATTTGATGGGGCGGGCCGATGTTCTCAGTCCCATTCGCAGCAGACATCGTCCGATGCCTCACGCGAAGATTCGTTCCGTGCGCCGCTTCCGTGGGATTCCCGGGATTTCAGAAACAAGGTTGTCAGGACTCCGCTGACGAATCCGATCGCGGTCGTCCCGAACAGCAGGAAGGCGCGGGGCATGGACAGATCCATGAACAGGATGCGCGCCTCGACGGTCTCCGTGTTCTGCAGCGCGATGATCGCGCACAACGTGGTGAGAATGAGCGCCGCGGTTGCCTTGGCTTTGGAATGTTTCCTGGTGTTCATGTCGGTGGGAGACGTTGGGGTCGCGGTTGATTCTCAAGCGCGTTCCGCCAGCAGGGCCGCGACCCGGTCCAACAGCGCCTTGATGTCGAGCGGCTTGGGCAGAAACTCCGTCGCGCCCGCCCCCAACATGTCGTCCGCGCAGTCCCGATGCGCGCTGATGCCGAGGATGGGGAGCCGCCAGAATCCGCCGCGGATGCTGCGCGCCGCTTCAATGCCGTCCATTCCCGGGAGTTGGCAGTCAAGGATCACCAACGCGGGCGTGAGGGTTGTCATCATCTCAATCGCCGTTTCGGCATCCTGGGCAATCCGCGCCTCGTATCCCTTTAGTTCCAGCACGGTCTTCAATCCCTCGCGGACGGAGGCGTCGTCGTCGATGATAAGCAGAATTGGATTCATGGACTTGTCTGCGGCCCCGACGGCGGCTGGGGTTGGTATCGTTGAGTTCACATCTGATGGCTTCTTCAGAACCTCCTACCAGCGGATGCCGTGCCAACCGCCTGTTCCCGTTCAAACCGCCGGAACGGGCGCCGAATCGCGGTTTGGCGGCGGGACGGACTCCCCGGAGGTGATAACCGGGCATGCAAGTTGGAAACACGGTTATCGAATGTCGGAACAGGAGTGGGAGAGGAAGGCCTCAAATCACGTGAAAAGGGGCTGTTTGGAATTGGAGCCGGATTGGCATGCGGGCCGCTGATGCAAATCGTCGACCGGCGTCACGTTGCCGGCACGACAGCAAGCTCAACAAACCAATCTGTTGTATCACGACAATGAAAATGAAATTCACAGCGGCTGCGGCCGCTGCTCTCGCGCTCGTGGGCTGCGGGGGTGATTCGTCCGAAACCGCCGAACTCGGCGTTCCCGGACAACCCGTCTACGAGGTCAAGGCCTTGTCTGCGGCCGAAATTGCGGCCAATGAGCCCCCGCCTCCTGTGCCGGGCGAACCGGTCCAACCCGTCGCGCCCGTCCGATCCTATTTCGACGGTATGGACGCATCGGAGATCGTCCCCGAACTCTCGGCCATCCTGAAGTCCTTCCACGCGGAGATGCAGAAGATCCCGGGAAGCCTGGAGGAACTGGTCACCCTGGGCTTCCTCGACAAGGCGCCCGTCGCGCCCGAAGGCCACGCCTACGTCATCGTGGCGGAATCGCTCGAAGTGAACCTTCGGAAACTCTGATCCGCGCCCAATCATCACCGAACAACAATATCGACAATCAACAATCTGACTCAAAAGTGAAAAAGAACACCCTCAACTTCACGGCGCGCCGCGGCCGGCGTCTGCGCGCCTTCACCCTGATCGAACTCCTGGTCGTCATCGCGATCATCGGGGTCCTGGCGGCCATGTTGCTGCCGGCCCTGGCCAAGGCGAAGGCCAAGGCCAGTTCGACCACCTGCCTGGGCAATCTCAAGCAATTGGGCGTCGCCCTGCGGATGTACACCGACTCCAACAAGGAGAAGCTGCCCTATGCGGCCATCCGCACGGGAGCCGGCATCGCCTGGACCTGGGACGACCTGCTGGACGGCCATCTCGGCGGCCTGAAGACGCCGGGCGAACTGCGCGCCTGGACCAGCGGCGGAGCCGGCAAACGCGTCAAGCTGCTGCAGTGCCCCTCTGACAAGGTCCTGAACGACGCGTCCCAACCGAACAACGTGCGGCGCAGCTATGCCATGCCGCGCCACAACATGGGAACGCACAGGTTCAGCGGCCACACCCCCACGGCTGACGACTGGCCGCCGAAACCCGTCAACCGCACCGGCGTCGGCCTGCACTGGATCGTCGATTCCGGCCCCAACAGCAACTGGAATACGGCCGATCCCGCCCCCAGCACGACGGTGGCCCCGCGGCATCAGCAATCCGTGCGCGACAACGCAATACTCGACCAGGTCGGAACGATCCTGCTGACCGAGCGCGTGCATGCGCAGAACTCGCAGGGCTCCATCCACGGCAACAAGCACTACATCCAGAATGCGGGCGAGCACATCGCCGGCAGCGGCCTGCGCGTCAACGCGCTGCACGGGGAGAGCTTCAACTACCTGTATGCGGACGGCCATGTGGAGTTTCTCATGCCGGGCGCCACCCTGGGCAGGACGAACCTGACCCTCGGAAACATCTCCGGGCAATGGACCATCCGCGCGGACGACTGATCCGGCGTGGATGTTGAAGGCCCTTCTCAGCCGGCCGCGCTCATGAGCGCGGCCGGCTTTTGACTTTTCGGGCGGCCTCCGACCCGCGATGCTCGCCCGGACGCTTTCGCAGTCCTGTATCCGATCCACGATGAAACGCGCCGCCGCCCACAACGCCTTCTACGCCCTCGTCGCGCTCCTGCTGGCGCTGCTGGCCGCCTCCGCCTGGAAGCTGGCGGGATCCATGGACCGGATCGACGAGGCGCTGGCGGCGTCCGATAATCTCCAGGTCCGCCGTTTCCGGATCGCGGCGCAGCTTCGTTCCCGCATCCACCGGATGAACTCGACGCTGTTCCGGCATCAGGTGACCGGAGACCCGGCGCTGAGCGAACGCTTCGACACGCTCGAATCCCAGCTGACGCGGTTCATTGAGGAGCGGCGGCCGCTGCTCGATTCATCGGAGGAAACGGAGATCCTCCGCCAGATCGAGGACGGCCTGAATCTCTACCTTGCCGAGGCCAAGAAGCTGATGGCGGCGCGCCAACGCGGCGACGAGGCCGAACTGGCGGCCATGCGCGTTGAGCGCATCGTCGAAATGGCGGACGAGACGGTGGAGCTGACGAATGAACTCGCCGTCGCAAGGTCGGAGGCCTTTCGCGAACTGCTGCAGGGCTATCGCAGCTCCGTGCGCGGCCTGCAACGGACATTGTGGATTTCCTTCCTGCTCACGGTCGCGTCGGCGGCGGGACTTTCATGGATGGCCTGGAAGGTGTTTTTCTCGCCGATGCGGCTGGAGTTGCGCGAAGCCCGCACGCTTGCGGGGCAGCGGGAGGAACTGGCCAACATCGGCACGCTGGCTTCCGGCATCGCCCACGAAATCCGGAACCCGATCACGGCGATGAAGGCGAGAACCTTCGCTCTCGCGGAATTGGTGGAGCCCGGATCGCCGGCCGCGCGGCAGGCCCAGATCATCGACCAGGAACTGGCCCGCATGGAACGCGTCGTCCGGGACTTCCTCGATTTTGCGCGCCCCGCCGAACCGGACACGGAACGGACGGAACTCGAGGAGTTTCTGACGGAAATCCGGGAATTCGTCGCCCCGGAAATGGAGCAACGCAAGGTGACCCTCGAGGTCGCGCCCTCAGGGGGAGTCGCCGCGCGGATCGACCGGGACCAGATGAAACAGGTGATCCTGAATCTGATCCGCAACGCCGCCGAAGCCTGCCCCGACGGAGGCGGCAGGGTTGCGCTCAAGGCGAAGAACAGGGACGGGAAGGCGACGATCAGCGTGACCGACAATGGCGGCGGCATCCCGATGGAATTCCGGGACAAGCTCTTCGTCCCCTTCTTCAGCAAGAAGCACGGCGGCACCGGACTGGGGCTGCCCATCGCGAGAAACATCGTCCGCAAGCACGGCGGCGAACTGACCTTTGAATCCGTCGAAGGCGGCGGAACGACGTTCAAGGTCGAACTCGACTCCGCCCAGGGCGACTGACGCTCCTCCAGACGCGAATCATCCTTGATGCCGTGATCTCCCAGGGAAGCGACCCGCCCGCTCCCCAAACCAATTGCCAAAAGTCCTTGCGTGAATCGGCCGGGGCAAAATTTTTCGCGGCCAGGCGCGACGAAGGACTGGGCCGGCCTCCGACCCCAAGCGAGCGCAGCGAGCAAGTCCCAACCGGGCAATTCCTCAATTCGATTTGCTCAAGGAATCTTGGCATTCGGCCTAGGGCCGCTCTTTCCGAAACAGCGCCTTGAAAAAGTCGCCGATCGTCTCCTCGGCCAGGTCCTTGAATTCGCCCGCATCAAAGTAGGAGCCGCCGCAGACCGCGCATTCCTCGAACCAGATGTGGGGTTGCTTGGGATCGTAAAGGCGGATCATCGGCGAGTCGCAGCGCGGGCACTTGATGCGATCGACGCGGTTGTAGAGCTTCCCCGTTTCGGCGTCGCCGTCGTCAATCGTGGCGATGCCCTCCTTCTGGAGCAGGTCGTTCTTTTCAAACTCATCGAACCAGAATCCCTTGCAGTTGGAGCAGCGGTCGATCTCGATGTCGTAATACGTCTCCTTCTTCATCTGGGCGGAACACTTTGGGCAATCGATGGCGGATATCGTAGGCTCCGCCGAATCCACGCACAAGTACTGGAGAAGCCGGCTTTTGTAACGGGACGCCTCCAGCGACAAACTACGAACGTTCAATCTGCGGTTTGCGCTATACGGCGGAACAGGGTGTGGCGTCGCCTGTGTCAGGCGGTGGCGCCGCAATGGGCTCACAGAGCCCACGCGGGGGCGGATGACGTACGTGACCGGAGGTTCGACGATCTCGCCGCCGGCTACTGCGGCAATTCCTCGACGTCGATGTGATCGAACCGCCGCGCCTGATACCAGAGCATGGCGCCCAGATCGGCGATGCCCCGCCAGGCGCGGTTGCCGATGCCATACTTGGAAACGCCGGCGACGCGGGGCCGGTGATTGACCGGGATCTCCAAGGTCTTGAAGCCCCCGTTCTGCACGATGATCGGCAGGAATCGATGCAGGCCGTTAAAAGGGAAGACTCCCTCCAACGCAGCCCGCTTGAAGACGCGCATGGCGCAGCCCGTGTCCTCGAAATCGGCGTCCAACACAAACTGCCGGACCTTGCGCGCGATCAATGAGGACATGATCCGCACGAAGCTGTCCTGCCGGTTCAGGCGCTTGCCGCAGACGAAATCGAATTCCTCCAACTCGCGCATCATCCGGGGAATGTCGGCCGGGTCGTTCTGCAGGTCTCCGTCCAGGGTCGCGATGAGTTCGGAGTCGGTTGACTGGATGCCCGTCCAGAGCGCCGCGCTTTGTCCGGCGTTCTGCTTGTGTCGAAATCCGCGAACCTTCTGAAACTTCTCGCGGGCCTCCCCAATCCGCTCCCAGGTCCGGTCCGAACTCGCGTCGTCCACAAAGGCCAGTTCAAAACGGCAGCGCGTCCCCTTCATCGACGCGACCGCCTGCTCCGCCAAAGGCAGGACATTGTCCTCCTCATTGTAGACCGGAACGATGATGGAAAGCTTGACTGGCACGGCCAGAGCATAGGCCCCATCCCCCAAATACCCAAGCGTCAATCACCCTCCAGACGTCCGGGGGCGCAGTTCAGAAAATAGACATGTGCGACAGACCGCCATGCTCGGCGCCCCGACCGGAGATCTTACCCACCCGCCCGCCGCGAAGCGGCGATGCAGGGTAGCCGCCGGTTTAGACCGGCGGTTCGGTCCACCCAAAACCAGCGCTATACGGAGGGACGCTGCTGAAGCGTTGGCAAGCCACGAGGAAATCTCGGGCGTTCCCGCGTCCCGTTTGGGACGCATGCCTTGTGTTCGCAATGACCGCCGGTTGAAACCGACGGCTACCTTCCCTGACCGCTTCGCGGTCGTTCAGCCGAGCGAGCTCTTGCGCAAAACGATCAGGGATTGAGTAT
>JAYPGD010000022.1:0-23822 GCA_038126655.1 Verrucomicrobiales bacterium
TTTCGGGGGTTTTCTATGTTCAAATTGGTTGCGGGGATAGGATTCGAACCTATGACCTTCAGGTTATGAGCCTGACGAGCTACCGGGCTGCTCCACCCCGCGGTGAGGGGCCGGAAAACTGCACCATTTCCCGTTGGGTGACAAGCAGGAAACATTAAATTTTTTTGCGTCTTGTCCGCTGCCCAGCTTCTTTTCCGTGTATTCCGCGTGTTCCGTGGGTAAAACACCCTCATGAATCCCATACCCCGCTCTTCGCTCACCCGTGGCGGCCGCATCCTCCGCTTTCGCGGCGACGCCCGGGATCAGGCATCCGCGCGCCACTTCCGGCGATTCCGCGGTCGAACCGGTCTGGGACGAACGCCTCACCATCACCGTGGGCAATCGCAGCGGCGACTTGATCGGGAACAACGAGAAAGTCCTCCAGGCCGCGGTCGATTCGGTCGCCCGGCTAGGCGGCGGCACGGTGCGTGTCCTCCCCGGGGTCTTCCGGCTGCGCAACGCCGTCCATCTCGCCTCCAAGGTCCGCCTGCTCGGCTCCGGATCTGACAGCGTGCTGATCAAGGAGCCCTCCGTTTCCACCAGGCTCGCCGCCGACAGCGATTGGTTCGATCAGGAGGTGACGCTCAAGGACGCCTCCGGCTTCCGGGTAGGCGACGGCGTCTGCCTGAAGACCATGAACCCGCACCACGGCGGCAAGGATGTCTACAAGGGCACGCTCATCGCCCGCTCCGGCAACCGCTTCAAACTCAGCAAGGCCCTCCGCAAGAACTATTGGCTCATGGGCGACAGCGCGATCGCCACGCTGTTCCCGATCCTGAACTGCGAATTCGTCGAGGACGTCGTGATCGAGAACATCACCCTGGACGGGAACAAGGAACAAAATGAGAACCTCAACGGCAATTACGCGGGCGGCATCTTCGCGCAGGACTGCAGCCGCCTCACCTTCCGCGGCGTCACTTCGCGCAACTACGACGGCGACGGAATGAGCTGGCAGATCTGCCACGACGTGCGCGTGGAGGACTGTCATTCCCACGACAACACCGGCCTGGGTCTCCACCCCGGCTCCGGCTCGCAACGCCCCATCATGCGGAACAACCGACTCGAACGAAACAACATCGGCATCTTCTTCTGCTGGGGCGTGCGCAACGGCGTCGCGGAAAAGAACCAATGCCTCGAAAACCGCAGCTACGGCGTCTCCATCGGGCACCGCGACACGGACAACCTCATCCGCGACAATGACATCCTCCGCAGCGGCAAGACCGGCGTGCTCTTCCGCCCCGAACGCGGCAAGGACTTCGCCCCTCATCGCAACATCGTGGAGAACAACCGCATCATCGACAGCGGCAAGGCCGACGGCATCGGCGTCGATGTCCAGGGCCAGGTCGAATCGATCACCCTGCTGAAGAATGACATCAAGGAGACGCGCGAGCCGGCGAAGCGCACCGGTGTGCGAGTCGGTCCGGAGACGCGGGATGTGCAGTTGATAGAAAACCGCATCCACGGCTTCGCAACGCCTGTCCAGGAGAAGAAGTGAGCCCCGGGCGGTCCGGGCGCCGTTGCAACCGGGCGGAGCGCGGGGCTTGGGTATTCCGAGATGTTTTCTAGACTCCCGCCTCACATGCTTTCCAACTCTTCCGTCTCCAGATCCAATCGTCGCGACTTCATCCGGCTGTCAACCGGGGCGGGCGCGGCGTTCGCCCTGAGTCTTTCGCCCTCGGCGCGAGGCGCATTCGCTCAAACCGGGAGCGACGCCCTGGCCCGGTCCACGCCCGAAGAAAACGGCATCGCAAGCCGGCATATTCTGGAGTTCGTCGAGGCCATGGCCGACAACGGGCACGAACTGCACAGCCTGATGGTGTTGCGGCACGGAAGGGTCATCGCCGAGGGTTGGCCCCAGCCCTATGGCCCGCGTCTGAATCACTCGATGTATTCCCTGAGCAAGAGCTTCACCTCGGCCGCCGTCGGGTTTGCCGTTGCGGAATGGGCGCTCAAGGTGACGGACCCGGTCGTGGGCTTCTTCCCTGACCGCGCGCCCGCCAAGATCAGCGACCGGTTGGCCCGGCTCAACATCGGACATCTCCTGACCATGTCCGCGGGCATGGCCCGGACTGCAACCGGCGCCACCGTGAAGGCGCGCGACTGGGTGAAGGCCTTCCTTGCCCAGCCGATCGAACACGAGCCGGGAACCGTGTTCAACTACAACACCGCCGCGACCTACATGCTTTCAGCCATTGTCCAGAAGGTCTCCGGGCAGGGATTGATCGACTTCCTCAAGCCCCGGCTCTTCGACCGGATCGGAATCCAGGGCGCGACCTGGGACGAATGTCCCCTGGGCGTCGCCAAGGGCGGCTTCGGACTCAACATCAACACCGAAGGTCTCGCCCGATTCGGCCAACTGTTCCTACAGAACGGCCGTTGGAAGGGTGAACGGATCCTACCGGAATCCTGGGTGAAGGCGGCGACCTCCAAACAGATCCAACAGGGCCCCGACTCCAACAAGAACCCCGACTGGCAGCAGGGTTACGGCTACCAGTTCTGGCGCTGTCGTCACAACTGCTACCGCGGCGACGGCGCTTTCGGTCAGTTCATCATTGTCATTCCGGAGAAGGACGCCGTCGTGGTCATGACCAGCGAAACCCGGAGCATGCAGGGCGAACTGGATCTGGTCTGGAAACATCTGCTCCCCAACTTCAGCTCCACTTCGATCACGCGCGACCGGTCCATTTCCCTTCAAATTCCCAAGGAACTGAGCCTCAAGCACGTCCCCTTTCCCAATGGGGCCAATGGCTTCAAACGGACCTTCAAGTGGAAGAACCGAAAACTGACCTTCCCCGACAATCCGGCCGGCGTCGACTCGATGACCCTCCGGACCGCCGAGGGCTTCTTCGAGTTTGCCTTTACGAGCGTCCGGCACGGCGACTGGACGACGCGCGGCCGTTGGCGTCGCTGGACCCACGGGGCGGCTCCAATGCTGACCGCCAACTCGTGGTTGATCTCCCGCGGCAGGACGGACCAGCGCGGTTGGTCCAGGACGGCGGTCTCCCTGGCATGGCAGGACAAAGACACTGCGACCATCATCGTGCGCTACCACGAAACGCCCCACCACGACATCATGACCGTCCGCTTCGACAATTCGGGCGCGACGCTGGAGATCCACGACAGCGTCAGTCTGCGACGGAACCCGGACGCCAAACCGCGATTCACCCTGCGGGGAACGTTTTCCGCCTGAATGCCGTGAAACCCAGAATCAAACTGGCCGAGACCGACGCCCTGGCCGGAGGGACCATGGCCCTGTATGAACACGACGGCGCCTTCGTCGTGAATTTCGCCGGTCAGGAGCTGATGCATTCCGAAGCCGTGGAATCCGAACGCCTGCTCGGCGAAGTGGGCGTCAAACGTCTTTCCCGCGACGGCGAACATCGCGTCCTGATCGGCGGACTCGGGTTGGGCTTCACCTTGGCCAGCGCCCTGCAGTCCACCGGACCCGCGACGACCATCGATGTGGTCGAGCTCCTCCCTGATATCGTCGATTGGAACAGAACCCATCTGAAGGACCTCAATGGCGGGCTGCTGCAGGATTCCCGGGTGAACATTCAGATCGAGGATGTCAACCGGGTGATCCGGAAGGCCGCGCCGCAAACCTATGACGCCATTTTGCTGGACGTCGACAACGGCCCCTCGGCGATGGTCTCCGGGACCAACTCCTCGGTCTATTCGATCTCGGGCCTGCGCGCATTGCGGACAGCGATCCGCTCCGGCGGCCGTGTGGCGATCTGGTCCGCCGGCCCCGACCCGGCGTTTGAAACGCGCCTGAAGCGCGAGGGGATGAAGTTTCAGGCCGTCCCGGCCGGGAAATATCCGAAAGCCCGCCGCGCGGCCTACCTGATCTACGTCATCGAGCCGCGAGGTTGACGTTTCCGGAGCGCGATTGTGTCGAAGACCAGCCGCAGCAATGCGGGCAGCAAACCCGGCTGCCCGCACCCAGGCTGCAGATCCAACTCACGCCTATAGCCGGGCCGCCCACACAGCCGTCAACGACGCTCTGTCATCTTCAGGACCGCGTCCCCATTCTCCTTCATGCGCTGCAGGATCTTCCTGTGCAATTGTCGGACCGCCTGCTTGACGTCCTTACGGTCGGACTTGATCAGGTTGACCGATTCCTCCGGATCGTTCTTCAGATCGAACAACTCATCGCGCTCGGGGTTCAGGAAATCGCGCACCAGCTTCCAACGCTCCGTGCGATAAGCCCGCATGTGCGTCTTCGATTGATGTTTGGTGCTGTATTCGCCATAGAAGTCGTCATTCCACTTCAGGTTCTTCGCGCCGGTGATCGCGGGTAGAATGTTGCGCCCGCGCAGCGTTGCGCCCCTCGGGATCTCCGCCCCGGCGATCGCGGCGAAGGTCGGGAACCAATCCAGGTTCGTCACCGTGCGTTTCACCACGCTTCCGGCTTCCACCTTCCCCGGCCAACGGATGAAGGTCGGCACGCGGATCGATTGGTCATACATGTTCGGCCGTTGACCGCGGGGGACATTCGGATTCGTCACCGGCGGCGGCGGCTTGGTCACCCAATGTCCGTTGCCTTTGTGCCAGATGCCGTTGTGTCCCATGTTGTAGCCGTGATCGCTGGAAAAGATCACCACGGTGTTCTCGGTCAGCTTCAACTCATCCAGGGTCTTCAGCAGCCGGCCCATGTTCCGGTCGACGCTCCGCACGCTGGCAAGGTATTCCCGCGTCATGCGTTTCACCCGGGGGATGTCCAGGTTCGGATAATCCGGATTGGGAATCACGGTGTCCGCATCGCTCAGATCCTTGTAGGGGGCCCAGTCCGCGTCCGATACCGGCAGCCAGCGCGTGTGCGGCGCGCGGTGATGCACCGCGAGGAAGAAGGGGCGGTCCTTGTTCTTCCGAATGAACTCCACCGCATGGTCGCCGAGAATGTCCGCCGTCAACCCCTTGAACTGCTGTTGTTTCCCGTCCTTCTCGAGATCCGGGTTCACTGTCTTGAATCCGCCGTGCCGGTGCCCCATGAAATAATGAAAGCCGAACTTCGTCGGATGAAATTCATCGGTCAACCCGAGGTGCCACTTCCCGACCAAGCCCACGTGATAACCCGCGCCGGCCAGGACCTTCGGAAAGGTCAGGGTCTTCGGATCCAATCCCATCTTCGGCTCGTTGCGCGGATGCAGCCAATCGGTGATGCCCAGTTCGCTTCCATAGCGACTGGTCATCAGGCTCGCCCGCGACGGACTGCACACCGGCGTCACGGTGAAGGAGTTGACCAGGTTCGCGCCCTCGCGGATCAGGCGATCCATGTGCGGCGTCTTCGCATGCGGATGCCCATGCGCCCCCACCGTCCACGATGCCTGATCGTCCGTGAAGACAAAGAGGATGTTCGGCCGCTTGTCCGCCGCATGGACCGCAAGGCCGCAGAGGACCAACCCGGCGACAATCGACGCCTTCAATGAAATGTGCATCTTTCTCATGGTTTTCATTTTCCCATTATCCAACGCCGCTGATCCAAGCCATAACTGGCAATTCCAGCAAGCATCATTCAGTCTCTCCCGCCATGGACGCGCCTGCCGAACGAGAATTCAACCCATCCGAGGACAACCTCGACGCCGCCTTCGCTGATTGCCGGGCTTCGGGGGCATTTCGCGATCTCCAATTCGAGAATTGCGTCTTCAGTCGCTGCGACTTCAGCCAGGCGCGACTGGAGAACGCGGGTTTTGTCGACTGTCGTTTCGTCGATTCCGACCTGACGATGGCCGACCTTCCCGATTCGACCTTCAACGGAGTGGTGTTCGAGCGATGCCGTCTGCGCGGAATTGACTGGACCCGGATCAGCTCCGGCCTGCTCACCCTTGAGTTTCACGAATGCGTGCTGGACTACGCCAACTTCGAGGGCCTGAAGCTCAAGAAGACGCCGTTCGTGAAATGCTCCCTCGTCGAGACGTCGTTCGATTCCGCGACCCTTCAGGAAAGCGTCTTCAGCGGCTCCAAGCTGGCGAAGGCCTCGTTTCAGGGCGCCGACCTGAGGAAGGCTGATTTCCGGGACACGGAGGATCTCGCCCTCGATTTTTCCTCCTGCCAATGCCGCGGCCTCAAACTCCGTCTCTCCGACGCCAGGGGCACGCTGCAGATGCACGGCCTCAAGGTGTCGCCTTGAATCGCCTCAATCGATGTTTCGTGAAACGGAATCAATTTTGAATTTCAGACGTCATCGGGATAATGGCCTGATGAACAGGGCCCATCCAAAACTGATCGTCGTCTCGGCTATTCTGACGATCGCGCTCACGCAGTCTCCGTCCCAGTCAGCCAAAGCCGGATCATCCCATTCCAAGCCGACAGTAATCGCGGTCGTGCTCGGCAAGGAGGTCGCCAATGCGCAGAAGGATCGGTTGAACGGGATGATCCTTGGCCAACTGCTTGAACGCTTCGCCAAGGAGAACAAGATCGCCCCCACGGACGACGAACTCGACGAATTCGTCGTGATGTTGGAGGTGTCGAAGAAGGCGCAGAGCAGGAAGTGGCGGTCGGAGCGGGAGAAGCTCAAGGCGGAGTTGAAGAGCGATTCGCTCAGTGAAAAGGACCGCAAAGCCAAGGAGAAGTTCCTACGCGACATCGAATCCATTCTGGCGACGGAAGAGAACTGTCCTTACCTCACTCCGAAACAGGAGAAAGAGACTCGTCGGGGCCGACGCGAGATGGCCCGCATGTTCGTCCGCCAATGGAAGATCAATCAGGCCCTCTTCAAGAAATACGGCGGGCGCGTCATCTTTCAACAGGCCGGTCCCGAACCGCTCGACGCCTATCGGAGATTCCTGCGCGAACATGAAAGAAAGGGCGACTTTGAAATCCGCGACCCGGAAGCCGCCAAGTCCTTCTGGAACTATTTTGTGAATGAGAAGATGCACGTCTTCGCCTCCGGGGAACAGTCAGCGGAGATCATCAACAGGCCCTGGTGGAAGAAGACGCAGACCGGGGAAGCGGAGGAATGATCTCCTTCTGAATTGCTATCGCGACTGCAGAATCGGGCTCTCCACCACCAATTGCAGAACGTCCCGCGTCCCCAGCCCCGCCTTCTTCGCCGCGGCGACAATCCGGTCCACTTCAGGCCGATCCACCGCCTCGATCCGCCGCCCGGACCCGTAGGTCAGCAACTTCTCCACAAACATCCGCGCGAACTGTTCCTCGCGTTTGAGGGCGAGGCTCTTGAATTTGGCAAGGTCATTGAAGGTTTCGCCGCCGGGCAGTTCACCTGAAGCGTCGATCTCCCGCCGGGTTCCATAGCGCTCCCGCCAACGGCCGATGGGATCAAATTTCTCCATCGCGAATCCGGGCGGATCGATTTTGCGGTGACAGTCGTTGCAGGCCGGCGTATCGCGATGCTTCAGGAGCCGCTCGCGCACGGTCGTCGCGCCGCGGACATCGGGATCCAGCGGCTCGACATCGTCGGGCGGAGGCGGAGGCGGCGTTCCGAAGATGTTCTCCAGGATCCAGATGCCGCGCGTAACCGGGGAGGTTTCAATGCCGTTCGCCGTGACGGTCAATACGCCGGCCTGACCCAGCAGCCCGCCGCGGTTCCGGTCGTTCAACGCGACCTTCCGGAACTCGTAGCCCGACATCGGCTCCAGTCCGTAGAACTGCGCCAGGGTCTTGTTGGCAAAGGTGAAATCGGAATCCACGAAGCGCATCAGGCTCAGGTTGTCCTCCACCAGATGGCGGGCAAACAACCGCGTCTCCTTGAGCATCAAGGGGCGCAGGTCCTTTTCAGAATAGACAGCGAACGCCCTGCGATCGGGCGGCATGCCTCCGAGTTCCCTCAGATTCAACCAGCTGTCGAGAAAGCCTTCGTAGAAGGCCTCCGACCGGGCATCGGCCAGCATGCGGTCGACCTGCCTGCGCAGGGCGGCCGGCTCAGAAAGTTCCCCCTTCCCGGCCGCGGTCAGCAGTTCGTCGTCCGGCATGGACGCCCAAAGGAAGTAGGACAGGCGACTGGCAAAGGCGACGTCATCCGGCTTCCCGCCCCTTTCCGGGTTCGCCCCGTCATCCAGATAGAGGAACGACGGCGAACAAAGGACCACCTTCAAGGCGTCCTTCAAGGCCCCCAGACCATCCCGTCCCGCGCCCCGGCGCCGCTCAACGACTGCCATGAGGCGTTCCAGTTCCTTGTCCGTCGTCGGCCGACGAAACGCCCGCGAGGCGAAATCGCGCAGAATCTCCCTTGTCCCTTCCGGCGCGAACGATTTGTCGCCAAGGACCGCCCGACGACTTGCCGGCGGCCATTCGTCGTAGATCGGGCCGCGGATCTTGATTTCGTGGATGCGGATGTGCGGCAACCGCCCCTCGGTCAGCGTCTTGATGTAATGCGCGCCAAAGGGATTGTTTCCCTTGCCCTCCTTTTTCAGCATCTGCAGCCCGATCCGCGAATGCAGGCTGCGCGCGCCGGACAGGCCGTTCATCCAGATGAAGCGCGGCGTGTAGCCCTTGTCCAGCCAGACGGTTGTCTTCCGCCACTGCGGTTCGTCCTCCGGAACCTCCAGCTTCGCCAGGACTTTTTCAAAGGGCTGGGGATCATGCAGCGCGGCGTGCTTGATGTTGCCCGGGATCACGCCCAGCCACATCGGTTCGTCCTTGTCGATGTTGACCTTGGATTTCGGATGCGGGTGATCGCGGTTCAATCCCTGGACCAGCAGTTCAATCTCGTAACGCCCCTGGTGAGGGACGCCGTCCCGGAACTTCAAGATCGGCGCGTATTCGCCCCAGTGCCGATCGGAATTGATCGCCTCGTGAATGCACAGATACCTGGATTTGAACGCCATCCGATGCGGCCGGAGCAATTCCGGCTGCTGCTCGAACGGAGCCGTGAAACGCCAGGACCGGACTTCCGGCTTCTCCGTCGGCGCAAAGGCCTTCTCCACCACCTGGTCCGCCGCGTCCAGATACTGTTCCAATAGAAAACCCGAGGTCGTCAACGCGTCGCCGATGTTGTCGAAGTTGTGGGAGGTCCGGTCGCGCGGAAAGTTCTGCGCCGGATCGAACATGTCCATGTTGATCCGCAGCAGATCGCGGACGGTGTTGCGGTATTCCCGTTGGTTCAGCCGGCGCAGCACGGTCTTGCCTCCGACCGATTCCGAATTCTCGCGGTAATGCCGGATCTGTTCGCGCAGTTGGTTGATGAGTTTCAACCGGACCTTCTCGTCCGGTTGATCCGACTTCTTCGGCGGCATGTCGCCATGCACGAGTTGATCGACAATCTCCTGCGCCAGGATCGCGGCGTCGCCATCGGACAGGGGAAACTTCAATTGATCGACCCGCCGTTCGCCCTTCTGCTTGTTCGGGCCATGACAGTCAATGCAGTAGGCGCCGAGGGTCTGGGACAGATCCTTTGTCGGTTCGGCGGCAGCGCTGGCCGCAACAAATCCACTGCCGGTCAGCGTAAGAAAAACAATGCGAAGGACGGATTGGAATCCGGCGAGAATCACGCGTCCGGGGCGCCGAGCATTGCTCGGCACAGCTGTCTGCCCGACGCCACTGCCGAGCAATGCTCGGCGCTCCGATCCGTGGTTACCAGACTGCATCGCGGAAGCGTCCCCTGTTTCAAACGACATCCAGCCCGCTCAAGGTCCCCGTGCTGCGACCGAAGGAATCGGTTTCCACCCCGAACCGCTGCAGCATGGACAGGAACAGGTTGCAGAGGGGCTCGCGGCGTTTGGTCGGATACGCCTTGTGCTCGCCCAGTCGGAAACCCGCGCCGGCCAGAATGAGCGGGAGATTCGTGTTCGTGTGCGCGTTGCCGTTGCCCATGCCGCTGCCGAACAGGACCATCGTGTTTTCAAACAACGAACCTTCCTCGTCGTCCGCGGACAAGGCCTTGAGCTTGTCCAGGAACCGCGCGAACTGCTCGGTCTGGTAGCGCTCGATTTTCAACAGCGACTTGATGGATTCCGGCTTCTTGCCGTGGTGGGAAAGCGAATGGTAACCGCCCTTGACGCCGATGGCGCCGGTGTTGAAGCCCTGGCTGGCGACTTCCAGCGTCGCAACCCGCGTGGAATTCGTCTGCAGCGCCAGGGCAATCAGGTCGAACAACGATGGCAGGTCCTGCACGATGCCCTTGTATTCCGGCTCCGGGTAATCCACCGAAGGCTTCGGGATGTTCTGCCAGTTCTCCTGTTGCGCGATCCGCTTCTCCACGTCGCGCACCGAGGTCAGATACTCGTCCAACTTGTCGCGGGCCCGGCCGCCGAGCCCCCGCCACCACGACTCCGCGTCGTCGTTGACCGCATCGAGGATCGAGCCCTTCAACTGCATCAGTTCCCGTTCGCGACGACGCACATTGGGCGCATCCTCAACGAACAGTTTGTTGAACAACTCCCGGGGGCTGACGATCGGCGGAACCCGCGACCCCGAGCGCGTCCAACTCATCCGGCAGCCGCCGTGGAGGCCGGAATCCGAACCCACGGTCAAGGAAGGGAACCGCGCGCTGGAACCGACGTGTTCGGCGGCGCGTTGGTCGACGGTGATGTTGCCTTCGGGCATCGACTTCGCCTCCTCGGTCTTGACGCCGCTGAGGAAGGAATGCACCGCGAAGTGCCCGCCCTTGATGCCATGATCGAGATTGGAGAAGACAGAGAACCCGCCCCTGTGCCCGTCCAGCGGCTCCAACAGATGCGGCAGATCGAAATCACGCCCCTCCTTCCTGGGGAAGAACTCCGGCGGATACATGCCGAAGGAATTGCCCACGCACACCATGCGCACACCATCGGTAGCGGGAGACTTCGATGCGGATTCGCCCAGCGCATGACTCAAGGAGGCCATCCGGGGCAGGGCCAGACTGACCCCGGCGGCCCGGATGAACGCTCGACGATTGATGGATTGGACGGACGGTTGACTCATTCGCACAGATCAGACTTTAGCGCCCCCAAAAAGATTCAACCAAGGGGAAAAGAGCCGCCCGTCGCCGGTTTGGAATGCAGGACTGTGCGGAACGATGCTTGCGACCGCCGGCGCGCAGCCGTCCCATGAGGCGGCGCGCAGCCGTCCGTTCGGACCCGACGCGACGGGGGGCAAACCAAACGCTTGAAACAGCGCTGGATGGCGGTAAGACTCGCCCGTCTTGAACGGCTCCTCATCCATCGCAGAACTTGCCGCCGCCGCCGTGACGTTGTTTCGCCAACGGTTCGGGGCGGAACCTGATGCCGTGGCCGCGGCGCCGGGGCGGGTGAATCTCATTGGCGAGCATGTCGACTACGAGGGCGGTTAGGTCATGCCGAAGGCCATTGATCGTTGGTTGGTCGCGGCGTTGAAGACCAGCGACCAACCGGCAGTTCGCGGCGTCTCCGTGGCCGGGGATGGCGGCGCTTCCGAAATCGCGGAAATCCCGGCGGACAAACGCAGTGGAAGCGGACCCTGGGTGAAGTATGTCGCCGGCGTCCTGAACGGTTATCGTGAACTTGGCTGGGAAGCCGCCGGGGTCGACGTCGCCGTGGCGTCCTCGCTCCCGGCCGGCGCGGGATTGAGCAGCAGCGCCGCGTTGGAAACGGCCGTCGCCGTGGCCATGGAACAGCGCGGCGCCCCCGCGCTGGAGCCGGCCGAAAGAGCCCGGCTTTGCCAGAAGGCCGAACATGACTTTGCCGGCGTTCCGTGCGGCGTCATGGACCAGTTGGCGGTGGGCTGCGCCACCGAGGGACACGCCCTCGCCATCGATTGCCGCACGTTGGAGTGTTCGCCCGTCGCATTGCCGTCCGGACTGGTCGCCCTGGTTGTCGACACCGGCGTGCGCCATGAACTCGGGGAAAGCGAGTATCCGAAGCGTCGGGCCGAATGCCGGGAAGCCGCCGATCTTCTGGGCGTCGAGCTATTGCGGGACGCGGTCATCGACCAGGCGCTGGCGCGCCTTGCCGGGGAGGACCGCGCCGTTCTGCGCAATCGGGCGACCCATGTCATCAACGAGATCTCGCGCGTGCGTGATTTTGTCGAGGCGCTGCAGGCGAACGACCGGGGAGGAATCCGCCGCGCCATGGCCGGGAGTCACGACTCCCTGCGCGATCTCTACGAGGTCAGTTGCCCCGAACTCGACGCGCTCGTGTCGCTTGGGAGGGAGCTGCCGGGCGTTGTCGGCTGCCGGATGACCGGCGGCGGCTTTGGCGGAAGCGCCGTGATGCTGGTCGAGGAAGGCGCGGTAGGCTCTGTTGCGGAGGCCGTCGCCAAAGGCTACCGTTTGGCGACCGGTCTCGAGGCGTCCGTTCTCCAGGTTTCGCCGGTCGCCGGCGCGGCCGCTGTTGAGTTTGCTCCCGACGCCGTTACGGAGCCGGCAAGACCCTGACGGCGGCGGCGGACGTCGCAGAGTCTTTTCAGAGCGCGAAGATCAGATTCCATTCGGACCATGAAAGTATTTGTCACCGGCGGGGCCGGATATGTGGGCAGCGCGACCTGCGAGCGGTTGATCGCCGCGGGCCACGAGGCGGTGGTGTTCGACAACCTGCAGCAGGGCCATCGCGCCGCCGTGCCCGAGGAGGCCGTCTTCATTGAGGGCGACCTCAATTCCTATGAGACCGTCCGCGCCGCGCTGGATGCGCATCGGCCCGACGGCGTGATGCACTTCGCCGCCAATTCGCTGGTCGGGGAGTCGATGGAGAAGCCGATGAAATACCTCGGCGACAACGTGGCCAACGCCGCCAATCTCCTGAATGCGATGAATGAAACAGGCGTGAAGCGCTTCATCTTGTCCTCCACCGCCAATCTCTTCGCCGAACCGGAGACCCTCCCGATTTCAGAGCGTGAACGGATCGTCCCCGGCAGCGCCTATGGCGAATCGA
Source organism: Verrucomicrobiales bacterium (assembly GCA_038126655.1). Taxonomy (GTDB): domain Bacteria; phylum Verrucomicrobiota; class Verrucomicrobiia; order Limisphaerales; family JAYPEY01; genus JAYPEY01. The sequence continues at coordinate 12,822 of JAYPGD010000022.1, forward strand.
AATACCTGATCGAGCGGATGCTGCCGTGGCTGGAGCGCACGGTCGGCCTGCGCTACGCGTGCCTGCGCTACTTCAACGCCGCCGGCGCCACCGAGACCCGCGGCGAGGATCACGATCCCGAAACCCACCTCATCCCGCTCGTGCTCCAGGTCGCCCTCGGCCAGCGCGACCAGATCAAGGTCTTCGGCTCCGATTGGGACACCCCGGACGGAACCTGCGTGCGCGACTACATCCATGTCTGGGATCTGGCGTCCGCTCATCTCAAGGCCCTGGAGGCCCTGGATGAAAAATCGCGCGTCTACAACCTCGGAAATGGCCAGGGCTTTTCCGTGCTCGAAGCGCTCGAAGCCGCGCGCGAAATCACCGGCCACCCGATCCCAGCGGAAATGGTCGCCCGACGCGATGGCGATGTCGCCAAACTCGTCGCCGACAGCGCCGCCATCCGCGACGAACTCGGCTGGGAACCCGAGTTCCCCGACCTTCACTCCATCGTCAAGACCGCCTGGAAATGGCACTGCGACCATCCGGATGGATATGACGATTGAGTGGTCACTTGTTCACCTCGAAGAACGGGATCGTCGCCGCGTTGCCCTTGCTCTCCGCGTGGGTTGATCCCGAGACGCGCAACTCGAGGCGATGAGGGCCGCTTCCCAGTCCCGTGTGAAACATCACGCTGCGCGGGTAGTTCAGCTTCCCGCTGAACCGATGGAAGAGGTCGGTTGACTTCCAATCACCGCCATCGATGCGTGTCTCCACGATCCCGGCGTCCGGCCCCGCCAGAATGAAGGCGCCGACCGCGCGCCCTTTGAAATCCAGGGTCAATGTCTCGCCCGGATTATCAGCGCGAAGGGCGTCGTAGCCGGCATACTGTGCGCGCACGCCGCCGGACGGCATCAAGGCCTTGGTCGCCTTGCCGGCTCTCCAACCCGCCGAACGCTTTGCCATGGTTGGCGCCACAAACACGCCGGCGTCGTAGCTTTGCGGATCGATCGGCGCGGGCAGCTCCTCCTGCCCGCGCGAGCCCGTCGCCGACTTGTCCAGCCCCTGCCGGATCGCCTCGTAGATACGGATGGAAGCGGCCAGGTAACCGAAGGGTTTCGGGTGCACGCCGCCGTAGTCCTGCCAGGTGTACTCGCCCCGTTTGATGGAGCCGGCCACCGAGGCTGCGACATTCACGGAGGCGAGCCCGTAGTGTTCGGCCACCGACTCGTGCGCCCGGATCGACAAGGGCGTCCCTCCCTTGTTCAGGGTCTCCACCATGCCCGTGTTGACGAAGTGGACGATGACGATTTCTGCGTCTGGATTCGCTCGCTTTACGCGCCGCACAATGCCTTCCATGCCGCGCACGCAATCGCGATGAGAATGCCCGGCGTCCTGGTCGTCATTGACGGCAAACTCCACGATCAACAAATCCACCGGCCCTTTGTCGAGAATGTGGGATTGCAGCCTGAAGGCGCCGCTGGTGGAACAGGTGGAGCTGAGACCCGCGTTGGTGAACCTGAATTTCGATCGAGACCCGCGCTCCTTCGCCAGGGAGACCAGCATGTCGGAGACCATCTTCGTGTGGCCCTTGGCGTTCTGGGTGATGGAACCGCCGAGATACGCCGCGTGGACGGCCTCGCCGGCGTCCAGCTTGGACTTCAAGCGCGACAGCGGATTCCGGACCCGCACGGTGGCAGCCAGGTCGCTCAACGGCAGTCGCGGCTTCGGCTTGAGATTGGGCAGGGTTCGGTCGATCACTGCGCGCAACGAGTCGGAAGATTCGGCCGCCAAGCCTGTCAATGGGACCAGGACAAACAGAACAATCAGGGAGAACATTCGCTGAGACATGGGCGCATTGTCCGGAATCACGGGTTTGAAATGAAGCGAAATGAGAGAGTCCCCTTCTCGTGGGTTCGGCGGCTCATCGCGGGAGCAAGTCGGTCTCGTAACAGAAAGGGCCGCCGAGACGCCTACGCGCTACGGCGCGGCTGAAGAACGGGCAAACCGGCAGGTTTGCAAACTCCTACCGCCTGTCATAGTCTTCACGTCATGCCGGTTCGCGAAGCATTCTGGTCCCGTCACCCGGGTCTGGCCTGGTCCAATTCCAAGGCCGACGACTCGGTTCGCATCCGGGCGGCTTTGATGCGCCCGAGGTTTCACCGGATTCTGGATATCGCGAACGAGTTTGGGCTGGATTGCGTTCAGGCCGAATGGGACGCGTTGCTGGCCGACGAGGATGCCGCAGTAAGACGCGCCAAACCGATCGTCCGCCGGATCCTTGGCAACATAGGGAAAGGATTCGCCCATGCTGACTCCCGAGGCTGAACGTGTCTGGAGTTTCCTTCGGGAAAGCCCGTTGCTGTCCGGCTTTGTGCTGGTCGGCGGGTCGGCGTTAAGCGAGCGGATCGATCATCGTCTCAGTCGCGATTTGGATCTGGCATTCCCGGCGGAAAAGCTGCCTGTGGATCGTCTGTCCGCGTTGCAGACCGCCGCGCGAGCCGCAGCCGTCAAACTGGATCCGGACGACGATGAAGCGGCATTGCATGATTTTCACGATGGCGGATTGGACCTGAGGGATTATCAGCAGGACTTCATTGCAGACGGAATCGTCCGGGTTTCCTTCTTCGCCGCCGAACCGCCCCTGATCAGCGCCTTGAAGAGTTTCCCCGATTCGAAGACGGCGAGGATGGCAGAGTTGTCCGAGTTGTTTGCGTCCAAATGCCTCGTCTGCGCCCGGAGATCAAAGACCCGCGATTGGCACGACATCCATGTGCTGATGCGTGGACATGGATTCACGCTGAATGACATGCGCGGGGTCTTTGAAAGGGCGGGGATTCCGAATCAGATGGACATGGCCTTGTCGCGACTTTGCTCGGGCGCGACGCCGGCTCACGACGAAGGAATCGAACCCTTGTCGAGCGACGTCCCGTCCGTCGCGGAAATGGCGGCCTACTTCCGCAAAAAACGCGACGAATACGAAACGGGAGCCGCTGGCGCGGCGCGATCAAATGGGCGCGCCTGACGCCTACAGCGGGTTTCCCGCCGGCTTTGGCTCCTGGTTGCGCGGGAACTGACCGTCGCCCTTGGGACCGAAAGGTCGGCGCTGCGGCATGCGCATGCGATGCATGCGTTCGAAGCGACGACGCTGGTCAGGATCCAAGAGGCGGCGGATCTCCTGATTGGCCAGACGCAACTCGCCGTGGATTTCGGGACCGATCCGGTCGGAAATCTGTTTCACGCGGTCCTGACGATTGCGAAGGATCTCGGCGACCTGCTGGTGTTGCTCTTCGCTCAGGTTGAGGTGCCGGCTGATGCGCTCCAGGAATTCCACCCGCGATTTGGCAATGCGCTCGAAGCTCTGACGAACCGGCGCCTTGCCTGAGAGAATACGCCGCGGTTCGGCGGTTGGAGCGGCCCGGGCCGGAACGGGGACGGGAGTCGGATCGGTCGCTTCGGCAATGCCGGCCCGGGCCGGCGTCGCCTTGCTCTTATAGACGTGACTGACGACCAGTCCGCCAGTGACGACGCCGCAGGCGAAGATGGCCAGCGCGGCCAGGATGGCGTTCCAATACTTCACCATGACGCCCCCTGTGTTTCGAGATCGACGAGCGGGGCCAGGAGCACTTCGTCGAGTTCGGACAGGCGCGCTTCCACATAGGCCGGCGCCGGAGTCGTCGGCTTGTGGGTCAGTGTCCAGATCGTGATGGCCAGCGCGACGCAGGCGAAGGGAATTGCGGCGCGCCACAGGCTGCGTCCCCACAAGGTCGCAAGATCGACCTGCGGCAGTTCCCGCAGTCGCGCCATGATGCGCTGCTCGAACCCATAGGGCGCGCCGTCATCGACGGGCCGCGCACGGACCGCCTCAATCAGTTTCTCATATAGACTCTCGATGTTCATGGATTTGAACGCCTTTTTCCGCAGACGCGGGCGGTTACACATTGGTTACAGGTATTTATCCTGCGAAATCTTCTCGAGGGCCTTGCGCATTTTGCCCCGCGCGCGGAAGGCCCGGACCTTGACCAGCGAAGCGGACCAGCCCGTCAGTTCCGCAATCTCCTTCACCGATTTCCGCTCGATCTCCAACAGGGTGATCACCATCCGGTCGGCCGCGGGCAGGGATTCCATCAGTCGCGCGACCAGGGCCTGCGCGGCGTCGGCATCCGCGGGGGTGTCCGCGGGACTGCTGGCGACGGCGTCGAGCCAACGGTCCTCCTCGTCGGAAAGCTCGGCGAGGGCGGTCTCGCGGTTGCGCTGGTGCTTGCGCAGGAAGTCATAGCAGGTGCGCACGGCAACCCGCATCAGCCAATGTTCGAATGGCGCGTCCGACCGGAAGCTGGACAACTTCTGGAAGGCCTTGATGAAAACCTCCTGGACGATGTCCTCCACCTCGCTTTCGCGGCGGGCATAGCGACGCGCTGTCGCAAACACGCGTGGCTGGTATTTCCGGACAAGCGGCTCGAAGGCGGATTCGTCGCCCGCCAAAACGCAGGCAATGAGTTCCGCATCCGATACGTCCATGGCGCGGGAATATGGCAAAGCTCCGTCCGCCGCAAAAGCGGAAAGGGCGGTCGGGCGGGTCGGGCGCGCATCCCAACCATTCCAAGTCCTCAATTGCCCCCCGTCGTCCTCACGGGGCCTTGCGGACATGGCGCATTTCCGCGTATTGCGAGAAATTATCGAAATTCTATACCCGGTTGGCACGGAAACTGCTAACAGGGTCGACGTCATGATGGCCATACACGAAGAGACAAGGACGGAGGAAACCTCGCCGGTGACCCGGGGCAATGGCGAGATGATGGTGTTTGTCGTTGATGATCAGCAGGTTATCGCCGAGCTGACCGCCGCGATCCTGGAATTGGAGGGCTATCAGACACGTATTTTCAATTCTCCCAGCGAGGCGTATCAGGCGCTGGATTCCGATGCCGGAGCGCCAGACCTGCTGCTGACGGATTACCAGATGGGTCACAGCACGGGACTGGAATTGATCGATCAGAGCAAGAAACGTCATCCCGGGCTTCGGACCATTCTGTTGAGCGGCAGCGTTCAACGGAGCGTCTACGCCAATCGTCGCGTCAAGCCGGATGAGTTTCTGGAGAAGCCCTTCGTGCCCAAGCATCTGATCGATGTCGTGAAGGCGATTCTGCAAGACTGACTGCGCCGGCGTTCCGGTCAGGATGCAGGCGCATCCGATTCCCGGGTTTCTGCGGCTGGTTCCGAGGCAGGGACACAGCCTCCTTGGGTGTTTCGTCAATGGCGCGCATTCCAAACGTAACCGTCCGCAATCACCCCCCTTCCTTAATCGCCCCAAGACCGCCGGCGCGGCCTGAATTCCGTTGACACCTGCGCCCTGCTGAATTGGATACTGGGTCTCCCATGCGTAGTGTATTCCTTGCAGGCATTCTGACCTTGGCGGGTTCGTTCCCCGCTCATTCGGCGACAGTGTCCCCGACCCAACGTGAGTTCTTCGAGTCGCGCATCCGCCCCGTCCTCGCGCAGGAGTGCTACGAGTGTCACAACAGCCATGACAAGGCCAAGGGCGGCCTCGCGCTCGCTCCTCGCGCGGCGCGGCTCAAAGGCGGCGACACCGGTCCGGCTGTCGTGCCCGGCAACGCGGCCGGGAGCCTGCTCATCCAGTCCATTCGTCATTCGAACGAGGATCTCAAGATGCCCAAGTCCGGCGCGCAGTTGGATGAGGCGACCCTCCGTGATTTTGCGAAATGGGTGAACGACGGCGCGCCCGATCCGCGCGACAAGATCCCCGCCAAGGCCGAACTGGCGGCGGGCAATGATTGGGAGACGGTCTTCCAGCGACGCAAGGGCTGGTGGAGTTTCCGCCCGATCGAGAGCGCCGGACCGCCGAAGGTCGAAGGCGTCGAACACCCGGTCGATCGCTTCATCCGGGCGAAGCTGGGCGAAGCCGGACTGAAGCCGTCCCAACCCGCGGATGCGTTTGCGTTGATCCGGCGGCTGCACTTCGCGCTGATCGGACTTCCGCCCACGCGTGATGAGATTCTCGCGTTCAAGGAAGCCCACGCGACCGACCCGCGACAGGCGACCGAGACGCTGATCGATCGCCTGCTCGCCAGTCCGCAGTTCGGCGAACGTTGGGCGCGGCATTGGATGGACTGGACGCGCTATGCCGAAAGCCACGGCTCGGAGGGCGACCCCATCATCGGCAACGCCCACTTCTACCGCGACCATCTCATCCGCGCCTTGAACGAGGACATCCGCTACGACCAACTCGTTCGCGAACATGTCGCCGGCGACCTCCTCAAGCAGCCGCGTCTCAACCGCGAACTCGGCCTGAATGAATCGCTGATCGGCGCCTCCCACTGGCGCATGGTGTTTCACGGCTTCGCCCCCACCGACGCGCTCGATGAAAAGGTCCGCTTCACCGACGACCAGATCGACGCCTTCACCAAGGCCTTCCTCGGGTTGACGGTCTCGTGCTCGCGCTGCCACGACCACAAGTTCGACGCCATCAGCCAGGCGGACTACTACGCGCTCTTCGGCATCCTTGGCTCCACCCGCCCCGGGCGCGCCGTGGTCGATCTGCCGGAAAACCTGAACAAGAATCGCGATCAGCTTCGCGCTTTGAAGGACGAGGTCCGGATGGCGCTGGCCAACGAATGGAAGCAATCCGTTACCCGGCTCGAACGCGGGATCCTCGCCGACGCCAAACCCTCCAGGGAAACCCGGGCCAAGACCTCCGTCCTCCGCCCGATCGCCCTGACGCCCGCGGAGACGGGAGAATCCGACGCCTTCGCCAGGGAGTGGGCCAAGCGCGTCGCCGAATGGGGAGCGGATTACGAGAAACGGGAAGCGCGTTCAAGATCCTCAAACACGGGGCGCCGAGCATTGCTCGGCCCGGACGCGGAGAGAGAGCCAATGCCGAGCAATGCTCGGCGCTCCGATCGTGCGGCCAAGGAACGCAGCGCGCGGGGGGATGACGAAACTTCAGTCGACTCAACCAGCCCGACCGTCCGCCATTGGCCGCTCGGCCGGGAGGACGTTTACCAAAGCTGGTTCCGCCACGGCCACGGTCTTCCGCGCAAGGTCGCCCGCGGCGGCGAATTCGCCATCGAGCCCTCCGGCGACAAGGCCCTGACCGGCATCTATCCCGCGGGCGCCTATTCCCACCTTATTTCCAACAAGGACGCCGCCCGCCTCACATCGCCCGACTTTCATCTCAACGGCGAATACGAACTCTGGCTGCGCATCAACGGCGGCGGCAATGCCACCGCGCGCTACGTTGTGCAGAACTACCCCCGCCGCGGAACGGTCTATCCCATCACCGATCTCAAGGACGACAAAGCCGGTCAGTGGCGCTGGCAGAAATACAACCTGGACTACTGGAAAGGCGACTACATCCACATCGAGTTGAGCGCCGCCAACGACGCGCCCCTGGAGCGCCGCAACCGCGATCGCTCCTGGTTCGGCATCCGCAAGGCGGTCGTTGTGAAGACGGGAACGCCCGCGCCGCCGAATGAGACGCTGGAATTTCTCGATCCCCTGTTCGAAGCCGCCGCCGGGAATCCGCCCGGGTCCCGCGCGGAGCTCGTAAGTCTCTACTCGGAGGTCCTCGAGGCCGCCATCGAAGCCTGGGCTTCAAACGCCGCGACCGACGCCCAGGCCCTGCTGCTCGACGCCTGTCTGCGGCAGGGCGTATTGGCCAACGATCTCTCAAAGCTCGGCTCCGCCAGGTCCGCCATCGCCAAGTATCGCGAATTGGAAAACGAGGTCCCGGTTCCGACCCGCATCCCCTCGCTCGCCGAATGGCGGGGTCGCGATCAACCGCTCTTCATCCGCGGCAATCACAAGCAACCCGGCGACCGCGTCCCGCGCCGCTTCCTCTCCGCCATCGACGACTCGCCCTACGACACGAGGCTCAGCGGCCGTCGGCAGCTCGCCGAGGATCTGTTGCGCCGCGACAATCCCTTCACCCGCCGCGTCATCGTCAACCGCGTCTGGCATCACCTCTTCGGTCACGGCATCGTCGACACCCCGGACAATCTCGGCGCGCTCGGATCGAAACCTTCACACCCCGAGTTGCTCGACTTTTTGGCGACGCAGTTCTCGGACCGGCACAACTGGTCGCTCAAGAGTCTCATCCGTTTCCTCGTGACCAGCGAAACTTGGCTTCAATCCAGCGTCCCGTCCGAGGCCGCCAAAGCGAAGGATCCGGACAACCGCCTGCTCTCCCACTTCACCGCGCGGCGGCTGGAAGCCGAGGCCATCCGCGATGCGCTGCTCAAGGTGTCGCACCGATTGGATGACACCCTCTACGGCGCGCCGGTCGATGGAAACTCCCCGCGCCGTTCGGTCTATGTCCGGGTCATCCGCAATCGACTCGACCCCTTCCTCACGGCCTTCGACGCGCCGGTTCCCTTTTCCGCGAAGGGGCGCCGCGACGTCACCACCGTTCCCGCGCAATCGCTGGCGATGCTCAACGGCGACTTTGTGAGGACCGCCGCCGAGACCCTCGGCCGCAGATTCGCGGACAAGTTCGGCGTTATCGATGAGGCCGCGATCCGGGAGCTCTGGCTGGAAGCCTTCGGCCGCCGCGCGAAGCCTGACGAAGTCCGGGCCGCGTTGGAGTTTATCGGCGTCGACACCGGGATCCGCGAGAGGATCGGACGGCGGATGCAGGACCTGGAAACCGGGATCTTTGAAGCCGAAAAGGCGCGGGACGGCCTGGAACGGATGGCTTGGAGCGCCCTTTCAGAGAAGCGTGGTGAACAGAAGCCGACGACCTCTCTCGCCGAATCGCTCAAGCCTGTCGCCGAATGGAAGTTCGATGACGGCAGCGAGGATTCGATCGGCGGTCTGGACTGCGGGATGGTCGGCTCCGCCCGTGTGGAGAACGGGGCCTTGATTCTCGACGGAAAAGGCTTCGCCCGCAGCGCGCCGCTCAAGCAGGATCTCAAGGCCAAGACCTTGGAAGCCTGGGTGCAACTCGACGATCTCAACCAACGCGGCGGCGGCGTCATGACGGTCCAGACCCGCAATGGCGTGACCTTTGATTCCATCGTCATCGCGGAGAAGGACGCGCGGCAATGGCTCGCCGGCAGCAACAATCACCGCCGCACCGAAAGCTTCAACGCGCCCCGGGAGAACGAGGCCGGGGACAGGCCCGTTCACATCGTCATCGTCTTTCGGGCGAACGGGACGATCATCGGCTATCGCAATGGCCGACCCTATGGCCGTTCCTTCAAGAAGGCGGACCTGCAGCCCTACAAGGCGGGGGACACCGAGGTTGTGTTCGGTCTGCGGCACGGAACCGGAGTCGGCGGCAACCGCATGCTCCGTGGCCGAGTCCATGAAGCCCGCCTCTACGACCGCGCGCTCAAACCCGACGAAGTGGCGGCCGCCGCGAAGAACGACGCGGACTACGTTTCCGACGCCGAAGTCCTCGCGGTCTTGAAACCCGAAGAGCGCGCCCGCCTGATCGCCCTCCGCGCGAAGGTCCGAGACCTCCAGGGGCAGTTGAGCGACATCCGCTCCCAATTACCCAAGGAGACCGGCGCCGCCGCCACCGCAGCCAAACTCGCCCACGCCATCTTCAACATGAAGGAGTTCATCTATGTCCGGTGATACGCACAACAAAACGGAGCGCGGGATTCATCCCGCATCAACCTCCGACATTCCGGGGCGAACGACTGAACCAAAGCCCCGGATCAACCCGCGCCGAAGCGGAATGAATTCCGGGCCCCTCACCCGCCGTCGCGCGCTCGAACTAGCCTCCAGCGGTTTCGGCATCGCCGCGCTTTCCGGCCTTCTTTCCGTCGAACGCGCCCGGGCCGCCGGCCCTTTTCGCCGCCCACTCGATTACGCGCCCAAGGCCCGCAGCGTCATCCTCTGCTACATGTCCGGCGGCGTGTCGCACCTCGACACCTTCGATCCCAAGCCCAAGCTCAAGGAACTTCACGGCCAGCCCATGCCCGTGCGGATCGAGCGCACCCAGTTCAACAACAACGGCAACGTCTTCGCCTGCCCCTTTGAATTCAAACAACACGGCCAAAGCGGCATTCCGATAAGCGACATCTTTCCCAAGCTCGCCGAATGCGCCGACGATCTCGCCGTCGTCCGCTCCATGACCACCGCGGTCAATGAGCACGCGCAGGGCAACTTCGCGATGCACACGGGCTTCCCTTTCCTGGGCCACGCCAGCGCCGGCGCCTGGACGGGTTACGGCCTCGGCTCCGCCAACGCCAACCTCCCCACCTACTGCGTCCTCCAGAGCGGCGGCGCGGTCCCGCCGCATGGCGGCGTGGGTCTCTTCGGCAGCGGCTATCTGCCCGCCGAATACCAGGCCTCCATCCTCAAGGCCGACGCCAAGGAGGCCGTGTCCAACATCCGCCCCGGCCAGCCTTTGGATCTCCAGCGCGCGCAGCTTGACTTCGTCAACCGCGTCGACCGCTCCTTCGCCGCTTCCCTCCGCGGCGATTCCAACATCGAGGCCGCCATTCGCAACTACGAGACCGCCTTCCGAATGCAGACCGCAGTCCCCGAAATCTGCGACATCTCCGGCGAATCCGAGGCGACCCGGAAACTCTACGGCATGGACGACTCCGACCCGGAAAAGGTCGCCTACGCGCAACAGGCCCTCCTCGCGCGGAGACTGGTCGAAAAGGGCGTCCGCTTCATCGAGCTCTCCTGCCTCACCAAGAAGATCGGGGCCGGCGGCGCGCCCAATCCCTGGGACCAGCACAACTCATTGGAGAAAGGCCACCGCGCCATGGCCTACCAGGTGGACCAGCCCATCGCCGGATTGATCAAGGACCTCAAGTCGCGCGGCCTGCTGGAGGAGACCTTGATCGTCTTTACCGGCGAGTTCGGTCGGACGCCCTTCTCCCAAGGCTCCAACGGCCGCGACCACAACCCGCAGGGTTTCAGCGTCTGGCTCGCCGGCGGCGGCGTCAAAGGCGGAACCCTCTACGGCGCCACCGACGAATTCGGCTACCACGCCGTCGACAAGCCCCGCAACATCTACGACCTCTGGGCCACCGTCCTCCACCA
>JAYPGD010000023.1:0-17504 GCA_038126655.1 Verrucomicrobiales bacterium
GCGCGGCCTACATCTTCTTCTCCATCATGAGCAAGGGCAGCGATCTCACGCTCGCTGACGCCGGCTTCATCGTCGAGGGCGCCGATGAGCATGACCAGCTTGGCGTCCTGTCGCCGGCGGCCGGTCTCGACCTTGATGGCGACCGGGTTCATGACCTTGTTGTGGGCGCTCAATACTCCGAGGGATTTGCCAGCGGCAATGTCAAGGTGGATGCCGGCCGCCTCCACGTGATGTATGGCGACCACGCTTTGTTTGAACTGCCTCAGGCCTACGCGATCCTGACCAACCGCACGATCAGCGGCAGCGGCGACTTCCTGGTCAACCTCGGCACGGGCCGGCCCTCGATCTTCCAGGATTCCGACCTCGATGGCGACGGCTTCCCGGATGATACCCGCTATGCGCTGATGTCCGGCGAGACCGAACGCTGGTATCGTTTCACCACCCTCGGTGACGGAACGGCCGGCGACTACATTCGTCTCGATCCGGTGTTCATGGGCCGCGAAACCAAGGCGCTCGCCCCGGTCGACACCGGCACATTGGCCGGTGAGGATCCGACCATCACCCTGTTGCCCGACGGCGAGACGCTCGAAATCCGGAGTACGCTGGGGTTGGCCTACACCTACTATGAATTCGAAGGCACGCCGCGTCAGGTGACCTCCTACTACTGGAGCTATGACACCTTCCAGAGCCCGCCGCGTTGGGTCGCCGTGCCCTACACCTACACCACGATCGACCTGCCGACGACGCTGGACGCCGCCTTCGCCGCCGGCGCGGAGATTGCGTCGGGGGCCGCGACGCAGGTCGATCTCTCGGTCGCCCAACGCGGGAATAAATACGCCGTGCGTTACGAAGGCTACCTGCAAATCACCACGGGCGGCATGTATGACTTCACGTTGAATTCCGACGATGGCAGCCGTCTGTACCTGGACCTCGACAAGGACGGCGCCTTCCAGCCGAATGAGTTGATCGTGAACAACGATGGAATCCACGCGACCTTTGCCGCGAATTCGGGGCAGCACATGCTGGATGCGAACACCGCCTACAAGGTCAAGGTTGAGTACTTCCAGGTCGGCGGCGACGCCGTGTTGGAATTCAAGTACAATGGCCCGGGCAACGCGGCGGCCACAGACAAGACCGTCCCGGGAAGCGCCTATGTCAATACCTTCGCCCAACGCGTCGGCATCGCCGAGTTCGATCTCTCGCCGTATCTGCAGTATCTCGACGATCCGGAGGCCTTGGAGAGCGTGAAGCTGTTCCTGAAGTCCGCCGCTTCGGCCCAGGATTCGCTGCCCGTCAACCTGATTGATATCGCCGTCGTGGGTTCGCGACTCTTCCTCGTCGCCAACGATACCGCCGCCGATCAGCCCTATCAGATGTATGTCTCAGACGGAACCCCTTCGGGCACCCGACTGATCGGCGGGCTGTCGAACCAGCCGAAACAATTGGCCGGCGACGGCGACTTTGCCTACTTCGTCCTAAAGAACCGGGAAATCTGGCGGACGAGCGGCTCCAGCTTCAGCCAGATCGACACCCTGGTCAACGGCGACGCCACGAGCCTTACTGGGGTCGGCAACGGCCTCTACTTTGTGGAGTCTGTCGCTGGAGATCACGTCGATGGAGTCCACAACGACCGGCTCTGGTTCACGAGCGGCGTCGGCATGCAGCAGGTCGCGACACCGGGCGGAGCCGGGGCGCCGATTGTCGATCCCGTCGGATTGACCAAGGGCGCGAACAACACGCTCTATTTTGCGGCGGATCATGCCGGCGGCACGGCGCTCTACCGGGCGGACGAGCTTGACGTGACCTTTGTGCGCGGAGATGTCGCCGTCGGCGCCGACAGCCCGCGCGGGTTGTTCGCCTTCAATAGCGGAGTCTATTACGTCGGTGAATCGCAGAATGAGACCGTCCTGTTCAAGATTTCGGGCACGGGTTCGGGATCGATCGGAACCATCGGCGGTGCCGCGTTCTACGAGGTCCACGAGGTCGCGATGGTTGGCAACCAGCCGAAGGCGGTCTATATCGCCGCCTGGAACGGGACGCCGGACAGCCGGACCTCGGTCGGTTTGTACCGGTTGACCGACTCCGATGTCCTGGAACAGGTCTCCTTCAGCGGCGGCAGCGCGATCCAGACCTTCTCCGAGGTCGAGGTCTACAAGAATCAGGCCTACCTGGCGGCAACCAGTGACGCGGAGGGCAGTGAGCTCTTCAGGGTGGACGGGGCGCTCGCGAGCCTGGTGAAGGACGTCAGGGCGGGCGCGACAGGTTCAAACCCGGCCGACCTGACCGTATTCGACAGTCTGCTCTACTTCACCGCCACGTCGAGCGGATCAACAGCCAAGTTGTGGCGCAGCAACGGCACGGAAGGCGGCACGGGCGAGGTTTCCGGAACGCCGGAAAACCCGGCGGAACTGGTCGTCCTCGGCGGCGAACTCTACTTTGCGGGAACCAAGACGGCGACGGGCAGGGAACTCTACTACGTGCGGGGCGACAACGACACCGTCGGGGTTGCGGAGATCCACACGGGAATGACCGACTCCAATCCCATCGATCTGATCGTGGAGGCCGGCGTGTTGATCTTTACCGCTGACGACACGCCCTCAAAGAAAGGACGGTATGTCTTTGACGGAGATCTGGCCGGCAGCGATCCGCGTCTGCTCATCGGCGCCAACCACGCCTACACCGTCGTGGTTCCCGGTCCCAACAATGACTTCACCGTAACTGCGCCGGGCTCGTCGGCGGAGTATCTCGGTGTCGAGGTGCGCTTGGTCAACGACGTGACCTCCGGCAGCGAATCGGTCGTCTATACGGCGGGCGTGAATGCGACCCTCGTGATCCATATTGAAGCGGGTGTGACCACCGCCAACGCGCTGGCGGCCCTGACCTCGACGCCGGCGGGTTGGACGATCGCCGCCGCAGAGGGAACCGGAGCCGCGAAAGGCACGGGAGTCGTCAATCTGGCGAAAGGCATGGCCGGAGCCGGCGGTGGCGGCGCCAACGCGTCCGTGACCGTCTCGTTTGCGGGCTCGAACAATGACGTGACCTTTACCGCCGTGAATTCCGGCCCGGCTGACAACAACACCGAGTTCGTCTTCATCGACACCACTGTTCCGGGCAGCGGCGACGGCGCGGACCGCCTGACCTACACTGCAGGCGCCAAGGCGGCCAAGACGTTGAGCTTCGCCAGCGGGGCCTCGCTCATGGTCGCCGCCCTTTACTCCGGTGATCTCTACAACGGCGTCACCTTCAAGACCGTGAAGGACGCAGCGAACATCTCAACCGACACCGCGTTGGTGGATCAGACAGCCACGATGGGAACCTTGGCCGGCGGCAACCTGATCGTGGTCGTGAAACATGGCTCCATGACCAAGATGGCGACGATCATCGCGGCGGTGAATCGGGACCTTGCCGCAAATCATGAGTTCCGGACCTACTTCGGACTCTCCTCGACCAACGCGCAACAAAAGACCAACGACGCCGCGAAGTCCGGCGCCACCTCCGGCGGCACGAACAGTCGCGTCACGCTGAATATCCAGAACGGCATTACTACCGCGAATGCGCTCAGGACCATCGTGAATACCCCCGCCAACTGGCCCTCCAGCGACCAGCGATTCATGATCCCGAGCGTGACCGGCCCCGATGGAACCGGCATCATCCACGACATCGACGACGCCAGCGGGACCAATAATGCCTCGCTCAACCTGTCCGCGGGGGTCGCCTCCAATATCCAGTTCACCATCTCCGACGCGGACGCCGCCAAGTTGTTGAGCATCAAGTTCACCATTGGATCCACAACCGTCGGGCCGATTGACCTCTCTTCCGTCACAACCGGAGCCGGCGTCAAGACGGCCCTTGAAACACACGCGACCTTCATGGGGGCAAGCCCGAGGCTCACGGCGACTTGGGACAACGCAACCAAGAAATTGACCATCACCGACGATGGCGTTGACGACTTCACCAACATCTTCCTGATCAAGGAGGGGAGCGAGGTCGACGCGTCTGTGACGGTGAACAACGGAACCGACGCCACGCCCGACAAGGTGACCCTGACCGTCGATACCGCCGCGCTGGCGCCGACGATGGTGTTCAGCGTAAAGATCGGAACCGCTGCGGTGAGCAATTACACCATCACCGGCGTCACCACCCTGGCTTCGGTCGCGACGAAGCTCAATGCCAATGCGGCATTCAACGAGAACGGCTCCAACCTGTATGCCAGGATCGACACCGGCAAGCTGGTCATTGAAGATCACATGCGAAGGGATTTGAGCATGGCCTCGCTGCGGGCTCCCAGCGCGATCAATGGAGGGCCGACCTATGTTCCGGGCGGCGCCACAACGGATGCCTCGGCCAGTATCCTCATCACCGAAGCGAACATCGCTCCGAACATGAGGGTTTCCATCAGTATTAATGGCGCCGCGGCGAGTAATTACGACCTTACCACGGTGATGCCCGGAATGGGTTCCTCGCTGGCCATGAAGCTGGGCGCGCACCCAACCTTTATGACCGACGGCTTGATGTCCACGTGGACGCCTGGTGTCCCGGGAACCGGCACGCTGAAGATCTACGATCCGGCCGACGCCACCGGGGTGGCGCTCTCCGGCGCGGCTGTTCGGGCTCCCGAAGCGGTCACTGCGACGACCACCGACAATGCTGGCGCCGCGGCGACCGCGGCGACCGCGGTGTTCGACCTGACGAACGCCCAGGTCGCGGCCCTGGCGACCGGGCAGATGCTGTTCCACATCGAGATCGATCCGCCCGTGCCCGCGCCTCCTCCGGGAGGAGCCTCCGCCCCGGCGGACATTGTGATCAATTTCTCGGAAACCCAGCTCACCGGGTTGACCACCGGCGCCAGCGTCGCGACAATTCTGAACGGCCACGCGGCGATCTCCGCGTCGTTCAATGGGACGAGCAACAAACTGACGATTACCCGGACCAATGGCGATGACTTCATCACGACCGGCGTCTTGAACAAGCCGTCGCTGAAGACCGTGGAGAAGATCACGGAGCTCGGAGCCAGCAACAAGACCGGGACGCCGGCGACGGGCACGCTGAAGCCGGGCGGAGCCACCGCCAACGACGTTGCCATCACCGCCGAGGATGTCGTGCTGACGGGGGAGACGACCAGCCTGGCTCTGGAGGCCTCAATCAACGTCAAGTTCGTCGATGACGGCACAATCACGAACAACAACGCGACGGCCACCTACAACAAATCCGCCGCCACGCTCGTGATCAATATCAAGAATGGCGTCACCACCGCCGCCAAGGTGAAGACGGCCATCCAAGGTCTGCGCGACGCCGCCGGGAATGTGCTGACCTATTCAACGACCGCGGCGGCTGTTGGCTCCAACAACATCTTTACCGCGACCAACACCGGATCGGGGACCATTCACACCGGCCAGGCCACGGCGATCGGCGCCACGGCCGCCGCCTCGGGCGCCGTGGTGATGGACGCGCCGGGCGGCGACAACGCGATTCGTTACCAGTTGGTGTCCGGCACAGGGGCGTTCACCATCGAATATGTGCGCAGCGCGGACGGGATGGTGAGCGTGGCCAAGTCGGGGTCGGTCTATAAGATCGCGTTTGTTCCCGGCGTGACGCTGGCCAAGGACATCATCCATGCCGTCAATGCCGACGGAAAACTCACCGCCGAAGCCGCTGCGGAATCGATTCGATTCGATGACCTTGATTCCGGAGATTCATTCACCCTGGCCGGGGACGCCATCACGCTGACCGCCGCGGTGGCCGGAGCCCAGTTCAACGGCGTCGACGTCGTGATCGTTCCGTCTCTCGCCAGCGGAACGGCCGCCGCCACCATCGACAAGACCGGCGGCGCCGGGGCGTATGTCATCACGGTGACCGTCCGCGCGGATGGAACCTCCACCACGGCCGAGGTCAAGGCCGCCCTGCACAGCCTGACGGACTACAACGCCACTGGCGGCGACACATCGACCGTCGATGCGGACGCCACCAACGCCACCACCGGCGTGATCAATGCGAAGGAGGGCGACACCGTCGATCAACTCGCGGATCTCGATCTTCTCGCCAACACATCCGGCGCCGCATTCAACAGCGTCTACTACTTCGTGGCGAACAACACGAAGGTGAATGGCGCTGATGAGGGCGATACGCTGTGGTATTCGAACGGCTCCACCGAGACCAAGGTGAATCTGGGCGCCGCGAAGACCGCCGGCTCCGATTTCGACATCGAGATCCTGGGGGCGACGACGACGCATCTCTACATCCTGATCGGCGCGAACGGCAGTGGAAGCGATTCTCGAACGGTCTATACGGTCAACACGAGCAATGCCCTGACGCAGGTCCTGGCCGGCGGCAAGACGCTTGCGCAGGCGACCAATTTTGCCGCCGACGGCGCCGACGCCTGGTTCTCCGCAGTCAAGGTGGATGACACGCCCCCCGTGGTCACGGACGGCGTTGAGCTCTACCGCTCCTCTTCCGCCAATGCGGCGACCATGATCGAGGTGGACGCTGACGCCAACGACGACAGCAATCCGATGCGCGCGCTCCTCACCGCTTCCTTCGCCTACTTCACGGCCGAAGACGACGGGACGCTCGGCCTGTATCGCGTGTCGACCACCGGAACGGCGGAGAATTTGATCACCGGCCAGGGCGTGGTGACCGGTCCGGAGAATCTTACCGCCTTCGGGGACAAGCTGATCTTCACTGTGAGCGACGATGTCTTTATCACCACGGGCAACGGCTCGGAAGCCGACCGCTTGATCGATGGGGCCGACTTGGCGGCCGATCCGGATCCGGACATCACCATCACATCGCTCGAGAACTTCACGGTGACCGGCGCGAGCAAGGTCTACTTCACGACCAACGGCGGCAAGCAGCTTTGGTCGACCTCCGGCGTGATCGACAACCGGACGCTCGTGGATGTCGGGGCTAAGCTTTCCGGCGCGCAGACCTCAGTCGAGAAACTGCTCAATGTGAACGGGAAGCTGTTCCTCAAGGTGAAGACCTCCGGCGACCGGAAGATTTACCATTATGACAACACATCCATCCTGAAGGAACGCGACGCCTTTGCGGGAGACTTTGAACAACTGACCCCTGCCGGCGACGCCCTGTTCTACGTGAAGTCGGGCGAACTCTGGGTGACCGACGCGACCACGACGCGGCAGTTGACCGTCAAGAACAACAACGACACCTCGGTCGGCGTTGACAACGTCACGGCCCTGGCCGCGCTCGGCGACAAGGTCTACTTCGGAGGCGACGATGTGAACAACCTGGCCAACGCCGGCGCGCTCCATCGCAGCGACCCGACTCCTTCCGCCACCGATCGGACGACCAAGCTGCTGGAGGACTTCGGCGGCGGTCTGCTGGCGCCGTTCGTGGTATACGTCCTCAATGGCGAGGGCGACGGTGTGGTGACGCCGGCCGATGCAACGGCGGCCGCTTTGTACTCCTTCGACTCCGACGGAACCGCCTCGGAAATCAATCTCACCGGAGCCATGCGCGACTTCTTTGAACGCGGATGGACGCGCATGACTGTTCGCATTGAGGCCACGACCGCGCAGGGCTTCAAGATTCAGGACTTCGCGGGCAGTCGTGATGCAGGCAGCGCGCTGGAGATCACGCTGGAGCAGCAGAGCGGCGTGCTCGCCGATGTCTACACCAGCGAGGGACGTCGCTTCCTCGAGGGTGAGACGCTGATCGATCTACGAAACCTCGAGGGCGGAACCTATTTCGTCCGCGTTTACGATCCGTCCGCCGCGATGAACAGTTCGGCGGTGGCCGATGACCAGGGCTTCGCGCTGGCCTCGCCGACGGATGTCGTCGATGTCGCCGGCGTTCTCCACTTCCTCTCCGGCGGCAAGTTGTGGCGCACCAGCGGCACGGTGGCGCTGGAGGTGGCTGACGCGGCCGGCGTCAGCGTCGGCGGCAACGCCTCGAATCTGACCGATGTCAATGGCGCCCTGCACTTCTTCCGCGCGAATGGAACGGCGCGGGAACTGTGGCGCGTCCTTGACGGAACCGCCGTCAAGCTGGGCGATGTGACAGCGGGCGGCTCCACGGCCGACGTGACCGTCGCCGGTTCCCGGTTGTATTTCACGATCGGCAATGAATTGTGGACGGCCAACGAGGATCTCAGCGGCGCGACCCAGACCGCCAACTCCAGACTCGAAGTCTCCATCGACACCGCCAAGATTGCGACCGCGATGACCTTCCGCCTGACGGTCGATGGCGTGAAGTTAGGCGACATCGACCTCACGGCAATCACTGCCATGGACGGCGCATCCTTGGCGATGAAGTTGAACGTGGCGCTCGTCGCCCTGCCGGGCTCCACGCTCACCGCGGTCTGGAATGCGACGAACAAGCAGATCGACATCACGGACACGCAGCAACGGTCCCTGCGCAACGTCGCCCTGTTCGAAACGGGCATGGACGCGACCGCGACTTCGGCGGTGGTCGGGACGCCGTCTTATTCGAAACCGGTCTTCAGCGGCGCCGTGACGATGCTGACCGCCACGCTGGCTGACGCCGACAACTTTGAGGCTGTCGGCGACCGTCTCTACTTCACGCAGGGCATTCCGTCCTCGAGTCAGCTCTACTTCACCGACGGCATTGCGGTTCAGCAGCCGTCGGCGGCCGACATGTTCCCGGGAGCCCTGGCCGCAGCGGGCGCCGCCAACATCGGCGGATTCATCTACTACCTCGTCGACAATGCCACGGACAAACGGGTCGAGCTGTGGCGCACGACACTGGCCGCCGGGGCGAACCAGGACGACACCGCGGGAACGCGCGTCGCCCAGCTTCCGGTGAATACCGAGCAACCGGATCTGTTGGGCGCCGCCAATGGCACACTGTACTTCACCGTGACGGACGGGAGCACCTCGGCGATCTTCCTGTGGCGCAGCGATGGCACGTCCGCGGGCACGCGGTTGGTCGCCGGCCTGCCCGGAGCCGCGGATTTCCTGTCGGTCGAACAGCAGTTCAAGATCCGCCTCGTGCACGACGCCAACATCGCCACCTCAACGGCGACCGCCAGCTTCGCCGACGGCACGGTGACCATCGTCGCCAACGTCGACCTGGTTACGACCCAGAAGATCGCTGACGCTGTGAACCCGTTGTTCGGATTCATCGCCACGGTGAACTCAACGGGAACATTCCCGAGGGACGGTGTGACCACCGGAACTCTCGGCGACACGCAATCAGGCACGGACGCGGTCTTCTCCTCCATTTCCGTGACGCCGGCCGGCGCGGACAATGACTTCATCATTCGCGCCGCCGTGGATGGCCCGGATTGGGACGGCGCCCTGCTCGACTTCGTGGATGACGATGCCCTGGCCGCCGGCGAAGTGGTTGCGGATCACGTGGTGGTCACGGACGCCAATGGCGATGTCGTCAGTCGCACCATCAGGGTCATGTTCAATGATACCGCCTCCGCGTCCGCCATTGTCGCCGCGGTGAATGACCTGGATGACTGGAATGCCTCGCTCGCCGCGGGCAATAGCGGCTCAGGAACCGTTGCGCTTGCGGATGATGCCATGATCACGAGGACTGCGGGCGTTCTCGGCGTCGCCGCGACCCTGCGTCTCGCGATTCCGGGCGCGAACAATGACCTGTTGTTCAGCAGCGACCGGTTGGTCGGCGGCGCGGCCACGACCGACATGGTCAAGGTGAACATCTTTGACTCCGGCGCAATTTCGACCGGCATCGCCACCGCGAAGTACGACGACACGACGAAGGTCCTGACCATCGATATCCAAGACGGCCTGACGACAGCCAGTGAGGTGGTCGCAGCCCTGTTCTCTGTGCCCGGATTCTCGGCCGAGATCGACAAGTTTGACGAGGTGGACAACGACGGCAAGGGGGCCGTCCGCATGGCCAAGATCGTCGGTGAGGTCGGCAGTTGGACCCTGGGCGACACGGATACGGTCACCCTCACCCGCAGCTCGTTCTACTTCTCCGTGGACAACAACGGCACGGCCGAGTTGTGGCGGGCGCTGGAAGACACCGCGCAACGAGTCACCACCTCGCCAGTCGGAGCCGTCAGTCATCTGGTCAACGTCAACGGCGATCTCTACTTCATCGGCAACAACCGGAAGGCCCCGAGTCTCTGGCGCTCCTCGACGGATGCCCTTGGCGCCATCACCTACAGTCAGGTGAGCTCCCTGCCGGGCGCGGTGGAACAGGCCATCGGCGTGGCGGATCGGATCTACCTGGTGATCAATCGTCCGACGCCCGAGCGTCCGATGAACACGGATCTCTGGGTGAGCTACCTCGCCGAAGACGGCTCGCAGTTGACGCGCTACCTCCGCAGCTTCGGCGGGCCCGTCAACGAGATGACCGCGATGGAGACCACGACCTACGTGACCATCGGCAGTCGCACGACCGAACGCAGCGCGCGGATCGACGGCGTCCTGTTCCTTTCGACCCAGGATGGCAAGGGCGGCTCCCAGCTCTGGCGGATCCTCGACAACACCGAGCAATACACGGCCAAGCTCCTGCTCTCCGACGGCGCGCCGACCGGCATTTCAAACCTGACCGTGGTCGAGAACACGCTCTACGTCCAGAAGGGGGCGTCTGAAATTCAGCGCGTCACTGCGACCAGCGATGTGACCTCCCAATTCCACACGGGCGCCGCGGTCAATCAGCTGACTTCATCCGGCGGCGCGCTCTACTATCAAACAGGCGGTTCGGAATTGCGCCGTTCCGGAGCGCTCAACGGCAACCTGTTCTACAACATCGAAACCTGGGCGCCGTTCGCCGGAGCCTCGCATCCGCAGTCCGACCGTGATTCCATCACCGGCGGCGAGGGCGCCGATATTCTCATCGGCAACGGCGATCGCGACTATCTCTACGGCGGCAGCGGCGAGGACTTCTTCATCGGCGAGCCGTATGAGATCCGCGATCGCGGCGCGGGCGAGAACAGCGTCGATCCGAACCAGTCCGAGTTCTCCGTCATCCAGCCGCGGCCAATTGATCCCGAGGTCTACATCTTTGACGCGGGGCTGCGCGCGGCGTTGGCGCGGGCGTTGGATATCGCGACCACGACCGGCTACGACGGGAACCTCGTCACTCACGGCAGCCTCTTCGCCAGCGAGTTGTTCATCCTCACCGAGTTGAACGCCGCGAACCTCAAGATCAGCGACCTGCGCGGCCTGCGCTTCGCCAGCAATCTCGAGACCCTGAACCTCAGCGGCAACCCGGTCACGAACCTGGACGAGTTGATCCCGGCGCTGGATGCCGTCACGGGCGCCTCGGTCGGGATGAAGAACCTGCGCCATCTGGGCATTGATCAATACCGCGCCAACGCGCCGACCAGCGGCGGCGCCGCCGGCGCCAAGGCGGGCGCGTTCGTCTCCTTCGGAGAGGGCGTGATCATCAACGTGACGGCGGCGGCCAATGGAACGGACTACAACAACGCCAAGATCGTGATCCTGCCGGATCTGACCACGGGCATGGTCTCGGCCGCGCAAACCGGTTCGGCCGGCGCCTATGTGATCACCGTCCGCGTGTATGCCGACGGCTCGTCCACCAGCAAACAGGTGGCCGACGCCATCAACCTGTTGGGCGACTGGGACGCGACCGGCGGCTCCATGACCCAGAAGGTCGTCGGCGGCAACATCGCCGCGTTGGCCGATGGCCAGATCCGCGCCGCCCTGCGGGCCCTGAGCCTCGATAACACCGCCTTCGCGAACACGGACTACTTCACCACC
Organism: Verrucomicrobiales bacterium; assembly: GCA_038126655.1. Taxonomy (GTDB): domain Bacteria; phylum Verrucomicrobiota; class Verrucomicrobiia; order Limisphaerales; family JAYPEY01; genus JAYPEY01. The sequence continues at coordinate 11,682 of JAYPGD010000023.1, forward strand.
CTGACCGGGCTGGATCGCCTGATGTTCCTTAGCGTGAACAACGTCACGCCCGAGATCACCGGCAACCGCCTCGGCAACCAGATCGGCTCCGGCAAGACCGTGACGTCCTCCGATGGAACCGAGACGGCCCTGCTCGCGAATACCGTGATCCTGAGTTCCGGCAACAACGCCGCCTATCGTCTCGACTCCAACGGCGCCGCCGATGTGGGTGAGCAGTTCCAGATTCGGAAGGTTGGCGGAAACTACGAAGTGACCTTCCTCGTCGACGGGATCGTCCAGAAGGTGGAGACCTTCTCCGGCGCGACCGCCTTCTACTTCGACGGCGGCGGCGGAGACGACCGGCTTGATGTCGATCCGAGCGTCGATGTGCCGGTGATTGCCTTTGGCGGCGACGGCAATGACTACCTTATCGGCTCAAGCAACGCGGCGGTAAGCAATCATCTCGACGGCGGCAAGGGCGACGACACTCTGGTCAGCACGGCGGCCGACGACACCCTGGTCGGCGGAACGGGCGATGACACCTTCATCCTGAAGGCCGGCTGGGGCGACGACACCATCGTGGAACTGCCGGGCCAGGGCGACGACACGATCAATCTCGCCGATCCAAGCCTCGCCGCAGTGAACCTCACGCTCACGCTCACGGCCAATGTTCTGATCACCGACGGCGCGAACACGCTGAACCACGCCGGCGCCCGGGTCGAAAACTTCATCGCCGATCCGGCGGCGGGCGGGATCCGCCGCTTCAATGTCAACCTGCCCGGCTCCGCGTTGACCATCAGCTCTGATCACCTGACGCCGGGCTCCGGAACGCCCATCCAATACGTCGGCTTCGACGCTGTGGAACTGGTTGCGGTTGATGGCCAGGTGACCGTGGCCGAGCAGTTGGAGTTCAGTGATGACTTTGTGATCCGCACGGGCAACCTGCAACTCAACGCCACCGTGCGGGCGAAGACCATGTTGTTGGATCTGTCGCTGCTCCTCCGGGTCACGCAGCCCGAGTCCCTGCAATACGGTTCCGGCAACCCGATCCTTTTGGATGCGGACAAGCTGCGGATCGAACATGACGCCGGCGTTGGTCAGGCCGACAATCTGGTGTTCATCGACACGGACAACCTGGAGGTGGTCATTCCGGCCGCGGGCGCCAATGCCGCGGGGGTCTACCTGGTCGAGATGAATGGCACGACAATCGGCGACACGACCAACGCCGATGGCCTGCCCGGCATCCTCACGCGCGGCGGCGATGTCTCCATCCTCAACCTGGGCGGCACGCTGACGATCGACGACGACAGCCCGGTGGGCATCGAGGCCGAGGGCGGCGACATCGTGCTGACCACGCAGCACATTGAAATCAAGTCCGACCTTCGGAGCTGGTATCAGGGCTCCGCCGGCGGCAGCGACCTGAATCGCGGAACGCTCCTGATCCAGCCGATCGATGAGTTCTCCAAGATCGGACTGGCCGACGACGCCTACATGGCGCTGGGCAACACGATCCTTCACCTGGGCGACGCCGAACTGGACCACATCATCGACGGCTTCGCCGGCAGCGCCGTCGGCGAGTTCGACGGCATCACCATCGGCCGCAGCGACGGCCGCCACAAGATCGAGATCGGGACCTACGCCTTCCGCGATTCCGTGACGATCCGCGCGCCGAAGTCGCCCGGCGGCATGAACGTTGTCGGCACCTTCAGCACGGTCGCCGACGCGCGCATCAAGTTCATCGGAGCCTTCGCCACCACGGTGCTCGACGCCGATGTCTACACCAACGGCGATGACAAGCTCTTCAATGACAGCGTCCGCGTCGGCGCTGGCAGCGATGTCATCGTGAGCACCGGCCCGTTGGGCGGCGACATCACGATCGAGGGACGTCTGGACGGCACGGCGGATGGCGGCGGAGCCAAGGAAAGCCTGACCATCGTCGCCGGTTCCGGCAACCTCGTGATCAAGGGCGACATCGGCGGCATCGAACCGCTCGAGAACCTGACCATCATTTCGGCCGGCGAGGTGACCATCCATGGCAGCGTCAACGTGCGCGGCAAGTTCCGGATCATCAGGACCACCGGCGTCATCGACGTGGGCGCGCCGTTGACGGTCGGCGGGCCGGTCGGCGATGTGACCGTGGGCGAACTTGATTTCGCCACCGAGTCCAACATCGTGTTCGAGGGCAATGTGACCCAGACGGGAACCAATGCTATGGTTCTGGAAACCACCGGCGTCGCCGGTTCCGTCACCTTCAAGCAGAACCTGACCACGGCCGGCGACCTGCGGGTGACGGCCGCGCCCAATGTCCTGTTCAGCGGCACGGCCAATGTCGGCGGCGCGTTGATTCAGAACGCCGGAACCGCCACGGTCTTCAAGGGCGCGGTCACCGCGGATTCCTACGATATCACCACCGCCGATCTGAACTTCGACTCCACCGTGGCTGTCGCCGCTGGCAACGACATCCTGCTGACCGCGAACGAGATCAACTTCAAGGGCGGCGCCGGATCGGTGACCAGCGCCGACATGACCAGCGTCATCACCCTGCGTCCGAATTCGCACGTGATCCCGATCAAGCTGGGAACCGCCGCCGGCGTCGACGTCAACACCCTCGATCTCAGCAAGGCGGATCTCGACGCGATTCATTCCGACTTCGCCGAGGTGCGGATTGGGTGGAACGAATTGACCACGGTGAGTTCCGGCGGCGCGGATGACGCGGCTGCTTCCGTCGAAATCGTCTCGCCGGGCGGCCTGAACGACCTGGTCTTCACCGCCCGCGTCGCCGGCGCGGCGTTCAATGGCGTCATCGTCCGGATCTTTGATGACGGGACCTTGACGACTGACGTCGCCGAGGCGCGCTACTACGACGCCACCAAGATCCTGGCCATCAATGTCAGCCTGACGAACACCCAGGCGAAGACCGTCCTCGCGGCCGTGAACGATCACACCAAGATGAACATGACCGCGACGGAATACACCGCCGCGACGCGGCCGTTCACCGCCTCGGGTGGAGCCGACTATGGGGCGGGAACCGGCGACTTTGTCACGGTGATCAGCGATGTGACCGCGGGTGGTTCCGATGCCGCCAAGGCGACCGGTGTCCTTGAGATTTCCGGATTGGAAAGCGGCGCCGTCAATGATCTGGCCTTGACCGCGGATGCCAATGGCGCGGCCTCTAACGGCGCGCTCTTCAAACTGGTCAACGCGAATGTGGCCATGCCGACCGCCATGGAGGCCGGCGGTGTGATTACGATCACGGCCAGGTTGTCGGACTATGGAGCCGATCTCGCCCATGGCATCGCCGACATCATCACGGCGATCGATACGACTTCCTTCAGCGCGCTCGCGGCGATGACCGATCCGGATCTGAGCGGAACCCTGGAGATCGGCGAAGGCGCCATCGGCAGCAAGGCCGTCTTCCACGCCAAGAGCATCGCAGTCACCGGCAACTTCTCGGTGGCCGATGAGGCGACCCTCAATGCGATCTACGGCGATGTCGAAACGCCCGGGTTGGCCGTCTTCACGACGACGGATCTGAATGTAAACGCCGCTGGCTCCATCCGCTTGAACACCGCGGTCGCAGACATCGATGCTCACGCCTCGGCCAACGGCAATATCGTCATCAGCGAGGCTGACTCGATCGCAGTGACCCGATTGCTCGCTGTGAACGGCGACATCTCCCTCTTCACCGCGGCGGGGAATATCACGCTGACCGCTGCCGGCAGCGGCGTTTCGGCGCTCGGCAGCGATGTGATCCTGCGCGCAGCCGACTCGGTGCAGCAGGACAATGACATTGTCAGTTCCTCGGGTTCGATCGGCGTCGAGGCGGTCGCTGGATCGATCGCCATGGGAGCCGGCACGACAACCACGACCGGCGGCGGCAACATCCGTTATGCGGCGGCGCAGGATCTCAGCCTGACCACGCTCAACGCCGGGGGCGGCAAGGTCAGCCTGATCGCGACGACAGGCTCCGTGAACGATGTGAACGGCGCCGCGCTGAACATCACCGCCTCTGAACTGCGCTTCGAAGCTGGCGCGGCTCTTGCCTCGGGCCTCGATCCGCTGGAGATCACGGTCGACAAGCTGGCCGGTTCCGCGGCCACGGGCGCCTTCCTCAATGAGGCGGACGGGCTGGAAATCACGGATGTGTCGGTCGTGACGACCTTCCTGAACAGCAACCTGGTCATGACGACCCAGACCGACGACGCCTTGTCCGGCATCGCCACGACGAGCAATGGTCCGGTGGTGGTCGAGGTTGCCTCGGGCGACCTGACCGTGAGCTCGCCGGTATCGGCCCACGGTTCCGGCAATGTCCGACTGGCGACCTTGGCCGGCGGTTCGAATGCGACCGTCAACGCCGCGATTGTCTCCGGCTCCGGACATCTCACCCTGCTGACCCAGATGAATGTCGCCCAGGGCGCCGGCGGTTCGATCATGACCACGGGCGGCACGATCGACCTCCAGGCGGTGAACGGCGCGATCTCCATGACCAACGGGGCGGTGACCCGCACGGATGGCGGCGTGATCCGCTACGCTGCGGATGGCGACATCGCGATCGCCGGCCTCGAAGCCGGCGGCGGCTCGATCAGCGTGCTCTCCGTGAACGGCGCGATCCTCGACAACGGCGACGGCGCCGTTGATCTGGTGGCCGACAATCTGCGGTTGTCCGCCGGCGATTCGATCGGCCTGCCGGCCAACGCGCTCGATACCCGGGTCGGAACCGTTGCCGCGGCGGCCGGCGATGGCGGCCTTTTCCTTTCCGAGGCGGACGACCTGGTCGTGGAAGAGATCAGCGCCATCGCAGTGAACCGCGTTGCGGCCGACGCGACGACGCCGATGGGCATGCAACTGACCGACGCCGCCCTTAGCGACGTGGTCGCCACCGGAGCCGGTCATCTCACGGTGTCGACCTTGAACGGATCGCTCACTGTCAACGATGGCGCGGGCGCGGCCGGCATCGGTGTCCAGTCGGTGAACGGCAACATCCTCCTGCGCGCCGGAACGACCGAGAGCAATGACAGGAACATCACCTTTAACGCCGCCGTGAAATCCGCCGCCGGAAACGTCAGCGTCAGCGCCAACAACAACGTCACGATTGAAGCCGACGGCGACATCGAGACCGGGGGCGCCGGAACGATCGAGGTCGAGGCGGAGAACGGCGGCGTGACCATGAACGGCGACGTCATGGGCTCCGACCCCGCTTCCATCACGACCGCCGACCAGAACATCCGGGTCAAGGCCGCCAGTGACATCCTGATCGGAACGGTCGACGCCGGATCCGGCGAGGTCAGCCTCGAGGCCCTGTCCGGAACGATCACCGACAACGGCGATATCGCGCTCGACGTGATCGCCGGTTCAGCCCGGTTGAAGGCCTCGATCGGCATCGGCGCGACCGGCAACCCGCTGGAGATCGAAACCGGAACGCTCGCGGCGTCAGCCGGCTTTGGCGGCATCTATCTGACGGAGCAGACCGCGGTGACGGTCGGCGAGGTGGGAACGGTTGCGGCGAATCGGGTCGACGCCATGGGCGCAGTCGCCGCGATCAATGACGCCGCTGTGCTGGAAGGTCTACGGACGGTTTCCTCGAACGGTCGCATTGTGCTCGCGACCGTGAACGGCTCCGTCTCGGTTGTGCGCTCCGTGCAGGCGCATGGCACGGGCAACATTCTGCTCAGGGCCGGAACCGCCGGAGGTAACGACAAGGACATTGATCTGACCGCGCCGGTGATGTCCTCGGGCGGAAAGATCTCAATTTTGGCGAACAACGACGTGACCCAGTTGATCGCCGTAGGCGGCGCGACCCGGGGCGATGTCACCACGGCCGGCGGCGGCATAGATGTCGAAGCG
>JAYPGD010000023.1:17514-23593 GCA_038126655.1 Verrucomicrobiales bacterium
CTCCGTCACCATGGCGGACGGCGTCAAATCCCAGGCCGACGGCGGAGTGATCCGCTACCTGGCGGCCGGTGATGTGTCCCTCGGCGGATTGCTGGCCACGGGCGGTTCGGTGAGCGTCATTGCGACGGCTGGCGACATCCTTGACCTGGGCGATGCGCACAAGGACATTGTCGCCAACGAGGCCCGCCTGGTCGCTGGCTCCGGCATTGGCGAGAGCGGCGATCATCTGGAGATTGCGGTCGCGACTGTTGCCGCGCAGGCGGCCGGCGACGGCATTTACCTGCTGGACGACGACGCGATTGCGGTTGGGGCCGTGGGCCCGGTCGCTTACCACAGGGTTGCCGGCGCCGGCGCGTCGTCCGTGCAGACTGATGCGCAATTGACCGGCGCGCGCACGACCGCGGGCGACGGCGCCATCGTTGTCGGCACGGTCGCCGGCGGCGTGACCGTGTCCCAAAGCATCGTGGCGCATGGCGCCGGGAACATCCTGCTGCGCGCGGTCGGCGCGACTTCGGATATCGCCCTGACAGCTCCCGTTTCGACTTCGACCGGAAGCATCTCGGTGATCGCGGATCGCAATGTGCGGCAGGAGGTGAAGGGTGATCTGACGGTCGGCGGAACCGGAACCATCGACGTCGAGGCCGCCGGAGGCACGATCGTGATGGTCGATGACGAGGCTGCCGTCAATCCGGACAGCGCCACCGCGACAACCGCCGGCGGATCCATTCTCTACGTCGCGGAAGGCGACATTACGGTTGGCGGCTTGAACGGCGGCGCGACGGGCGCCATCCAGATCGATTCGGCAAGCGGGTCTGTCCTGGACGCGGGAGACACTGAAGTCGATGTCACGGCGATGACCGTCCGCTTTACCGCAGGGAACGGCGTCGGGAACGGCGATGCGTTGGATCTGGCGGTGGATGTGTTGGCGGCGCGCGCCGGAAACGGCGGCGTCTTCCTGATCGATCGGGACGCGGTGACAGTCGGTTCTGTCGTTGGCGCGCAGGTGAGCCGGGTCGCGGCGACGGGGATGGTGAGCGATCATCCGGTCGCAGCGGCGGCGGACCTCGTGGGGGTCATGACGACCGCCGTGGCGCCGGGCATCGGCGTGTTCGTCTCTGCGGTCGATGGCGTCACAGCCAACGGCGCGGCGGCGGCCAATGCCTCGCTTAAACTTATCTCAACCGGGGCCATCAACGACCTCCTGTTCGAGGCCCGCGCAACCGGGGTTGAATGGAACGGCGCCGAGATTCGCATCGAGGACGACGCGGCAATTGTCGGCAATGACGCGGAAGTCCGCTTCTATGACGAAGCCAATCCGCTCGATGCGTTGGACGCGCGCAAGATTCTCGTGATCAAGGTCAACTTCAATGAGACCACGGCGACGAAGGTCATCGATGAGGTGAACAATCACACCTTGAAGAATTCGACCACGGACGAATTTACTCCCGCCGAGCGTCCGTTCACGGCCTCCGCCGGCGGCGACTTTGGCGCGGTCGGAGGCCATGTCGGCGTGCGGACGAGCAATGGAACCCTCACTGTCAGTGAAGCCGTCAGCGGCGCGGGCGCCAGCAATATCCTGCTCGAAGCCGGAACCACGGGCGACAATGACAAGGACGTTGTCCTGAACGCCGCGGTTCAATCCGGCGGCGGCAGCGTGACCATCCTGGCCAATCACGACATTCTGCAGGCTGCGGCCGCCGACATCACGACCACGGGCGACGGCACGATCGAGATAGAGGCGACCCACGGTTCGATCACCATGAGCGACGCCGCGGCGGACAGCGCCCTGGCGACCACGGCCGGCGGCAACATCCGCCTCCTTGCCGGCATTGACGTCAATCTGGGCGGCGTCAACGCGGCCGGCGGCGACGTCAGCGTTGTTGCGGCGGGCGGCTCAATCACGGACAACGGCGATTCGGCGGTTGATGTGACGGCGGCTTCGTTGAGGCTGGTGGCGGCGAACGGCATCGGGACGGGCGCCGGGCATCTGGATGTCGCCGTCGAGAAGATTGCTGCCCAGGCGGCCGGCGGCGGCGTGTTTGTCACCGAGGCCGACGGCGTGACCGTGGATTCGATCCCGGGTGTCCCGGTCAATCGTGTGGCGGCGCTGGGATCGACTTCGACGGTGACGGACGATCAGGCCCTGGCCGGTCTGAAAACCACACAGGGGAGCGGGGACCTCGTGCTGGTCAATCTGGCCGGCGATCTCGCCGTCGTCCAGCCGGTGACTGCCCACGGCGACGGCAATATCCTCCTCGTCGCCGTCAACGATCTTGCCGTCCAGTCCGCGATTGGCAGCACAAGCGGGAACATCTCGATCCTGGCGGGCGGAGACCTGACGCAGACCTCGACCGGCGACATCGCCACCGGCGACGGAACGGTTGATGTTCAGGCGGCGACCGGTTCGATCGCCATGAGCGCCGGCGCCTCTGCGGCGACCTTGAATCGCAACATTCGCTATCAGGCTGGCGCCAATGTCAGTCTCGGAATGTTGAACGCCGGTTCCGGAAACGTGGGCGTGATCGCCGGCGGATCCATCAGCGACAACGATGCGGCGGCCCTGAATGTGTCCGGCGCTGAAATTCGCCTGGAGGCCGCCGACGGAATCGGAACGGGCTCCAACGCGATCGATGTCGCCGCGGGAACCCTGGCCGCCTCCGCCGGCGCCGATGGGGTCTTCCTGAGTGAAGCCGATGCTCTGACGGTCGGTGAAGTGGCGGATGTCCGGGTATCCCGTGTGCAGACGAATGGAACGGACGTCCTCACGCCGGCGGTCGCAGGACCGAACCTGGCCGGCATCGTCGCCGCGGGCGGCGACGGATCGATCGTGTTGAGGACGGCGCACGGAAGCCTGGTTGTGGATCGGGCGATCGCGGCCGCCGGACTTGGCAATGTTCTCCTGCAGACTCGGACCGCCTCGGCGACCCATGACAAGGATCTGACGCTCAATGCGTCGGTCAGCTCAGTCATGGGCAATGTCAGCCTGATTGCTGATCGCAATATCGTTCAGAATGTCGCGGGCGATGTGACGGCCGGCGGCGCGGGCACGATCGATGTCCAGGCGCAGAATGGTTCGGTCACCATGAACGACAATGGAGCCGACAGCGCTGTCACGACCACGGCGGGCGGCAACATCCGCTACGTTGCTTCGGGCAATGTGCTGGTCGGTTCCCTGAACGCCGGCTCCGGCGATCTCAGCGTTCTTGCGGGCGGCGACATTCTCGACAACGGCGACACCTTGACCGACCTGGTCGGCGCGAACCTGAGATTGGACGTCGCCGGCTCCGTGGCGCGGGGTTCGAATCATCTTGAGACTGCCGTTGGCACGCTGGCCGCCCGCGCCGTGAAGGGCCTCTACCTGACCGAGGGCGGCGACCTGGCAATCGACACGGTTTCGGCCATCTCGGTCAACCGCGTGGATGTGGACGGAACCGTCCCGGCCGGCATGGTCCAGACGGACAGCGCCTTGAGCGAGATCCGCATCACCGAAAATGGCAACCTGGTCCTCGATCTGACGAACGGAACGCTGTCCGTCGAGAAGGAGATCCTCACCGAAGGCAATGGCAACATTCGCCTTACCGCGAAAACGACGGGCGCCAACGACAAGGATATCGCGCTGAATGCGCCGGTGACCTCGACGACGCGCAACGTCACGCTGATTGCCAACCGCAATGTCACCCAGACCGCCGCGGGGGATGTCACGGCCGGCGGAACGTTGGATGTCGAGGCGGAGACCGGTTCGATTTTGATGACTGACGGCGCCGTGTCGCAGACGCAGGGCGGGGCCATCCGTTTGCGCGCTGCGCAGGGTGTGACCCTGGGCGGATTGATCGGCGTCGATGGCGACGTCAGTGTGACAGCCGTCGCTGGGTCGATTATCAGCGCCGGTTCGATGCACACGGAGATCGCCGCCGGTCGGGCGCGGTTGAATGCGGGCATCGGCATCGGTCTTGGCGCGGATCACCTCCAGACGGCCGTCGATGTCCTGGCGGCGCGGGCGACCTCCGGCGGCGTCTTCCTGCAGGATGCGGACAACCTGACCGTGGATGCGATCGGCGCCATCTCCGTCAGTCGCGTCGATTCCAACGGCTCCACACCGACCTTGTTGCGACAGACCGACGCCGCCCTGACCGAAGTGCGCACAACCGCCGGCAATGGCGCCATTGTTCTCACGACCGCGGACGGAACGTTGACCTTGAATCAGGCCGTCGTGGCCGATGGTTCAGGCGCCGTTCGCCTCGAGTCCAAGACCGCCGGCGCGAACGACAAGGATGTCAAACTGAACGCCGCGGTCGCGTCGGAAACGGGCGACATCAGCGTCCTCGCCAATCGGAACATCGACCAGATCGTGGTCGGGGATATCGACACCAACGGCGGCACGATCGATCTCCTGGCCCGGAACGGTTCGGTCAACATGGCCAATGGCGCGGTGACCAACGCCACGACCGGCGCCATCCGGGTCGAGGCGGCCCTGAATGTCACGCTCGGCGGCCTGGCGGCGGCGGCGGTCAGCGTGACGGCGACCAATGGCGCAATTTCGGACGGCGGGGATCAGGACATGGATGTCGCGGCCGGGCGCGCTCGCCTGGTGGCCGCATCCGGAATCGGAACGGGCGCGGATGCGCTGGAAACCGCGGTGACAACCCTCGCGGCGAACGCCGGGACGGGCGGCCAGTTCTACGTCGAACTGGACGGCATTGCCATTGATACGGTGGCGGCCATCTCCGTGAACCGCATTGATGTCGACGGCGGCGTCGCCTCGACGCCGACGGACGCCGCCTTGAGCGATCTGATCGCGGACGGCCACATCGTCCTGCAGACCCTGAATGGTTCGATCACGGTGAATGAAGGGTTGGCCCCGGTTGGCGGCGTGGTCTCCCTTGCCGGCAATGTCCTGCTTGAGGCCCGCACGACCGCCGCAGATGACAAGTTCATCCAGGTCAACGCTCCGATCACCGCGACCACCGGCTCCATCTCCCTGCTGGCCAACCAGAACGTCAACCAGGCGGCCGCCGGCGATCTCTTCGTCGGGATGGCGGGGACAGTCGACGTCCAGGCCAAGACTGGCAGCGTGACCATGGCCGACGGCGCCACGGCCGCTACGGCCGGCGGCAACATCCGCTACGAAGCCGAGGTCGATGTTGAGATCGGCGGACTGAACGCCCCGTCCGGGACGGTGGTGGTCGAAGCCGGTCGCAACGTGATCGACGGCGGATCGATGGACAAGGATGTCGTGGCCGCAGCTGTGCGTCTCGTGGCGGGCAACGCCATTGGAACTCTGGCCGACGCCATCGACACGGCCGTGGACACGGCGGCCGCGCTCTCCGGCAACGGCGGCGTGTTCCTCACCGACGACGACGATCTGGTGGTCGGGGTCGTGGGCGGCGCGCAGGTTGGACGCGTGACCAGTTCGGGCGCGACCGCTCCCCACGTTGATCCGGCCGCAGCCGACCTCGTCGGCATCGTCACCGGCGCGACCGGGCAGGTCGTTCTCACCTCGCTGGCCGGAATGTTGACGACCGTGAACGCGCGGATTGAAACCGACCTCCTGACCGCGACAGCGCCGGGGCTGATCTCGCTGGACACCAAGGTCAATGAGATCGTCGCGAGCACGACCGCGAACAGTCCGATTGAGATACGCGAGGTCGATGGCTTGACCGCGGTCGACATTGACGCCGGAGCCAACGACGTGACGTTGACGGCCGGCGGGTCCGTGACGGACAGCGACGCCATGGTGGACGTGCAGGCGCGGACCCTGACAGCGACGGTCAATGGCGGCGTCGGAACGGGCGCCCATCGCCTCCAGACGACCGTGACCAACCTGAATGTCGACACCTCCATGGCCGATGGCGACCAATGGCTCGATGAGTCGAATGCGCTGGCCTCGTTGAACCTGGACGCCGGAACCGGAAACGTCGATCTGCTGGCGGGCGGAACGATCCTTGACGGCGACATGGACGCGGACGTCCAGGCGACGACGCTGACGGTGTTTGTCGACGGGGCCTTCGCCGCCGGAACGAGCGCGGATGACGCCATCGATACGGACTTGACCCACCTGTAGGTCGACACCACCCGGAAT
>JAYPGD010000024.1:0-10892 GCA_038126655.1 Verrucomicrobiales bacterium
ATCCGCAAGAATCCGAAGAAGGGCGCGATCATCAGCCAGCAGGCCTGGGACTCCGGCTACACCGACAACTGGCAGCAGGGCTCCGGCATCATCGTGACGTCGCCGGAAGTCAGCGATCTCACCCGCATCCTGGGCAACCAGATCGAAAACGCCGCGCAGGGCATCGACCTGCATTCCGATCACGTGATCGTGGCGGACAACATCGTGGTCAACTCCTTCATCGGAATGAAGGCGATGCATGGGTCACGCAATGTCCTCATCCGCGGAAACCAGTTCACGCGAAACAGCCTCTGGGCGATCGGGCTGATGCCCGGCGCGGCAGCCCACGGCGGCAACCGCGATGGGGGCTCCATCATTTCCGGCAACATCATCTCCGACTTCGGCCACGGCGACGCGAGCTGGGTCTGGGGGACGGAGCGGTCGCCCTTCAAGTTCGACACCGGTCAGCAGCCTGACGACCCGCCGTTGGCGGACGTGATCGTCGCCGGCAACCTGGTCCACTGTGTCGGCGAGCCTCGCTACCGGTATGCGGTGATCCTGCCGGGCGGTCCGCGCGGCCCTCAGAACGTGCGTTTCTCCGGCAATCTCCTTGCTCCAGGAACGGCGGGCGTCTGCAATCGTGAGTTGCCGCGCTGACTTGGGAGGGGGCGGGAGGTTTCAGTCGAGCTTGAGCAGTTCCTCCGCGATCTGGACGGCGTTGAGCGCGGCGCCCTTGAGGAGTTGGTCGCCGGCGACCCAGAAGCAGAGGCCGTTGTCCATCGCGCAGTCCGTGCGGATGCGGCCGACCTGGCAGTTGTCCTTCTCGGCCACGTCGAGGGGCATCGGATACCGGTTGTCCTGCGGCGCATCCACGACATCGATGCCGGCGGCGGCATTGAGGGCTTCCCGGGCCTCCTCGACGGAGGCCGGTTTTTCAAACTCGGCGCTGACGGCGATGGAATGGGCGCGGTAGACCGGGACGCGGACGCAGGTCGTGCTGGCCTTGAATTCCGGGTGATGCATGATCTTGCGCCCCTCGTTTTCCATCTTCATCTCCTCCTTCGTGTAGCCGGAATCGAGGAAGACATCGACGTGCGGCAGGACATTGAAGGCGATCTGGTGGGGGTAGACCTCCGGGGTGACGGGTTCGCCGTTCACGATCTGGCCGACCTGGGTCTTCAGTTCCTCGAGGGCTTTGGCACCGCTGCCGGAGACAGCCTGGTAGGTGGAGGCAAAGATGCGCTTCACGCCGAAGGCCTTGTGCAGCGGAGCCAGCGCCATCAACGTGATGATGGTCGAGCAGTTGGGATTGGCGATGATGCCCTGGTGATTCCTCACATCCTCGTCATTGATCTCGGGCACGACGAGCGGGACGGAGTCATCCATCCGGAAAGCGCTGGAATTGTCCACCACCACGCAGCCGGCCGCCTTCGCGGCGGGGGCGAACTCTTTCGAAATGCCGCCGCCCGCGCTGAACAGGGCAATGTCGATCCCCGCGAACGAGTCCTTGGTCAGTTCCTTGACGACGACCTCCTCGCCGCGAAAGGTCAGGGTCTTGCCGGCCGAACGGGCCGAGGCCAGAAGGGTGATTTCACCGACGGGAAACTGACGCTGCTCCAGCACGTTCAGCATGTCGATGCCGACGGCGCCGGTTGCGCCAACCACTGCTACATGGGGTTTTTCTTTCATAAAAGGGCGCGCAATATAGCGGCTGCGGTTGGCGTGTCAAATGTGTGAGTTCAGGGAGGGAAGCGGCGCTCGACGAGGGATTCGGAAGGGAGCGGAAGTTTTACGCAGCAGCCGGGGCGACGAGCCTCATCCATTTGGTCGGCGCGGTCGAGAAGCGGCTCCTCGCGTGGGCTGCCACGTTCGCCGCCGTGAATGTGGAGGCCCGGATCTTGTGCGACCGGGCCTTCAGTCCGGGGCTCACCGCAACAATTCGATCCGATCAAACCTTGCCTCGGCGCCCAAGGCGGTGGGGGCGATTCCGGTGAGGGTGAATTCGCCCATGTCGCGCCAGAGATCGACGACAATCGTTTCCCAATCGCGCGGCGGTTTGTTTGAGGTTTGAATGGCCCGCCATTCGGTGGTGTTGACGCCGGCGTAGTAGCGGCCCTTGGGAGAGGTTGCCTTGGGCCAGTGGCCGCTGTTCGCCAACTCGATCATGACTCCGTCGCCGGCGGCCTTCCATGAGATGCGCAGGCGGCGGAATTCGTTCGGCTTCCCGGGGTGTTCGACGATGCGGAAATTCCATCCGGGAATCCGGGGCGAATGCCGCTGCAAAGGCATGACTGCGAGACAGCGTTCGCCGAAAGCCGCTGAGCCTGCGAGGCGGACCTTGCCGCCGCCCTGGGTGAGCAGTGAGGCAAAGTCCTCCTGCTCGTCGAACAACACATGCCCATGGAAGGCGCTTTCGGGGAGATTGCCCCGCAGCCAGGCCAGCAGGTCGGCGAGGTCCTTCGGTTTCAGCGCGCCGGCGAAGGTCGGCATCAGCGATCCGGCGACCCGGCTCACGCCCGCGATGTCCTTGCGCAGCAGGGTCTGAACGACGCCGTTGGGCTGCGCCAGCTGGAGACTGGTGGCGCTTTCGTCCTTCAGTAGCCCGGTGACGATCCCTCCATTGAGCTTGCGGACGGCGGTGGTTTCGAAGCCGGGACGGATGCGTTCGTTGGGGAACAGCATCTGGCGAAGCAGGGTCTCCTCTGAGGTGAAGAGTTCGCCCAGCAGGTCCGGTCCCAGGTCATGTCCTTCCTTGCCGATGCGATGACAGGCCGCGCAGGCCTGGACGAACAGCTGATGCCCGCGTTTCTTGTCGCGTGGACCGGAAAGAGCCGCCACATGAGCGCGATACAACTCGTTGGAGAGTTTTGCCGTGGGCGCCGGCCAGGCGGGAGGAATCGGCAGTTCGACGCCGGTCAATGCGCGGGGGTGGAAGGCGGCCTCCAACGCGCGGGCAGCGGCGCGGACATCGGCGTTGGCGCTGGCGGCAAGACGGGCAATGGCGCGGGCGGTCTCGGGGGAGCCTGCCGGTTTGCGACGGCCTCCGGCGCGCCCCTTGGCGAGGGCGTTGAGAATGTCGGTTTGAATGTCGGCCGGAGCATTCGATACGAGAGCCAAGGTTTCGAACAAGGCCGCCTCCCGGCCGCCTGCGGCGATGCTGGCGGCGAGCTTGACGGGGAGTTCCCCTGTCCTCGCGGAGCTTTCCAGCAACCGGGCCAGGAGCATCGTCTCTCGGTCATGAACGGACGAAAGAATGGCCGCCGGCATCCACTTGAGGTTGCCGGCGCGGACTGCAAGATCCGCCAGGGCGGCGATGGACCTGGTATCGTCAATCTCGCCCAGGCTCAAGGCCAGTTGCAGCAGGACGCGGGGATGGTTCTCGGTTTGCGCTGCGGCGAGAACGGCCTCCGCCAATTCGCCGGCCGCGGGATCATCAAATTGTCTGTCGGACAATTGAAGCGCGTGCACGCGAACAGCGGGGGCTTCGTGGTGGATGAAGGGCGTCAGGTCGTTGGAGTTCGCCAGCCCCAGCCCATCCAAGGCGCGGAGGGCGGCGATGATCCCCGAGGCGGAAGTCCCGTTGTCGGCCAACAAGCGGCGCAGTTCCGGCGCGGCTTCGCGCGCGGCGTGTTCGACCAGCAGGCGCAATGCGGTCTGGCGTCTCCAGAAGAGCGGGCTCGCCGTCTCCCGGGCCAGTGCGCGGACATTCAATCGTGAAAGATCGGCGTTCGGCGGTTGCGGCGCGTCGCGATGGGTCAGGCGGTGGATGCGACCGCGATCATGCCCGGCGTAGAGATCGTATTGCTGTTGCAGATGCCGCGGGATGGCGGAGTAGTCCTCGATGATTTCGCGGTAGTAATCGACGACCCAGATCGTGCCGTCGGGGGCGTGCGACAACTGGATGGGATGCGACCAGCCATCGGTGGACGCGGCGAATTCGGACTGCTCCTCGCCGGGGGCTCGATTGAGGATGAGTTCCGTTCCCCGTCGTTCGATCAGCGCGCGATGGATGAGGCTGCCCGAGGGTTCGCAGGCAAGGAGATTGCCTTGCAGGCCGGGCAGGGCCTTGTCGCGATAAATAAAGGAGCCGCAGGCCGAGGTGAACCATCCGGTGGGATCGACCTCGCCCTGGCCATACCGATCGCGGTAGTACTTGAAATACCCGGGATGGGCGGCGCGCTTGGTGCGCCAGGGATGGGGCTTGGCGATCGAAAAGGCCGGCTTGCGGCCTCCGGGGTTGGAGGTCAACGACGGCGTGGCCGCGTTCGGATTGCGGATGAGATAACGCCAGGGCAACGGCGCGACATGGATGCCCGGG
Organism: Verrucomicrobiales bacterium; assembly: GCA_038126655.1. GTDB lineage: Bacteria > Verrucomicrobiota > Verrucomicrobiia > Limisphaerales > JAYPEY01 > JAYPEY01. The sequence goes on from JAYPGD010000024.1 coordinate 4,298, forward strand.
ACAGTCGTGCTGGGCACGAACCGCTCGCCCGACTCCGTCATCGCGAAACCCAGTGTGTGGGTGCGGCCGGTGACCGGCTCAATGGCGGAGCCGTCCGGGCGAATGCGGAAATCGGAGCGCGGCAAGTCGATGGGCTTGGCGAGTTTGGGGCCGGTGATTCGGCCCCCGCCGAGACCGCTTCCGAAATAGATCCAGCCATCGGGGCCCCATTGCGGGGCGTTGACGCCGCGTTCGAGCAGGCCCGCCTTGAAACCGGAGAACAGCGTCTCGCGGATCTCCGCCCTGCCATCGCCGTCGCGGTCAGCGAGGTGGATTATCTCCGGCGCGCAGGCCACGATCACCCCTCCGCGTGCGGGAACCAATCCATAGGCGGGCGGCAGATTGGTCGACCAGACGTTGGCGCGATCCATGCGCCCGTCGCCGTCGGTGTCGCGCAGCAGTTTGACGACGCCGTAGGTTCCGGCCTTGGCGGCCTCCTTGAACTCTGGAGCCGCCTGCACCCGTCGGACCTGTTCGTCCAGCTTGCCGGTCTTGTTCAGCGCATCGACATCGAGTTTGCCCTCCAGGTTGTAGCCGTGCAGTTCGGTGACGAAGAGGCGACCCCGCTCGTCCCAGCAGATGCCTGAGGGCGAGGCGATCAATGGCTCGCTCGCGACGAGTTCCATGCGGAAGCCCTCCGGAAGTTGGAACGCTGCGGAGCTTCGTTCGGGAGAAAGCGGCTTCGGCGCGTCGCCGGGCTGGGGGACCTGCGCCCAAGTCGTCTGGGCAAGCGCAAGCAGCCATGCAGCCAGAATGCGATTTGCCGATGATTGCCGGTTTCCTCGTTTCATCATTTCACAACCCCCTCCCAAGCGGGCGCGCGCGGAAGCCGCCGAAACGCCGGGCGGTCAGCCAGGGTTCGCCGGGACGACGTTCGAATGCGCTGGGGCAGCCCGATTTTTCGCGTGGACAGGAGGCGTCCTGGGCGGGGATCACTGTGCCGATGAGCTGCGTTTCGCTCCAGGTCCTGCCGTCGTCTTCGGAGATCATGGCGTGCATTGGGAATTGGGGCTCAGTCTGCCCTGAGCAACCGGATCGGCGCCACACAAAAGGAGGAGCGGACCCCGGTCGCCAGGGGATCCTCGCCGCGCCCGGGATTCTGCTGGAGACGATGAAACAGCCTGCGAGGAAGCCGGCTGGGGCGTCGGTTGCGGGCCCGACATTGGCGTCGAGTAATCCTTGTCCGTGTATGGCCGCGGGTTTAACAATCAGGGCGGAACGGATTGCAAGAAGTGAACGATCCCCAACATTCTGACGACCACGACGGAGACGCTGAGGGGCCCGCCGGCATTGACACGGGAGCTTCCGTCGACGGGGGCGACGACCTGACGGTTGCCGACGAGTCCGGGAGCGTCGGTCCGGATGGCACGCACAAACTGGGTGGCGCGGCGGCGCGGACAGAGGGTAATGACCTGTCCGGAGCGCAGTTTGGCGAATATAGGTTGGTTCGGAAGATCGCCAAGGGCGGGATGGGGCTGGTTTATGAAGGCGTGCAATTGGCGTTGGATCGTCGGGTCGCCGTCAAGATCATCGCGGACGAGTTGGCCTCCGATCACACCTTCCTGCAGCGGTTCGAGCGGGAGGCCAAGGCTTCGGCCCTGTTGAATCATCCGAACGTCGCGCAGGTCTACGATTTTGGCCGGGAGGGGGACCGGCATTTTCTCGTGCTGGAATATGTGGATGGCATGGACCTCGCCGCTTATGTCAAGCAGCACGGCAAGCTCTCGGTCGAGGAGAGCCTTGCGGTCGTCCGGCAGGTTGTGCTGGCGCTGCAGTTCGCCCTGGGGCAGTCCATCATTCACCGCGACATCAAGCCGGCCAACCTCATGTATACGACGGATGGCACGGTGAAGATCACGGACCTGGGGTTGGCGAAGAAGCTGACCGAAGACTCGGACGTCACCCTGACCGGCACAGGGATCGGTTCGCCGCATTATCTGGCTCCCGAGCAGGCGGATGACGCCCGGGCGGTTGATCATCGAGCCGACATCTATTCGCTGGGCATCACGCTCATGTTTCTGCTGACCGCGCGCCGGCCGTTCGACGGCGAGTTGGCGTTCTCCGTCGTGTTGGCCCACGCCAACAAGCCGCTGCCCACCGGGGAGGAACTCGGGACGCCCCTGCCGGAGGAAGTCGAAAACCTGGTCCGGCGGATGACTGCGAAGAACCCGGTGGATCGTCACATGGACTACGACGAACTGCTGGCCGACCTGGATTGCCTTGAGGCGGGGAAGGCGCCGGCCGGGCAGCGAGGCGCGTCCGGGCAGAAGAACCCTTCGGGCAGGGGCGGGATTGCGGCCTTTGCAGCGATGGCGGTTGTCTGCGCGTTGGTGATTGTCATTGTGATGCAATCGGGGGCGGATTCGGAAAGTGAGGCGATTTCAGGGGGCGGTGCGCCGGAGCGGCAGGGGGCGCCGCCGGAAGAGGTTGTCGAACCCGCGCCCGGGAAGCCGAAGGAGTATCCCCCCTTCGGTTCCGAAGAGGCCCGGCAGATGTTGGCGGAGAAAAAGAGGGCGATCATACGGCACCTTCTTCCGAAGGCGCCGGAAGTCCAGGGGAACCCTATCCCCGACGGCGAGTTGGACGCGATGATTCGCGTTGCTGAACAATACGCCGTTGAGAATCCGGAGGAGTATCGGAGCATCCTGGCGCACTATGACAAGATTGCCGGAAAGGTCGCCGGAACTCCGCGGGCGACGGCGATCGAGGAGGCGCGCGAGACATGGCAGGGCAAATTTCATGAGGCCGATGAAAAGGCCTACAACGACATCATGGACAAGGTGGATCAGGCGCTGTTGTCGCAGCAGCCCCACCGGGTATTCGAGGCTTGGAAGCAGTTCCCGAAGAACCTGTTGAGCGAGGAGTTGTTGGAACAGGCGGTCGATTCCGTGTTGAACCTGCCCGGTCCGTTTGTGGGGCAACTGCTTCGGGGAGAGATGCCGCAGATGCCGATCCCGGAGGAGCTCAAGATCCCGGATGAGTTGATGCCGCCAGGCGGACTGGGGAACCAGCCGGGAATGGGCGGGCCTGGCGGCGGGCAAAGACCGGGATTTCGAGGCAACGGCAAGGGCAGACCCGGCCCTCCCTTCGGCGCCGGAGGGGGAGGCGGAGCTTTCGGAGGCCAGAATGGCCGGCCCTCGGGGCCGCCGGATCAGTGACCTTGACCATCGCGCACGCCCTGACCAAGCTCGGCGGATGAAACGCATTCACCTTTTTCTGACCGTTTTTCTTGGAGCCGCGCTGATCGCGGCCGCTGCGGACCGCCCCAATGCGCTGGTCATCATGGTTGATGATCTGGGGTATGGAGATCTGGGGTGTTATGGCTCCAAGGACGTCAAGTCGCCAAACATCGACCGGCTGTTTTCAGAGGGGATGCGGTTGGACAATTTCTACGCCAATTGTCCGGTGTGCTCGCCCACGCGGGCGGCCCTGATGACGGGGCGTTATCAGGAATTGGTCGGCGTGCCGGGCGTGATCCGGACGCATCCCGAGAACAACTGGGGCTGGATGGATCCCAAGGCGGTCACCCTGGCGCAGAAGTTCAAGGACGGCGGCTACCACACCGGCATGGTCGGCAAATGGCACCTGGGCCTGGAATCTCCGAACATTCCCAACGACCGCGGCTTCGAGTTCTTTCATGGGTTCCTCGGCGACATGATGGATGACTACTACAAGCATCAACGCCATGGACAGGACTACATGCGATTGAATCGACAGAAGATCTTTCCCAAGGGGCACGCGACGGACCTGTTCAGCGACTGGTCCTCGGAATATCTGAAGTCGCGGGCAGGAAAGCGGCAGCCGTTCTTCTTCTACCTCGCCTACAACGCCCCGCATACCCCGATCCAGCCGCCGAAGGATTGGGAGGAGAAGGTTCTCAAGCGGGAGAAAGGGATCGATCCCAAGCGCGCGAAGCTGGTCGCGCTGATCGAGCACATGGACCACGGGATCGGACAGGTCCTGGCGACGCTGAAGGAAACGGGCCTGGAAAAAAACACCATCGTGATCTTCACCTCGGACAATGGCGGGCAGTTGAGCGTCGGAGCCAACAACGGACCCTGGCGCGACGGCAAGCAGAGCATGTATCAGGGCGGGCTTCGGGTGGCTTTCTGCGCCAGGTGGCCGGGGCGGATCAAGGCGGGAAGTCGCTCGGATCATATTGCGCTGACGATGGATATTTTTCCCACCGTGCTGGAAGCCTGCGGCGTCGCCGGGCAGCCGGGCATCGAAGGGCGCACTTTTCTGCCGACGCTGCGGGGCAAGGGGCAGCCGCAGTATCAGCGCGACCTGTTCTTCACTCGTCGCGAGGGAGGCAATCGCTACCAGGGCAAGACCATTGACGCCGTCATTCGCGGCGATTGGAAGCTGCTGCAGAACAGCCCGTTCGCGCCCTACGAACTCTACAATCTGAAGAGCGATCCCCGGGAGGAGAAGGAGATGGCGAAGCAGGCGCCGCGGATGTTCAACGAGTTGTCCAAGGCGCTGCGCGCGCAGCTTCAGCGGGGCGGGAAGATTCCCTGGCAGAAGCCGGATTGATTTCGCGCATGGCGGAGCCGAAGCTCATCATTCTTGTTCCGGCCTACAACGAGTCGGAACGCATCGCGCCGGTCCTGCTTGACTACGCGGGATTCTTCAACCGGGAATACGATGGCGAATTTGAAATCGTCGTGGTCCTGAACGGCTGTTCGGACAATACCCGCGAAGTGGTTGACGAGGTCGCGAAGAAGTTCTCGGAGATCCGGCAGATCGAGTTCAAGGATGCCATTGGCAAGGGCGGGGCGTTGATCGAGGGGTTGAAGCTGGCTGATGAATGCGGGTTGATCGGCTTCACCGACGCCGACGGCGCGACTGATCCCAAGTCCTTTCTCTGTCTGGTTCGCCTCTGCAAGGAGCGGGATTGCGTGATCGGTTCGCGCCGGGTGAAGGATTCCGTGATTCACCAACTGCAGCCGACCAACCGCATCGCGGCGAGCAAGGTTTATCACCTGATCGTGGAGTTTTTCTTCGCGATGAAGATTAAGGACACCCAATGCGGGGCCAAGGTGTTCAAGAGCGAGGCGATCCGGAAGATCCATCCCAGCCTGCACACCGCGGACATGGCCGTGGATGTGAACATCCTGTATTCCCTGAAGCGGGCGGGATACGAGGTCCACGAAGCCCCAGTCGAATGGACGGACAAGTTTGGCACCAAGGTGAAATACTTCCGTAGCAGCATGGCGATGTTCCTGTCGCTGGTCCGCCTCCGACTGATCTACTCGCCCTTCTACGGGATGCTGGCTCCGCTGCGTCCGCTGGAAGGCTGGATCTACCGCAAACTGCGCAACCCGCCTCCGCTTCGCGCCAAGAGGGTGGAGGAGGACGACGACACGGACGAGGACGATGAAAACGACGCGGACAACCCGCCTCCAAAGGAAGATGACGCCGACAGCGAGGATCGGGAGCCTGAAGATGGAGACGGGAAGGCCGGATGACCTCATCCAAACGCCTTCGCCGCCGGGAACAGCTTGACCAGCGCGGTCCAGACGCCGGCGATGAACATGCCGATGGCGGAGAGCCAGAGGAACATATCCCAGTTGCGCCTGGGCGCGATGCGCGGATCGCAGCGTTTGTAGCGGAACCATAGGGCTGCGCAGGCCATGACCGGCAGGAGGATCGACTGCATCACGCCGCCGGCGAGGACCAGTTTCTTGGGCTGCGGGAACAGGACGTAGACGGCAAAGCAGGCCAGGGGGAACAGGGCGCTGAAGATGCGCAGCCAGCGACGTTGCGACGAATCGGTGTCTTCCCGCCACTTGAAAAGCTTCAAGGCGTCCGCGCACATGCGGGCCTTGCTGGCATTGGTGACGAAGAAGGTGGAATAGAGGACCGCCACCGCCCCCAGCAGGAACAACCACTGCGCTGTCGGACCGAAGACCGGCTCATACATGACCGCGAGGGTCCGGATCATTTCAGCGCCCTTGGGGGCCAGACCGAGCCGATTCAGTATCGCCGCCCCCAGCAGGTAGAACGCGCAGGTGGAGATCGTGTAGACGACCATGGAGCCGAAGGCGTCCCAACGCAGCACACGCAGCCAGCCCTGCGCCCGTTCAACCCATTCCACCGAGCCGTCGTTCGGCCCGACGAACTTCGCGTAGCCTTTTTCCTGGCACCAGTAGGGATAGAAGATGAGTTCGCCGGCCGCGACGCCGATGATGCCGAAAGTCGCCAAGGCGGTGGCGACCGGGAAGACGTTCTCCGTGCGCGGGGGCAGTCTGAAACTCAATCCCGAAAACAGTTCGCCGGCGGTGATTGCGTAGGTGGGATTGAGTTGCAACAGGATGACATTGACGATCGTCATCAAGGTGAATCCCGCGACCATGATCGTGGCGAAGTTCTGGATGAACCGATAGCGGCCGTAGACGAGCAGAAACGTGGAAATCACGGCGACAATCCCGGCCCAGATGAAATGGTCCTTGGCCGCCGGTTGCAGGCGTTCGATCTCACCGGGAATGCGGTCGACGCCAGGAATCGTGATGCCGTCGTACTTGGCTTTCAGCAGAAACATCCCGTATTCCAT
>JAYPGD010000024.1:10902-11227 GCA_038126655.1 Verrucomicrobiales bacterium
GATTTGATCTCGGCAATGCGCTCGCTGTCGGTCGATTTGATCTCGAGATCGACGCCGGGTTCGAGTCCGAGTTTCTTCTGCTCCTGGTGGAGTTCGACCGCGAGTCCGGCGCGTTTGTCGACGGCCTCGTTGTAGTTGCGGCCGGCTTCGGTCAATGGTTGGCTGATGGCGAGGGCCTGGCCGACGCCGCCGACGATGCCGCCGAGTTGGCCCGTGGTCACCGTGATCGTGATGAGCCAGAACCAGAGAGCCCAATTCACGGGACCGATGCGCGGGCCGGGCATTTCGGAAAGTCCCTTCAACGAAGTGTTGCCTGTGGAGATGG
>JAYPGD010000024.1:11237-17501 GCA_038126655.1 Verrucomicrobiales bacterium
TAGCGCGCCACCTCCACCTGGGCGAAGACCTTGATCGTGCAGCCGATCAGGATCAGCCAGAGCAGGAAGAAACCGGACTCCGCGCCCGTTGCGGTGGTGGCGATCAGTTCGCCCGATCCCACGACCGCGCCGGCAACAATCAGGCCGGGCCCGAGTTCCTTCAGGATGCCGAGGAAAGTGGTCGGCGCGGGGCGGATGCCCGACTGGTCGGATGCGTTGGGGGAATTGTTTGCCACGGGGTATGAAACTGAATGCGAACGTTAAACGCTACGGGTAAGAGCTCAAAAGACAGGCAGAACAGTCTGTGTTGTTGCGCGCTCTCTGTGAGGGCGGCCGATTGCTTTCGCGAGATGTGTCGCTTTTCGGCTGATCCACCCGACGCTGCAACCGAACCCGGAAGATGAGCGTTTGAAGTTGGGCGTTGAACGGTGAGCGTTCGTTTTCATGCCTGTTATCGCCACTCCTTGCTCCATTCCTTGGTGTTCAGTCCGCTGCGGATGCGCCATTCGCGGAGGTTGGCCAGGAGAGCCTCTTGTTGCTCTGAATGCTCCGGCGAATCCCAGAGGTTGTTGACCTCATTTGGATCGGCGTTCAGGTCGAAGAGTTGGCCGTCGGGTTGGTCGAGGAAATGGACGAGTTTCCAGTCGCGGTTGCGCACCATTGTCATGAAGTCGCAGCCGGTGAAGTTTCCGTCCTTGGCCTGCTCGGCGTAGACGTGGTCGCGTGGTTTCCAATCCTCTCCCTTCAACGCCAGGAGCAGTGATGTCGCCTCGATGTTGCCCGGCAGGTCGCTGCCGGCGAGTTCGAGCAGGGTGGGGCCGATGTCCATCTGTTGGCAGAGTCCGTCGATCTTGCGCGCTTCGCCGAAGCGGCCCGGAGCCCAGACGATCAGCGGCATGCGGACGATGGCGTCGTACATCGTCCACTTCTGGCTGTGGCCGTGGTCGGTGAGGCAGTCGCCGTGGTCCGAGGTGAAGACGATGATGGAATTCTCAAGGTAGCCGCGCGCTTCGAGCGAATCGATGATTTCGCCGATCTTCTCGTCGATCATGGTGACGTTGGCGAGGTAGTAGGCGCGTTGCTTGTGGCGTTGTTCGCGCGTCGGGTTCAGTGAGTGCACGACCGAGTCGTGATCGACCTCGGTATTGTGGACGCGCATTTCCTTGAAGGCGGCCGGTTGGTTCTCCAGTTCCTCGTCAGAAACCTCAAGCAGCGGGAGGTCCATGCTCAGGTAAGGCTCGGCGTAGCGGGGGATGGGATCGTAGGGCGGATGCGGACCGGGGAAGCCGATCTCCATGAACAGCGGTTCGGTCTTCGGGTAATTCTCAATCCACCACTTGGCCAGGTCGCCGACGAAGACATCGGGATGCATGTCCTCGTCGAGATTCCATTCGAAGGCGCCGAGGCGTTCCTTGTAGTCCGGCCATTGGCGATAGAGTTCGCGCTGCTGCTTGATCAGGCCGCGGGCGCGCAGGGCCTTGTCCCATTCGTCGAAGTAGTAGCGGCCTTCGAGGTAGCGGTCCTTGTTCTCGACGACGTAGCGTTCGTCGAAGCCCAGCGAGGTCTCGAAGGGCCAGGTGTGCATCTTGCCGACGTTGGTGCAGTGGTAGCCGCCGGCGTTGAGCAGTTCGATCCAGGAATGCCGCCAGGTGTCGGCGTTCTTCAGGATGCCGGTGGTATGGGGGTAATGCCCGGTGAACAGACTGGCCCGCGCCGGCGCGCAGGAGGCGGCGGTGATGTAGCAGTTCGTGAACGTGACGCCCTCGTTCACCAGTCGATCCAGGTTGGGCGTGTCGACGTGGTCGAAGCCCAGCGCGTTGATGGTGTCGAAGCGCTGCTGGTCGGTGATGATGAAGATGATGTTTGGGCGGGGAGCGGACATGGAGTGAATGCGGAGTTCGGAATGTGGAATGCGGAACGGAGTGGGGGAGTTTTGGAGGATTGAGGGTGTTGGTCAAGGCGGGGGTATGGGCGGATGGGGGCGTGAGGGTATGGGGGGATGGGTGTTTGCGCTTGTGAGCGGCGTTGCGCTGCGAGCCAATTTGGGTATGTTTAGGTCATGACTCAGGTGTTTAGACAAGTGGCGGACACGGCATTGAAGCTTTCGCCGGAGGAACGGCTGGCGCTTACGGCTGCGCTTGATCTCAGTCTTGATGATGAGACTCGTGCCGGGGCGCTGGCGGACGCAGTGAAAGAGGGCGCGGAAGCCATTTCAAGGGGGGAGAGCGTAATGCTCAATTCGTCCGATGAATTGAAGGGTTTTCTGGACGGTTGCCTTCGCGAGGCTCGTCAGGAGATTGAAGAGGGAAATCACTGAGGCAAGGGAATGCCGAAGCTTGTCGTATCGAATCCCGCGCGCCGGGATATCAAGGATGTCCTTGTCTGGTCGATCGAACGATTTGGGGATCGTGCGGCAGAGCGATATCGAGATCTGATCGCGAAGGCCATTGAATTGGTCGCGGCTGAACCGGATCGGTCAGGGAGTCGAAAGCGATCAGATTTGCCGGGAGACTACCGACTGTACCACTTGCGGAATTGTGCCGAGTTGGCCCGCACGGAGACCGGTGTGGTCAAGGAACCTCGTCATTTTGTTGTCTATAGGCCGTTGAGTGGTGGGGGAATCGAGATTGTTCGCGTGCTGCATGACAGCATGGATTTGAAGAGACATGTGGAGGAGTGACCGCCCCCAAAGCGCGGGCGGCGGGTCTATAGATTCATCACCTGAATCCGGGGATTCACAGCGATGGAGTAACAGGTTGATTTCATAGCGGAGCATTCTTCGCAATGGGTTGTCGTCTCGATCTCAAGCCGCCCGTTCTTCACTTCTATCCTCTCACAATAGTCGAGCGCTATCGAAGTCAGCGGTTGGCCGCCGCTTGCTCCAAAGATCTCGATGTGGGCGGTCATGGACTCCGCATCGAATTGCAGGTTCAGAATGTGGTTTCCTCGCGTGACCTCGAACCGGACTGCCGAAGAAGGAGGCAATGGAATTGGGTCACTTCCAGTGAATTCAGCGATTGCCTGGAAGTCGATGTCAGTCATGACGCGGTTACTACTCCAACGACGTGTTCGTAATGCCGAGCACGTTGATCAGCACGACGGCGACGACAAGGCCGAGGGTGGCGCAGGCGGCGACGCGGGAGTAGAGCGCTTGGGGCAGGGGATTGTCCGGCGACTCCAATTTGCCGATGGCCAGGCCGGCGCAGAGGGTGGTTCCGGCGGCAATGATGGCGCAGATCAAGCGGGCGACCAAGTCTGGCGGCGCGAGAAAGGTCGCCGACAGCACGGCGCTCAGGAGAGCCGCGATGCCGATGGTTTGCCTGTCCATTCGAACGTGGGGCGCGACCGGAAGGTCTCGGTTACTTGCCGACGCGGTACAACGCAGATTCCGTGCGGAGGAAGATGGTTCCGTCCGTCACGGCGAAGGAGGCGAGGGTCTTTTCGGCGAGGTCGTTCTGGGCGAGGACCTTGAATTTCTTGCCGGGCGCAAGGACGGTGGTTTTGCCGTTTTCGTTGGTGATATAGATTCGGTTTTCGGCGAAGGTCGGCGAGGCGGAGTAGCCGCCCTCGACGCGCTCGCGGTAGTGGACCTTGCCGGTCCTGGCGTCGAGGCAGGTGGCGTAGTTGCGGTCGGCGGTCATGAAGACGGTGTCGCCGACGATGAGGATGGAGGCGGACTTGGGGACGTCCTTGTCGTAGGTCCACTTGACATGGGTGTCGGTGATGTCGCCCTGGCCGTTGGGGTCGATGGCGTAGAGGACGGCCTTGTTGAAGCCGCTGCAGACGTAGACGAGGCCGTGGGCGTAGATGGGCTTGGGCACGACGGAATAGCCCTGGCCGTAGCGGACCTTCCAGATTTCCTTCCCGTTCTTGGGATTGTAGGCGATCACCGCGCCGCTGGCCGGGCTGATGATTTGTGTCTGGCCGTTCACCTTGATCGCGGTCGGCGTGCTGAAGGAGAAGGGGCGGTCGACCTCGATGTTGCGCTGCTTCTTCCACGCCAGTTTGCCGGTGTTCTTGCTGAGCGCGGCGACGAAGGGGCTCTTTCCGGCGTCGCAACTGAAGAAGAGGATGTCGCCGACGATGACGGGCGAGCCGCCGGTGCCGTGGACGGGGTTGAAATCGAGTGAATCGTTCTTCCATAGGACCTTGCCCTGGAGATCGAGGCAGGCGGTGCCCATGTGGCTGAAGTGGGCGTAGATCCGGCCCTCTTCGATCACCGGGGTCGGGCTGGCGTAGCTGTTCTTCTTGTGCTGCTTCTTGGTGCGACCGGGGCCGTGGCGGAAGAGTTCCTTGTTCCACACGACCTTGCCGGATTTGGCGTCGACGCAAAGGACGTGAAGGGAAAGCGAAGGCGGGGTGTTGTCGTCCTGCGGGACGGCCGTGCTGAGGTAGAGGCGGTCGTTGTGCAGCACGGGCGAGGACCAGCCAACGCCGGGGAGTTCCTGCTTCCAGGCGATGTTCTTGTTCGGGCCCCATTCGAGCGGGACGTTCTTGGCGAGGGAATGGCCGTCGCCGGACGGGCCGCGGAATTCAAGCCAGTCGCCGGCGTTGACGGATACTGCGGCGAGGAGGAGCGGGAGGATGAGTTTGCGTGTCATGATCTTTCAGGGGGCAGCGCCGAGCATTGCTCGGCATGGGATTGGTTCCGGGCAAGGCCGAGCAATGCTCGGCGCTCCAATGATCCGGGTTCTACTTCTGCTCGATACGATACAGGTGGGTCTTGGTCCGGAGGAAAAGGGCATCGCCGCTGATGGCGGGAGAGGACATGAAGCCGTCGTCGAGATGGTTGGTGGCGATGATCTTGAATTCCTTGGACGCCTTCACCACGGAGGTCTTGCCGTTTTCGGCGAACATGTAGAGGCGACCGTTGGCGTAAACCGGCGAGGCGGAGTGCTTGTCCTTGACGCGTTCCTTCCAGTGCAGTTCGCCGGTCTTGGCGTCGTAGCAACTGGCGAAGCCGGCGTCCTCGCAGACGAAGATCATGCCGTCGACCAGGGTCAGGCCGGGCTTCTTGGAAATGTTTTTGTCAGCCTTCCAGGCGAGGTCCTTCTCGGTGAGCAGTCCTTTGCCGCCCGGCTTCAACGCGACCAGCAGGGGCTTGGACCAGCCGGTGGGGAAATAGATCAGATCCTCGCCGACGATGGGGCGGGAGCTGGCCGAGTGGTTCTTGCGCTCCTCGAACCGCCACAATTCCCGGCCGGTCGCCGGATCGTACCCGTAGACAGCCTTGGCTCCCTGACTGATCAGGAGATCCTCCCCGCCGAACGTGGCGAGGTGGGGTGTGCTGAAGGCCTTGCGCCAATCGCCGTCGGCCTCGGGCTTGCCGGTCTTGGGATCGATGTCCTTGAAATCAATGGAGCGGTCCGTGCGCCAGACGGTCTTGCCGGTCTGCTTGTCGAGCGCGAGGACGAACTGAGTGTCGGCGCCGTCGTAGTTGTTGATCAGGAGATTCTTGTAGATCACCGGGGAGGAGCCCGCGCCGCGGAAGTGGTCGCAGACGACGTCCTCGCGGGTCCAGAGCGTCTTGAAGGTCCTGGTGTCAATGCAGGTCGTGCCGGGGGAGCCGAAGGTGATGTAGACGCGGCCTTCTTCAATCACCGGGGAAGGGGAGGCGTAGGAATTGAAGGCGTGGGCAAACTGCGGTTCGGCGATTTCAAAGAGTTGTTTGTCGTAGAGCGTCTTGCCGGAGTTTTTGTCGACGCAGATGGCGTAGAGCTTCTTGCCGTCTGGGGTGGCGGTGGTGAGCCAGATCTGGTCGCCCCAAATGACGGGCGAGGACCAGCCGCGGTCGTGGATGGGGACCTTCCAAGTCACGTTCTCGGTTTCGCTCCATTTGAGGGGGAGATTCCTGGAACTGGTGTGGCCGTCGCCCTTGGGGCCGCGGAACTGGGGCCAGTTGTCGGCGGCGTTTGCCGTGGCGACCAACAAGAGCGCAAGGGCGCACAAGACCTGCGAAGAAAGGATGCGTTTCATACGGCGGCGGAGATTAGCGCCCGTTCGGACCGGGGCAAACATGGAATTCATGGGGTTTTGGACGAAAGCTGGCAGGTCGAATTCAATTGGACGTCGGGCGGGCTTGAAACTGGGATGAGGAGCGCGGTTGTGTCCCGTCTTCGGGACCAGTCGCAGCGCCCGGGAATCAGATGCGCGTGCGGCCTGTCCCGGACGCGTGCGGTTTGCGGCGCTGCTGCGGCTGGTCTTCGACACAGACGCGCTCCATTGACGTTGCCCCGCCCAATTGAAATCGCGCCCACCTTGTCC
>JAYPGD010000024.1:17511-18843 GCA_038126655.1 Verrucomicrobiales bacterium
TTGTCCAGTCCGCCGTTTCGTCTCTTGACACCGGGGGTGTTGCCTCGAAGTATGCTTTGCAGAGTCATGTCATCTATTCTTAAAACTCCAGCCGTGCGCGAGGCCGCGATGCCGGTCACGGTTGACCAGTATGGGCGTCTGACCGAAGAGGGGATCATCCCGGAGAACACGGAACTCATTCGCGGCGTCATACTGAAGAAGACGGGCAAATCTCCACTGCACACTTGGATCGTTCAATGGTTGGTCGGACGCCTGAACGCAAGCCTACCCGAGGGATTTCATGTCCGACAGGAACAACCGCTGACGTTGAAGGATTCGGAGCCGGAGCCGGACCTGGCAATTGTTTCGGGAGCGGTGTCTGATTACCGGTGCGCCCATCCTCAAACGGCCGAGCTTGTGATTGAAGTCGCGGTTTCGACCGAGGAACTGGACTTTGAAAAGGCGGGGATCTATGGCGAGGCAGGCATATCGGAGTATTGGGTGATCGCGCCGAAGCAGACTGCTGTCACGATCTGGTCTGAACCTTCCGGGGAAGGGTATCAACGGCGTGAGAGCGTTGGAGTCGGAGAGACGCTTGTGTCCCGTCGGTTCCCGGAGATTGAGGTTTCTGTGTCTTCCTTGTTCGAGTAATCGTTGCTCGTTCCTCACCTTGTTCAAGTTTTTATGAGAATCATTCGCACGCTATCCTTGTTGTCGTTTCTTGTCGGCGCCGCTGCGGCCCAGGAAACCCTGCCCGACGGCCCGCTGGCCGGACATTCCTACCACGGCGAGGCTTTCAATGAAGGTCCGCGACAGGCCGCCTACCTGATGTCGGGAACGGGCCGCGTGGATTTTCAGGTCACGACCGAGTCGCGCAAGGCGCAAAGATTCTTCGAGCAGGGCGTGGGGCAGTTGCATGGCTTCTGGTATCTGGAGGCCGAGCGGTCCTTTCGCCAAGCCGCCGCGATCGATCCCGATTGCGCGATGAACTATTGGGGCATGGCAATGGCCAACCTGAGCGGCAAGGGGCGGGAGCGCGCCCAGGGCTTCATCGAAGAGGCGGTCAAACGCAAGGAAGGCGTTTCCAAGAAGGAGGCGATGTGGATCGACGCCTTTGCGGCCTATCTGTCCGACAAGAACAAGAAGAGCGACAAGGACAAGCGCGGCGATCTGGTCAAGGCCCTGGAGGCGATGATGAAGGCGTATCTGGAGGATCTCGAACCCAAGGCGTTCCTGGCGGTGCAGTATTGGTCGAATCGCAGCAAGGGCTGGCCGATCAATGATTACGCGAAGGTGGATGGGTTGCTGAACGAGATCCTGGCCAAGGAGCCTTACCATCCCTGCCACCATTAC
>JAYPGD010000024.1:18853-23164 GCA_038126655.1 Verrucomicrobiales bacterium
GACTACAAGGACGCGGCCAAGGCGCTGCCGGACGCGGCGACCTGCGGGCAGTCTGCTCCGGACATCGCGCACATGTGGCACATGCCGGGGCATATCTACTCGCGTCTCAAGCGCTACCCGGACGCGATCTGGCAGCAGGAGGCTTCGGCGCGCGTCGATCACGCCCACATGATGCGCGACCAGGTGATGCCCGATGAGATCCACAACTTCGCGCACAACAACGAGTGGATGATCCGCAACCTGAATTTTGTCGGGCGGGCCCATGACGCGATCGCGTTGGCCAAGAACATGACCGAGCTCCCGCGGCATCCGCGCTACAACGTCATCAGCAAGCGCGGCAGCACATACTATGGCCGCAACCGGCTGATGGACACCCTGGTAAACTTCGAACTCTGGGGCGAGTTGGCCCGGTTGACCGACACGGTCTACCTGGACGAACTCGACAATGAAGACTACCAGATCAAGCGGTTGCACCTCCTGGGCGTGGCCCTGTTTCATGAGGGGCGTTTCGAGGAAGCCCGCGCCCAGATGAAGCCCTTGGAAGCGTTGTTGGCGAAGCGCGAGAAGTCCACGGAGAAGGCTGTGAAGGAGGCGGTCGAAAAGGCGGAGAAGGCGGAGAAGAGCAAGAAGGACATCGACAAGGCGCGCGGCAAGGCCAAGGGAGACGCGCGACGCAAGTTGCAGCCCATCCAGAATGCTTTGGCAGAGCTGCGCCTGCACGACGCCCTTTCGCGCGGCGACAAAGAGGCCGCCAGGAAGCTGGTCTCCCAGATCGGGCGATTGCCGCAGATCCGGCAGGCGCGGCTTCACCTGGCCCTGGGCAATGTGGACAAGGCCGCCGAACTCGCGATCAAGTCGACGGAAAAGACGCAGAACCAGGTTCTGCCCTTGGCGAACTGCGCGGACCTCCTTTACTCCAACGGCCGGTTCGAGGAGGCCTATGGCAAGTTCATGGAGCTCCGCAAGATCTCCGCCCACCTTGACATGGAAATGGCGGCGTTCCGGCGCCTGCGTCCGATCGCGGATGATCTGGGGCTGAAGGGCGACTGGCGGGTGAAGCCGGCGAAATCGCAGGATGTCGGCCGGCGGCCCCGGCTGGCCAGCCTGGGGCCGGTGCATTGGGAGCCGTCGCCCGCGCCGACGTGGACGCTGCCGGATTCCGATGGCAAGGAATTCTCATTGAAGGACTATGCCGGGCGCCCGGTGTTGGTGATCTTCTACCTGGGCGACGGTTGCCTGCATTGCATCGAGCAGTTGAAGGCCTTTGCGCCAGTGACGAAGGATTTCGAGGCGGCGGGGATCACCTTGGTGGCGATCAGTCTCGACGGATCGGAGGGTTTGAAGAAGTCGCTGTCCACCTCGGGCTTTGAGGGCGGTTATCCGTTCCCGCTGCTCTCCGACACCTCCATGAAAACCTTCAAGAAGTATCGCGCCTTCGATGACTTTGAAGACATTCCGCTGCATGGGACGTTCCTGATCGATGAGGAAGGCATGATCCGGTGGCAGGACATAAGCTATGAGCCCTTCGAGGAGACGGAGTTCCTGCTCAAGGAGTCGAAGCGCCTGTTGAATCAGACCAAGGCTCCGATCCTGGCAAAGGAGAAAACGGCGCGGCGGTTCCTGTCGGGACGGTGAGTGGAGCGTAGCTGCCTTCGCGAGAAGGTGGGTTTTACTTGCTCCATGCCACGCTTTTGCAAGCGCGGCTACGGGGGCGTTTGCCTTGCGGTTTTCGGACGGCGGGCGGGGCGCGGAATTAATTCCGCGCCCCGATTCGGATCGTGTTTCTCAAACAATCACCGCCTCGTCTCGAACGGGATCCGGATCACATCCGGTCTTTTTTCACGAGGCTTGCGGATGTCGACTTCGAAGGGCTGTTTAAGATTGTTTCCAGCCAGGTCTTCGAGGAGGGCGTCTATCACGAGTTCATGTTTTTCCTCGGTCCAAGGGCTGTCCGGAGTGAAACGCCATTCTGTTTCCTGATCATGCGCGCGGATCGTCCCGGGTATTCCGCGTCCGCCTGACTCGACGCGCACGCGGCTGTGCAAAAGGGCCCAATCCAGCGGCGCGGGGAACCGGACGCGCAACGGTGTGCGGGAACCGGACTTGGGGACGGTGATCTTCCAGTCGTCAGTCGTGACCCTTCGGCGAATCGCGGGGCCGGCGATGAAGGCCTTCCTCACATCGCGTCCCAACGCGCTCCCACCGACGGATCTCCAGTCTTGCGAGACGATCAAGGTATAGCGATGGCCGGCTTGCAGCACGGGGCCGATGTCTTCGTTCAGATTGACGCCGGTCTTCTGGCGGCCGGGATGAATCCAGAGAGTGAAACGCTTGCCGTCCTCGGACCAGAGTTCGACCTTGCGGAAGGGCTCGGGGACTTCCGACCCCGTTGTTTCGTCGATGAGCTTGAGATGGCGGAAGGCGTCGCCCTGTTCCATCGGTTGTGAGAAGAGCAGGTAGAGCTTCAATTGGTTCTCGGGCAGCGAGTCGGCTGAGGGATGGATGTTGGTCAGTCTTGCGGGAGTCGGTTTCGCTGTGCGCGGGGTTCGCGTTCCGACGGTCATTCGCGTGCTGCTGGTCCCGTGCTGGAGAGCCAGTTGCGACGTGAACTCGATCTCGTAATTCGCGCCTTCCGTGAGGGGGAAGGCGGGCACGAAGAGAAGGCGGCCGCGTTCGAGACGATGTTTGCCGAGGATGGCGTTGGGCGAAGGCTTGCCGGTCTGTTCGTCGATGATGCGGACCCTGATCGACGCGACGGGGGCGGGGAGGGAATCTGCTTTTCGGACGGCTTTCCAGAATTCCGGCGGACCGCCGGAGAGGATGACGACGGAGCCTTGGGAAAGTTGGGGGATGGAGGCGAACCTGAGCCGGTATTTATTGGCGGATCGTGAGTTGTCCCGTGATGTCGACGAACAAGCGGCCAGCGACAGTGCGAGAATACAAGCCAACGCCATTGAGAGCGTCCCGCGGAGAACGGCGGCTTGTTTCGGTCGCGGGCGAGGCTCCCTCACCCCAACCCTCTCACCACCGGGGGAGAGGGAGGCAAAGACCTGCTCCCTGTGGTCCTCTGTGAATTCTGTGCCCACTGTGTTCAAAACAGCGTCTTGATTGGGGCGGTTGCGTGCGGCCGGAATCAGGGCAACCGGGCGATCTCCAAAGCCTTCGTGCTGCCGGTTTCGCGGACGACGACGATCTCGTTGTTCTGGAGTTGGCTGACGAGGACGGCGCCAAAGAGTTCCTGGACGACCTCAATGCCCTTGGCGTTCTCTCCGGTGGTGATCTTGACGTTGCGGCGGGGCGCTTTCTCGTTGGTCGCGTCGGGGGCATCGGCTTCAAGGTATTTCATGTCGATGCGGGCGCCCCAGTATTTGCTTGGGCCGAAGAGGTTCTTCTTGAAGCGTTCGGTGTTGGTGACGACCCAGGTCTTGCCGCCGCTGGTGTAGGTGAACATGTCGCGGGGGCGGTTGCCGGAGCCAAGTTCCAGGACGCTCGTGCCGCGGATCTCCGCGCCGGGCTTGATGTCATCGATGGGGAACTTCGCGACGGGCGTGCAGGCGAAGGCGCCGACGACGTAGTCCTTACCGTCCTCTTCGTAGGGAATGAAGGACTGGATGGGGGCCTTGGTCTCCCAACGACGATGCGCGACGTGGTAGGTCTCGGCGCTGATGTAGTCCGCGGCCTCGCCGTGCTTCAGCGGCAGGGGCAGGGTGTAGATCTTGTTGGAGAACTCCTCGTTGGCGGTAGCGGCGATGACGATGCGCTCGTCGGTGAAGGCAAGGTCGGTGATCCGGCCGAAGCGGACGCCCTGCTTGGTCGGCAGGGTCGCCTTGACATGGGTCGCCTTGGCGAAGTCGAGCGCGGCGACCTTGCCGTCGGCGTTCACGGTCAGGATGGCGGGCTTGTTGTTGGCCTTGATGGAGAGGTAGATCAGGCCGCTCTTGGGATTTACGGCCATGTCGATGATGCGGACCTTGTCGCGCGGCGCCCCGATGCTGCCGGCGACCACGCCTTCGATGTCATCGACGCGCTGCTTGAGTTTCTTCACGGGGCCGGTGTCGCCGGTGTCGATGGCGACGATCGCGGCGGCCGAGGGTTCCGAGACCAGGAGCAGGCCTTTGGGGCCGAAGCTCATGCGTCCGATGTCGCGCATCTGCAGGCCGCCGTTCTGAACGCCCTTCAGGTAGGCGTCGGCGGCGGGGCGGCGGGGGGCGGCGGCGGCGTTGAAAGCGATGGCGGCGAGCAGCAGGGAGGTCAATGAGGAGGCGGTCTACATGGGGGATGACAATCGGAGATATCGATAGAGATTTCAAC
>JAYPGD010000025.1:0-23140 GCA_038126655.1 Verrucomicrobiales bacterium
CGCCGCTTCGGCAACACCAAGGACAAGGACATGCACCTGACCATCGAGGACACGCTGGACGCCCTCGGCCGGGGCGTCCTGGGCCTCACGCTGCGCTGCGCGCGTTGCCACGACCACAAGTTCGACCCGCTTTCGACGGCCGACTACTACGGACTTTACGGCGTCTTCGAAAGCGTCCGGTATCCCTGGATGGGCGCGTCGGACGCCAAGTCGCCCTCCGACCTGTCTCCGGGCATGCCGGGTCCGGAGCCTCGCAGGAAGGTGGATGAGTATTTCCGTCTGATCACCCGTTACGAGTATCAGATGAACAACCACTTCCGCCCGTGGTTGAAGCCCACGCTGGACGCCTATCGCGACGTGATGAAACGCATGGACGCGGCGAAACGCGCGGGCGGCGATCTGACGGAGCTCGAGAAGGAACGCGAGAAGCTTCTCAAATTCCGCGGCTGGAAGTTTCGGGAACTGATGTTGCGCGGGTTGGAGTGGATCAAGAAGGAGAAGCGTCGATTGGGCGAGAACCCGCCCTATGAGTTCGCCTTTGCCGTCAGCGAGGGCAGGCCGCGCGACTCGCGGGTCCAGATCAAGGGCGATCCGAACGAACTTGGCGACGCGACGCCGAGGCGGGCGCCCGCGGCTCTCGGCGGCGACTCCTTCGCCAACTCCGGGTTCTCCGGACGCCTCGAACTCGCGCAGTGGATCGCCGGCGCGGACAATCCCCTGACCGCGCGCGTCCTGGTGAATCGCGTGTGGGCTCTGCACTTCGGCCGCGGGCTGGTGTCCACACTGGACAACTTCGGAGCGCAGGGCGCGGCCCCCGATCATCCGGAGCTGCTCGACTGGCTGGCGACGCGCTTCGTCCAGGACGGCTGGTCGATGAAACAACTGCATCGCCGGATCATGCTCAGTCGCGCCTACCGGCTCGCGGCCGAACGGCCCGAATCCAATCTCGCCCTGGATCCCGGGAACAAATGGGTGTGGCATCATCCGCGCCGGCGTCTTGAGGCCGAGGCCATCCGCGACGCGATGCTGTTCGTCGCCGACCGGCTGGACACGCGACCCGGCGGCGCGCATCCGTTCCGTCCGTGGCATTCCCGGCGTTACAGTCTGAACGCGCCGTTTAATGAGCGGTTCGCCACCCTGAAACGCAGCGTCTACCTGATGACGCAACGCCTGTTCAAACACCCCTTTCTCGGGTTGTTTGACGGGCCGGACGCGTCGAACGCCACGGTCGAGCGCCAGACCACCAGCAATCCGGCGCAGGCGTTGTATCTGATGAATTCGGAGTTTGTCCGGACACAGTCCCTGGTTCTTGCGGATCGGGCGTTGGAACAGGACGGATCGCCGGACGACCGGCTGCAATGGATCTGGCGGCGGGCGTACGGCCGCGACGCGTCGGAGGAGGAGCGAGGCTTCGCCAAGGCGCATATCGAGGCGCACAAGGCAAAGGCAGTGAAGCGCGATCATCTCGAACGCGAGGCCTGGGCCAGCCTGTGTCGGGCCGTGTTGACCAGCAACGAGTTCTTTCACGTGGAGTAGATTCATGTCGCTTTCCCGCAGAGATTGGCTGAAGACCGCCGCGCTGGGCGCGGGCGCGCTGGCTTTGCCGAGCGGCCTCCGC
Source organism: Verrucomicrobiales bacterium (assembly GCA_038126655.1). Classification (GTDB taxonomy): domain Bacteria; phylum Verrucomicrobiota; class Verrucomicrobiia; order Limisphaerales; family JAYPEY01; genus JAYPEY01. The sequence goes on from JAYPGD010000025.1 coordinate 1,619, forward strand.
GCAACCGCCGCCGCGCCGCGGCCCCATTTCACGCCGCGCGCCCGACACGTCATCGTGCTCTACATGTCGGGCGGCTATTCACACGTCGACTCCTTCGATCCGAAACCGCGCCTCATTCGGGAACACGACCAGTCGATCGGCATCGAGGAGAAGGCGTCGGTTTCCAGCCAACCCAAGGTGGAGCGATTCCTGAAGGCCCCGCTCTGGGAGTTCCGGCCGAACCGTCAATGCGGCGTGGAGGTGAGCGATCTGTTCCCGCACCTCCGCGGGCAGATGCACGAGGCTGCGTTGATCCGGTCGATGCACGCCGATCATCGCGATCACGGCGAAGCGACGCTGCAACTGCACACCGGCAGCACGGGATTTGCCCTGCCCAGTCTGGGCGCATGGCTGAGCTACGGCCTGGGGACATTCAATCCGAATCTGCCGTCGCACGTCGTCATTTCCGAACACCGCCCCTACAACGGCCCCCAGATCTGGGACTCGAATTTTCTCCCCGCGGTCCATGGCGGCGTGCAGGTGAAACCGGGGCCCGAACCCATCCCCCATCTCCAGGCGCGCCAGGCGACGGAACTGCAGAACCTGGAGCTGGATCTGTTGCAACGTCTCAATCGTCGCCATTTGAAGACCGTCGGCGCCGATCCGGGCCTTGCCGGCCGCATGGCGACCTTCGACACCGCGCGCGGCCTGCGCGATCTCGCGCCCAAGGCCCTGGACCTTTCCGGCGAATCACGCGCCACCCTCGCCCTCTACGGCTCCAAGCCCGGCGACCAATCCTCCTACGCCGCCCAGTGCATCATGGCGCGACGGCTCGTCGAGCGCGGCGTGCGCTTTGTTGAGATCATCGACGCCGTGGGCGCCTGCCGCGACAACTGGGACGCCGCGCACCGCGATGTCGGTTCCCACGCGAAGTACGCGAAGCGCGTCGATCAGCCGATCGCCGGCCTGATCCAGGACCTGAAGAGCCGCGGGTTGTTGGACGAGACGCTGCTGGTGTTCTGCACGGAGTTTGGCCGCACTCCCTGGGCGCAGGACGGCAAGGGGACCAAGAGCCGGAATCACCACCCCTCCGCCTTCTCCTGCTGGCTGGCCGGCGGCGGCGTGAAGGGCGGCGTCATCCATGGCGCGACCGACGACATCGGTCACCAGGTCGCCGAGAACCCGGTGCACATCCACGATTTCCACGCCACCATCCTGCATCTGATGGGACTCGACCACGAGCGGTTGACCTTCCGGCACGCCGGCAGCGATTTCCGACTCACGAATGTTTTCGGCCGCGTCGTCGATCAGATCATCGCCTAGGCGCCGGACGTCGGAGTTCGCGCATGCGACTCATGCGAAGGCGCGTCGGGGAAACGGGTTGTCCCGATCAGGAGCTTTTGGCAGTGTTCCATTCCTCAGTCCAATCTGGCCCGATCCATGAACAGACTTTCCCGACGATCCTTTCTGCGCGGCGCGGCCGGCGGCGCGCTGGCGCTTCCCTGGCTGGAGGGCCTTTCCTTGGCCAAACCCGCCGCCAAGCCGGCGCAACGCCTGGCCTTTTACTACATCCCCATCGGCATCGTGCGCCGCGACTTCTTCCCGGGCGAGCAGGGCAATGTCGTCAAGAAGTACAAGGGCACGGAGACCGAGCGCTACGCCTACCCCGAACGGAAGCCCGGCTTCCACCCGCTCCAGCTCACCAAGACCCTCAAGCCGCTGGAGAACATCAAGGACAAGGTCAACCTGATCATCGGGCTTGACCGCACCTTTCAACACGGCACGGACGTCCACGCGCAGTGCGCCTCCTGCTACCTCAGCAGCGCGGTCCCTTATGGCGTGAAGACCTCCGCGTGGCCGCTTGACCGGACGTTGGATCACCTCGTCGCGGATCAGATCGGCGACGCCACCCCCTTCCGCACGCTGGAGTTGAGCTGCAACAGCCACAAGGACAACCTTGAGTCGATCTACTTCGACAACATTTCCTGGTATGGGACCGGTCAGGTCGCGCCCTCGATCCGCGACCCGCGCAAGGTCTATCGCCGCCTGTTCAGCACGAGCGAGATCCAGGACTTCCGCGACATCACCGACCTCGTCCTCGACGACGCCCGCTCCCTCAAGCGCGAACTCGGATACTCGGATCAGCAACGCTTCGCCGAGTATTTCGATTCGATCCGCACGATAGAGGAGCAGATGAACAAGCTGGAGGCGCGCAAGGCGGAACTGGACGCCGCGCCGCTGGAGGAGCCGACCGCCGCCCACCTGCCGCGCGGCGAATACATCCGCCTCATGGGCGACCTGATGGTGGCCGCTTTCCAGACCGGCCTGACCAACGTCGCGACCCTGATGGTCGGTCCCGAGCGCTGGAACACGCCCTTCACCTTCGAGGGCGTCTTCGACCAACCCCGCAGCCACCACAAGATGTCGCACAACCAGAAACAGTTCATCGACGACATCGCCAAGATCGATGAGTTCTACATGCGGCAGTGGGTCTACATGCTGGAGAAGATGGACTCGATCCAGGAATCCGATGGCTCAACCCTCCTGGACAACACGATCTTCACCTATGGCTCCGGTCTGGGCGACGGCGCGACCCACCAATACGAGAAGCTGCCGATCATCGTCGCCGGCTCCGGCGGTGGCCGCCTGAAGACCGGCCATCACCTGCAATGTCCGAACGGAACGCCGCTCTCCAACCTCTGGCTCACCCAGGCCCGCGCCATGGGTGTGCAGCTCGATCGCTTCTCCGACAGCGCCGGCGAAGTGTCGCAGATCGTGGCCTGAGGCATTGATCGTTCTTGTCCTCTTGCGCTCGGGCGTCGTTCCCTGCGTCAATGCGCTTGGCCATGCCCACGAAAGGCGGCGGTCAGACGGCCACAGCGACATCATCCTTCCCCGGCCGCACCTCGCAGTTCCGCATATTCTTGGTCCTGTTTGATGCGATGATGTTCGGCACGTGAGAACAGCAATGTCCTGCCAAGGAACGCTCCGGGAACCATCGAGAACAAAAACACAGGCGCCAACCAGACACCCCATGACCGCCCCACAAACATCTTCTCCGGATGGCTGCGCCGGTAGGTGACGTTTACAGACTCTCCGACCTCCAAGACCATGGGCTCAGAATTCAGCGATGGGATGACCGAATGTTCCGCGCCTTCCTGATCCACATAGGCCACTCGCGGACGCACGCTGTTCTCTTCATCCCCATCGCCTGCGCGGCTCACCAGTTCCACAATCACGCCAGTGGTCTGAACCGCCTCCCGGGAGAAATCGGCCGCCCACACGGTCGCCGCGACGCCGCCTATCGCCCCGATCCAGAACCACAGCCAGAACAGATTCTCCATGAAACACCGCAATGAAAGGTCGCGATCCACGACCAGCGCAATCAAACGTATGCCCAAAGCCAACAGTGGCCAGATTGCGAATCCAATGAATGCAGCCAAAAGAAAGTTCACGCCATCACCTCTTAACGGGCGCCAGAATCTTCCCGCCGCACGGTCCGCATGACACGCCTCGGGGCGCCCCTGCCGGGGCGCAACGCCTTGGGCATTTCCAATCCGGTGGTTTCAGTCGCTTCGCTCCCTCGACCGACCGGCTACTGTCGGACCGCCCCTCAGGGACTCAGGGCCGTCAAAGCCTGCCATTTTTCTGATTCACGCGGCCGGACTGGTTGGTATCATCCCCCTTGTCACGTTGATCGAATGAAACTTCTCATAGCCACTTTGCCGATCGCTTGCGCGATGCTGGTCGCCTTGACCGCGACGGCTGAAACGCCTGCGCCACCGGCTGCCGGCGACCACTGGTCCTTCCAACCTGTCCGGGAAGTCGCGCCGCCGCAGGTCGATGACGCCTTGTCGGCGCATCCCATCGACCGCTTCATCCGCGCGCGGCAGCAGGCGGCCGGATTGAAGCCCGTGAGTCTCGCCGATCGCCGCGCCCTGATACGTCGCGCGAGCTTCGATCTGACCGGCCTGCCGCCCACCCCGGAGCAGGCGAAGGCCTTCCTCCAGGACGAACGCCCCAATGCCTTTGCCGAGATGATCGATCAATTCCTCGCTTCGCCGCGTTACGGCGAACGCTGGGGGCGGCATTGGCTGGATCTCGCGCGCTATGCGGACACCGCCGGCGAGAATTCCGATTACCCGATTCCACAGGCCTACCTTTATCGCGACTACGTCATCGATTCCTTCAACGCCGACAAGCCCTACGATCTGTTTCTTCACGAACAGATCGCCGGCGATATTCTCGGCCGGATGGGCGCGCCGGAGGATTACGCCGAGCGCGTGATTGCCACGGGTTTTCTCGCGCAGGCCAAGCGTTTCGGCACCCGCGACCTGGAGGACATGCACCTCATCATCGAGGATACCCTCGACACCATCGGCAAGGTCACGATGGGGTTGGTGATGCGCTGCGCGCGTTGCCATGACCACAAGTACGACCCGACGACCATGAAGGACTACTACGCCCTTTATGGCTTCTTCCAAAGCACGTCCTACCCTTATCCGGGCGGTGAGTCGGACCGCGTGCAGAAATATTTCGCGCCGCTGGTGCATCCCGATGTGCTGGCCCGTCAGGACAAGGATTACTTCGCCGGGAAGCAGTCCGAGATCGAACGCCTCAAGGCGGAGTTGAAAGCGGCGAAACCCAAGGGCGACAAGGCGGTGAAGGCCGTGCAGGCGAAGATCGACGCCATCCACAACGCCGCGCCCGGCAGGCGCGTTCCCGTGGCCTACGCCGTGCATGAGGGCAAGGCGACCGACTCCCATGTCCAGAAGCTCGGCAATCCCCGCAGCAAGGGCGACCTCGTCAAGCGCGCCGTCCCGTCCTTCCTCGACGCGAACGCCCACCTGAACATTCCTGAAGGCGCCAGCGGTCGGCTGCAGTTCGCGGAGTGGCTCACCGATCCCAAGAATCCCCTGACCGCCCGCGTGATGGTCAACCGCATCTGGCAACATCACTTCGGCAAGCCGATCGTCGCCACGCCCTCCGATTTCGGCATCCAGGGAGCCAAGCCGACGCACCCTGAGCTGCTCGATTGGCTGGCGAAGCGCTTCATCGAGAGCGGCTGGTCGGTCAAGGCCATGCACCGGTTGATCCTGTCGTCGAAGACCTGGCAACTCGCCAGCGCGCACGACGCCGCCAACGAGGCCAAGGATTCGGCGAACGCGCACTATTGGAAGTTCGACCGTCGTCGTCTGGACGCGGAGTCCATCCGGGATTCGATGCTGCTGATGGGCGGCAACTTGAATCTCGCCCGTCCAGGTGCGCATCCCTTTCCGCCGGCGGACAAATGGCGTTTCTCCGCGCACCGGCAATTCAAGGCGGTCTACCCCTCGAACCACCGCAGCGTCTATCTGATGGTCCAGCGACTTCATCCGCACCCGTTCATCTCCGTTTTCAACGGCCCCGACACCAGCGCCACCACGGCCATGCGCGATCAGTCCACCGTGCCGCAGCAGGCGCTGTTCATGTCGAACAGCAAACAGGTGGAAGAACAGGCGGCGGGCTTCGCGAAGGAACTGGCGAACGCCGAACCGGACATCGCGAAGCGCCTGCGTCTCGCCTGGTGGCGCGCCTTTTCCCGCGAGCCTAACGAACCAGAGCTGGCCCGCGCGCAGACCTTCCTTTCCCGTTACGCCGAACTCGCCGCCGTCGAGAACGTTCCGGAAGCCCAACGCGAACCCCAGGCCTGGGCCGCCCTCGCACGGACCCTGCTGACCTCGAACGAGTTTGTCTTTGTGGATTGAGACGGGGGGAAGCGTCATGAGTCAGCTGCTCACACAGGTTTTCCGGGGTTTCGGAGGAGAAGCTCCAAGCTCCAAATCCCAAGCTCCAAAGAAGCTCCAAGTTCCAAGCTCCAATGGAGCCATGCCCTTATTGGTGGGCAGATCGATGTTCGGCGGCGCTTTGGGCGCGGATCGTGACGCGACTTGTCGGACACAACTTTCGTCCGCGGTTTGGAACTTGGTGTTTGGAGCTTATTTGGAGCTTGGAGCTTGGGATTTGGAGCTTTCACCCCCCGCCGCCCTCTTCGTCAAACACCCCGCCATCTCATGACCGCCCTCCCTTCATCCACCCGCCGACAGTTCCTCACGCGTTCCGCTGTTGGAGCCGGACTTGGCGCCGCGGCGCTGCGCTCCCAGCTCACCTTGGCTGCGGCTCTGAACGACGGTCATCCGCTCGCTCCCAAACCGACCCATTTCCCGCCCAAGGCGAAGAACCTGATCGTGTTCTTCATGACCGGCGGCATGTCGCACGTCGACACCTTCGACCACAAACCCAAGCTCAACACGGACGCCGGCAAGAAGCACGGCTCCTCGAAGATCAAGGCCTCGCAATACGCGTTCAAACGCTACGGGCAATCCGGGCGCATGGTCAGTGAATTGTTCTCCAATGTCGGCGATGTGATCGACGAGTTTTGCCTGATTCATTCCAGCTTCAACGACTCGGGCGGGCATTCCGCCGCGACACTGGGGATGCACACCGGTTCCATCACGATCCCGCTGCCCAGCCTGGGCTCCTGGGTCAGTCAGGGCCTTGGGACCTTCAACACGAATCTCCCGTCATTCGTCGTGTTCGCGGCCAAGGAGCCCTACAACGCCTATCAGTGTTGGGACTCCAATTTCCTGCCCGGCTACCACACCGGCGTGCGGGTCATTCCGGGACCGGATCCGATCCCCAACCTGACAAGCCCGGTCGCCTCGGTCAGCCGGCGTGAACTGGAGCGCCTGATGCTGCGTGATCTCAACGAGGAGCACTTCAAGGCCCACCCCAATGACGCCAAGCTCCGCACCCGGATCACCAACTTCAACACCGCCTACGGCCTCATGCGGGAGGCGCCCGAGGCATTCGACATCGCCGGCGAAAACGAATCCACGCTCAAGCTCTACGGCATCGATCGCAATGACCGGAAATCCTTCGGCTGGCAATGCCTCGCCGCGCGGCGTCTGATCGAACGCGGAGTGCGGGTTGTAGAGTTGTTCGACGTCGGCTCCAACAGCAATTGGGACGCGCACGGCGACATGGAGACCCATCGCGGTCTCGCGAAGAAGATCGATCGACCCATCGCGGCGCTGGTCAAGGACCTCAAGCAGCGCGGCATGCTGGAGGACACCCTGATCGTCGGCTGCAGCGAGTTCGGGCGCACGCCCTGGGAGGACAAGAATCCGAAGGGCCGCGGTCATCATGCGGCGGTGTTCACCACCTTCCTCGCCGGCGGCGGCGCGACGCGCGGCCTGTCCTACGGGGCCAGCGACGAATATGGAGCCCGCATCGCGGAGAATCCCGTCCACGTGAACGACTTCCACGCGACCATTCTCCACCTCCTCGGACTCGAGCACACCAAGCTGACCTACCGCTACTCCGGCCGCGACTTCCGCCTCACCAATCTCGGCGGCAACGTGATCAAGGAAATCGTGGGGAGAGATTCCGCCGCCTGATCAGGCGGCGCGGGAAAGGAAAGACGTGATCGAGTCCGCCCTGACTCAATCCGCGGGCAGCTCGACCATCTCGTTCCAGTATTTGCCCAGCATTCGCATGACATCGACCAGCCCGTCGAAGGAGACCGGCTTCTTGATGTAGGAGCTGACGCCCAAGTCGTAGGTCTTGCGGACATCCTCGCTTTCCTTCGAGGTCGTCAGGGCAATAACGGGAATGCGGCGCAGGTCCGGGTCGGACTTGATTTCGCGCAGGGCCTCGCGCCCGTCCTTGCGGGGCATGTTGAGGTCGAGAAGAATGATATCGGGCCGGGGGGATCTGCCGGGGTCCGCGTAGCCGCCGCGGCGGTGGAGATAGTCGAGCAGCTCCTCGCCGTCCTCGACGCAGCGGAGCGAACCGGAAATATGGCTCTCCGCGAGGAGGCGGTCGTCCGCGTCATCTTCCGCCAGCAGGATGTTCAACTTGTGATTCATGGCCCGGTCGGTTCGCCCGGATCTTCCTGGCTCAGCGGCAGCGTGATGACGAAGGTGGCGCCTTCGCCGTCCGCGCTCCGCGCGACAATCTCGCCGCGATGCCGCTCGACCACCTTGCGGCAGATGGCCAGCCCGATGCCGGTGCCCTCGTAGGCGCTCTTCCCGTGCAATCGTTGGAACACTGCAAATATGCGCGATGCATACTTTTCGTCAAACCCGATTCCGTTGTCCGCGACGGAAATGCGGCAGATTCCCTCGATGGCGTCGGTTTCCGAGTCGATCTTCACCTCGGGCGGCGCTTCCTTGCGGTGGAACTTCAGGGCGTTGCCGATCAGGTTCTGGAACATTTGCCGAAGCTGGGTGCGATCGCCTTCCAGGGCCGGCAGTTCCCCGATCTCGACGCGGCTGCCGGTCGCCTCCAACCTCGCCTCCAGGTCGCCGACCACCTCCCACGCGATCGCCCCGAGATCCACCCGGGCAAAGGGCTTGGCCTTGGTGGTCACCCGGGAAAGCTCCAGCAGGTCTGAGATCAGCCCGGACATCCGGCTCGCCGCATTGTGCAGGCGATCCAGATAATCGCGGCCCTGCTCGGGGATGGCGTCGGAGAACTTGTCCTTGATGCGCTGACTGAAGGACTGGATCTTGCGCAACGGCTCCTGAAGGTCGTGCGAGGCGATGTAGGCGAAGTCCTGCAGTTCGGCGTTGGCGCGGGCGAGTTCGTCATTGCCCTCGCGGAGGGCCTCGTTGGCCCGGGTCAGCAGGTTCGTCCGCTGCTGCACGCGTTGTTCCAGATCCGCGCGCGCCTGCTTGAGGGTCTCCTCCGCCTCCTTGCGTTCGGTCACGTCCCAGAACAGGATCTGCACGCCCACAATCACCCCCTCGGCGTCGCGAATCGGCGTCTTGAACACTTCCACATACATGGTTTTTCTGTTGGGCGTGTGATGGGCCTCGACCCGTTCCAGAACCTCGCCGGTCTCGATCACCTGGCGGTCGTCGGCGCGATACTGCTCGGCCAGCCCCTCCGGATAGAGGTCGTGGTCGGTCTTTCCGATGGTCGCCGAGGGAGCCATGTCCGTGAACTCGAAGAACTTCCGGTTGCCGAAGGTGATTCTCCCATCCAGATCCTTACGGAGAACGTTCAGGGGGATGTTTTCAACCAGCGAATGATAAAGCGCCTCGGAATCGCGGATCGCCTGATCGGCCTTCGCGCGCTCGGTCATGTCCCGCATGATGCCCGCGAACCAGACGCGCTCGTCCGGACTGCGCCAGCTGGCAATGGACAGCTCAAGGGGAAACTCCTCCCCGTCCCTGCGTTGGCCGACGATCTCGACGGTGGAGCCGCCAATGCCCGGTCTGCCGGTTTCGATGAAACGGCGAAAGGCCGCCCGATGACGCTCCCGGTAGCGCTCCGGCATCAACCGCGTCAGACGCGCGCCCTTCAACTCGTCCATCGAATAGCCGAACATGGACTCCGCGTCGGGATTCGCGTCGAAGATGCGGTCGTCCTCGGTCGCGGTGACGATGGCCACGCGCGAGGTCTCCATCAACGCGCGGTAACGCTGTTCATTCTGGCGCAACGCCCGTTCCGCCTCCTTTTCCGACGTGATGTCGAGGAACACGCCCTGGATTCCGGTGACGCCGCCTTCGTGGTCCCGGACAGCGGACTTCATCACGTGGATGTAACGACGGCTTCCGTAGGCGTCCAGATACTCCTCGACATCCTCGAACACCTCGCGGGTCGCCATGATCTTCTCGTCGTCGGCGCGGTACTTGTCGCTCAGCTCGCTGGGGAAGAAGTCGTGATCGGTCCGACCCAGTATGGCCTTGAGGGGTTCGCCGAGAGATTCGCACAGGCGCCGGTTGCAGAATGTGAACCGGCCTTCGCGGTCTTTGCGGAACACGTTGAGCGGAAGATTCTCGACGAGGGTGTGGTAGAGTTTCTCCGATTCGATGAGGGCCTGCTCGCTGAGCTTCCGGTCGGTGATGTCGCGTGAATAGCCGAAGGTCCCGACGATGTCGCCGCCGGCGTCGCGCAGGGGCAGCTTGGTGCTCAGGGCCCGGTGACGTTCGCCATCCGGACCGACCTCCAGCTCCTCCTTGTCCCGGAGGGATTCGCCGGTTGCAATGATCCGCTTTTCGTCGGCCAGGGCCTCCTGTGCGTGCTCCCGATCGAAGAAGTCAAAGTCCGTCCTTCCGAGGGCCTCTTCCGGGTTCTCCAAGCCCAGTCGTCTTGTCATGGCCCGGTTGATCCGGACAAATCGGGACTCGCGGTCCTTGAAGTAAACGAAGTAGTGCAGGCCGTCCATGAGGTTGGCGAGCAGGACCGGATCCGAGGCCAGATCGCTTGTTCCATCGCCGTCGCTCATGGCTCCATGCGGGTCACCCGATGCGGAATGAGATCTTCCTGATCTTCTGTCGCCCGAAACTGTTCTGCAGGTTCCGCAGGATGTCGCGTTGACGATAGCGCACGATTTCATCCAGCCATACGCTGCTGTCGACATCCACAAACAGCGTGCCCTTGTGGAGATTGGCGGGTTTGGCGTGCTCCACCACCTCGGGGTCCATGAGATCCTTCCAGACCGACAGGATCTCCACGTCCGCGCGCTTCTGTTCGAGATTGATCTCCTTGAGCGCCTTGGACATCACGTCGGCGGCGCCGCGCGCCGTGATCCGGCGCGACTGCTCCTGGGAGGTCAGGTCCACGCCGCGCCACGCGCTGAGCGCGCGCCGGCGCGCGTCGCTCCAGCCGCCCGGGCGCCCTTTAGAACCGCGAGCGTTCATCGATCATCAACACGCCGTGGGCGGGCATGTCGTAGTTGCCGCTGAATCTCTTCTCGGAAAGAAAGTCGTGCGTGGTCTTGAGGAAGTTGATCCGGACGGGGCCTTCGGTGTGGTTGATGACGAAATACATCCGGGCTTCGTCCTTTTGCCGCATGCTCACCTCCACCGTGTCGGGCACCTTGATCAGGGAGTAGAGCCCGAGTTGCGAACGCAGCCAGGCCATGAGGTCGTTGTAGAACTCCTTGTGGCCCACGGTTCCGACATAAATGGCCTTGCCGCTGCCGTATTCGTTGGTGGTGACCGCCGGGCTGCCGGAGTAGAACTCCCGGGTGAAGGTCGCCAGGACGTCGCACTCCAGCGGCTTGATGATATCGCACCACAACTGGCCGAAGTGCTGCTTGCTGGTCTTGAAGCTCCCCTTGAAATTCATCGGATTCTCGCGCCCGGGAGGCAGGATGTCCGACTCCTTGACCTCCAGGCCGAACACGTCGATCAACTCCTGGGGGTAGCCTTTGGGCGCGATGTGATGTTCGTCGATGCCCGCGGTGTTGCAGGTGCCGATCAGGGTGCCGCCCTCATAGACATACCAGGCCAGGCGCTGGGCCTGCCCCGGATCCAGCAGATGCAGCGAGGGCGCAATGACCAGCCGGTACTTCTTCAGATCCTCGAGCTCCTCGTCATCCGAGGGCGGACGCGCGAAATCGACCGGAATGTTCTTGTCGTGCAGAGCGTGGTAATAGGCCTGGATGTGCTCCTTCTGTTTGAAGAACTTGTTTCGCGCGAGCGGTTGGTCGATCGCCCAGTTGTTCTCGAAGCTGATGAGGATGCAGGTGTCGGAGTGGACATGGCTGTCCTTCAGCATGGGGTCGAGCTTCTTGATTTCCTCGCCGATCTGGCAGACCTCCTGGTACATGCGGTTGGCGCCCTCGCCGCTGTGATCCAGCACGCCCCCATAGAATTTTTCGGGGCCGATGCGGGGCTGCCGCCAGTAGAAGAAGCACACGCCATTGGCGCCGCGGGAAATCAACTGATGCGTGAACTTGCGGATCACACCGGGGCGCACGGTGGCATTGACGCCCTCCCAGGCGGCCGAGCCCGCCTTTTGTTCCATGACCCAGAAGCCGTCGTCGCCGCCCGGCGCCTTCACCTCGTCGTCCTTCTTCAGGCAGCGCATCAGGTCGATGCCGAAGGCGATCTCCGCCGCCTGCTCGCCCATCGCGGCCTGGCTGTCGATGGAGACAAAATCAATCGCGTCGGCCAGGTCGAACCAGTCGATTTCGGCGGCGAAGGCGCGCATGGTGGTGGTGACGGGAATGCCGGGGGTCAGGTCGCGCAGGAGGTCGGCCTGCATGCGCACATATGCCACACAGGTGTCGCTTGAAAACCGGCGCCAGTCCGTGACCAAGGCCGGGTTGTGCACGGCCGGGGCGCGCATCGGCATGACCACCTGATCGAAGCTGTTGACCACCTGCCCCCAGACGGCCAGTCCGAGTTTCTCGTTCAGGTTGTCGACGGTCTCGTACTTGGCCTTGAGCCAGGCATGCCAGTCCCGTTTGGTTTCGGGATTGAAGGAGTATTCCGTGTCGTGGCGGCCGACGCCGTTGTCGATCTGCCAGGCGATCAGGCCCTCGTGTTTGCCCAGCGCCTCGGCCATGGCGTTCACGATCTTCTTGGAGTATTCCCAATATTTGTCGCTGTTGAGGCAGTAGGCGCGGCGCGTGCCCTCGTGGCGGAGCTGGCCGTTCTCATCCAACGGCAGGATTTCCGGATGCTTCTGAAGCAACCAGACCGGAGGCGCGGCCGTGGGCGTGCCGAGAACGATCTCGATGCCGGCCTTGTGCATGACGTCCATGCAGCGCTTGAGCCATTCAAAATCGTATTTGCCCTCTTCGCGCTCGCACAAGCCCCAGCTGAATTCGCCCAGACGAACGACATTCACGCCGGCCTTCGCCATCAGCTCGGCGTCGACAGCCCAGCGCGATTCGGGCTCCTCCTCCGTTCCGTCATACGGATAGACCCAATGTTCGGGATAGTAAGCGGCTCCTACATACATAAGTTCAGCGGGTTGGTTGACCTTGGTTGGTTGTCGCGCGGAGAATAGGAAACGGGCCAGTGCGCGCAAACCAAAAAACCGGGCGTTCCGCGGCGGCGGGCGCGTCTGCGGCATTGCTTTCAACGAGCTTGTGCCTGATTCTCGGACTCTCAGCCATCATGAAACGATCCATCCTTCCGCAACTTGTCCTCGTGCTCTCAATACTCCTTTCCGCGTTTCCCCGAAACGCCGGGGCGCAGGCGGGCGACGACGCCCTCGATGCGCTGGTCCAGGTGTTGAACGAGGTCGACGACCCGGCGTTCCAACTCGACATCCTCAAGGGCATGAGCGAGGGCCTCAAGGGCCGCCGCAATGTCGCGATGCCCAAGGGCTGGGACAAGCTGGAATCCGCGCTCGCGAAGAGCGCCAACGCCGACGTGCGTCGGATTGCGCAGTCCTTGTCGCTGATCTTCGGCAGCCGGCAGGCGCTCGCGGGCCTGCGCAACAAGCTTGCCGACGCCGGGGCGCCCATCGCCGAGCGCCGGGCGGCGCTGTCCGCGCTGGTTGCGGCCAAGGACCCGGAATTGAGCGGCGCAATGAAAAAGCTGCTGAACGACAAGGCTCTCCGCTCGCAGGCGCTGTCCGGCCTGGCCAGCTATTCGGACGCGGACATTCCCGCCGCGATTCTGAAGGCGTATCCGACCTTGAACACCGGGGAGAAGCGGGTCGCGCTGTCCACCCTCGCCTCCCGCGCGACCTTTGCGCGTCCCCTGCTCAAGGCGGTGGAGACAAAGACCCTCGCCTCGAAGGATCTTTCCGCCGACATCGTGAGGCAGTTGCGCGGTCTGAAACAGAAGGACATCGATGAGACCGTGACCCGGGTCTGGGGCGTGATCCGCGAAAGCGCCGGCGACAAGCTCAAGGAGATTGAACGCTACACGAAGCTCATCCAGGCGGAGACCAAACGGAAGCCGGACCTGTCCCATGGCCGCGCCCTGTTTGCCCGCACTTGCCAGCAGTGCCATAAACTCTACGGCGCCGGCGGTCAGGTCGGGCCCGACATCACCGGCTCCAACCGCAGCGAACTCAGCTACATCCTGCATAACATCCTCGATCCCAACGCGGAAATCCCGAACGACTACCGCACCTCCTCCATCGACACGACCGACGACCGCGTGATCACCGGCATCATCACCCGCCAGGACAGCCAGACCCTGAGCGTCGTCACCCAGAACGAGACGCTGACCCTGCCGCGCAGCGACGTCGCCTTCATCCAGCAAAGCCAGCTGTCCATGATGCCGGAGGGATTGCTGGCGACCTTCAGCGACGACGACACACGCGACCTGGTCGCCTATCTTCGTCACAAGACCCAGGTCCCCATGCTGGGCCTGGAGGAGAATCTCGATTCCTTTTTCAACGGAGAGGACCTGACCGGCTGGAGCGGAAACCCGGATTTATGGAGCGTTGAGAATGGCGAGATCGTCGGCAGGAGCAAGGGACTCAAGAAGAACGAATGGCTGGTCGGACCGTTGGAACTGGGCGACTTCAAGTTGTCGCTCGAGGTGAAGCTCGTCGACAACCGCGGCAACAGCGGCATCCAGTTCCGCAGCAAGGCCCGCCCCAACGGCGCCGTGGACGGCTATCAGGCGGACATCGGCAAGGGCTGGTGGGGCAAACTGTACGAGGAACACGGCCGCGCGTTGCTCTGGAAGAAATCCGGCGAGGAACACGTGAAGCTTGGCGAGTGGAACCGCTATGAAATCGTCGCCCAGGGCAGCAGGGTGCAGAGCTTCATCAACGGCGAAAACTGCGTCGACCTCGATGATCCCGAGGGGGCCCGCCGCGGGATCATCGCCTTCCAACTCCACTCCGGCGGCCCGACCGAAGTCCGGTTCAGGAACATCAAGGTCGAGTTGTTGAAGTAGCCCGCCTCACTTTTTCGTTCCTTTCGATCGGCGTGTTTTGTTTACTTTGACGCATGTCAAATCCTTCGCTTTCCCGTCGCCGTTTCCTGAAGACCTCGACTGTCGCCGCCTTGGGCGCGGGCGCCTCCTCCGCCCTGGCCATTGATCCCATCGCGCGGCCGGGAGGACCTCGGTTCGATCTCAGCCTCGCGGCCTACAGCTTCCGCAATCACTTCGAATACATGCGGACCAAGAAGCGCGAGGTGAAGGACCGCAAGATGGACATGTTCAAGTTCATCGACTTCTGCGCGGACCAGGGCCTGGTCGGGACGGAACTGACCAGCTACTTCTTTCCGCCGGACGCCGGCGCGGAGTACTTCACGAAGATCCGCCAGCACGCGGCCAAGCGCGGCGTCAGGATCAGCGGCACCGCGGTCGGCAACAACTTCGCCCGTCCCAAGGGTCCGGAACTGGACAAGGAGATTGCCGATGTGAAGCGTTGGATCGACAACGCCGCCATCATGGGCGCGCCGCATATCCGCATCTTCGCCGGTGGGGCCACGGGGACCAGCGACGCCGAGGCCCGCCGCATGTGCATCGCCGCCATTGAGGAATGCTGCGACTATGCCGGTCAATGGGGCGTCCGCCTCGGCCTTGAGAATCACGGCGGCATCGTCGCGGAAGCTGACGGCATGTTGGAGATCATCAAGGCGGTCAACAGCCCCTGGTTCGGCGTGAATCTCGACAGCGGCAACTTCCACACCGAGTGGCCCTATCGCGACCTTGCCCGGATCGCCCCCTATTCCATCAACGTGCAGTTGAAGGTCGAGATGCGCCCCAAGGATCGCCCGCACGAACCGGCCAACATGGAACGCCTCGCCCGCATTCTCCGCTACGCAAACTATCAGGGCTACGTCGTCCTTGAATACGAGGCCAAGCCCGATCCCTACCAGGCAATCCCGCCGATCATCAAGGAGTTGAAGGAAATCTTCGCCTGAATGGCTGTTTCTTGGCTCGGCGACAGACGAAAATGGGTTGTTTCAACCCGTCCGGATTGCTAGCTTGCCGCAGACTCGTCAACGGGTTGCGACATTCGTAAAGCCATGCCTTGGTCGGAAGAAGCGAAATCGGAAGCGAAGCGGAAATTCATGGAATTTCTGGCGGCGAAGGCGCTTCGTGTCACGGCTCAGCGACAGGCGATCATCGACACCGTCTTCAGCACGGACGAGCATTTCACCGCTGAGCAGTTGCTTGAATGGTCCCGCGAGCGTGACAAATCCGTGTCCCGGGCCACGGTCTACCGGACGCTTCCCCTGCTGACCGAGAGCGGCCTTGTCCATGAGATGGACTTTGGCAAGGACTACAAGTACTACGATCCCAACTACTCGGATCATCCGAATCACAATCACATCATCTGCGAGGACTGCGACAGGATCGTCGAGTTTGAGAGCGAGCAGATCGAGGAGATTGAGAAGGAGATTTCCTCAAAGCACGGGTTTTCCCTCCGCAAACAGTCGATCCAGATCACGGCGAACTGCGAGGACCTAAAGCATCTGGGTTCCTGCAAGAACAAGCGCTGCGAGCCTTCGGCCAAGGTCAAGGGCGCGTAGTCCCTCCCGCTGCGCCGGCCGGTCGGGATCCGGCGCAGCCTGGGCGGGCAGGCGCGCCCGCAACCTCATTCCGCTCAATCGAAGTCCGAGCAGCTCATGAAATAGTGGCATTTCAGGCAGCGCAGCTTGCACTTTTCATTGTGCAGCTCCGTCCCGCAACGCGGACACCAACGCCAATACTCGCCCGACACATCGCCGGAATCGATCGGGCAACGCTCCGTGGGTGATTCTGAATCAATGGTCGCCTCAGGCATGGCGTCGATCATGATCCCGATCCGTCATCAAATCGAGATCATTCCTCCCACGGCGAAACAGACGGGAAGAGCACGGCCGGACGCGCGGTCTGGATGAAGGGACCGATCCCCCCTTTCCCGAAGCGACCCTGGCGGGTGTCTGCCCGGGTCAGCTGGCCGCCTTGCCGAGCATCCAGAGGAGCACGAGCACGAGGACGGCGATCACGCCGAAAATGGCCATCATCTTGGTGTTCCCCTCGGAGTCCGCCGGGGTCACCTGCGGGGGCGGCGGCGCGGGGGCGGCGGGCTTGGGCTGCTCCGCGCGCATGGACGGCGGGGGCGACTTGGGCGCCTGGGCCGCCGGTTTGGCGGCGGGCTTGTAACTCGGGGCCCGCGAGGCGTTCGAGGCGGCTGTCGCTCCGGCGGCGTAGTTGGGCGCTCCGGCGGGTCTGGACGCGGGGGCGGCGGGCTTCTGCGCCGCGCCTCCCGGCTTGTAGGGCGCGGCCGGCTTGAGCGGCGCGGCCGGCTTGTCCTTGTCCTCGTCCCCCTGATCCCACGCCAGCCGCTCCTCCGCCGGCACCGGCCGCAGGCGCGGTCGAGGACGTCACGTCGGCGGCGACCATCTCGGTCACGTCGCCGGATTTCAACTTGTCCACCACCTCAAGGAAGTTGGGCACCTTGGTCACGTCGACCAGGCAGCATTTCTCCAGCAGGATGGACAGCTGTTTGACCTGCTCGTTGGACTGGGACTTGAGCGCCTTGATGACCTCGGATTCGCGCGGGTTGCGGTAGTCGTTCGCCGTCAGCAGAAGATTGTCGGCGGCATAGTATTTCTTGAAAAGGTCCGGGTTCTCGGCGACCGCCATCAGACTGAGGTAACAGACGAGCGCGCCAAAATCGTCGACGTTCTCGTTGTAGAAGTCCGGGGTGCGGCGTGGATGTTGGAAGTTGGCGTGCCCCAGTTCCGGGCTCTTGCCGCGGAATGCGGTCGTGTACATGCCGTCGTAGTCGACCAACCGGAATTCGTTGTCCGGTGTGACCATGATGTTGCCATGCTGGAGGTCGCAGTGGGCCAGCTCGTTGTCCCTGAGTTCCTGGACCATCGGCGGGAATTTGTCGACGAGCTGCTTCAGCAGGTTGGAGTCGTCGATGTATTCGTCGATGTATTGGTTGATGGGCAGACCGTCGACCCACTGCATCTTCAGGATGGGATACCACTCATTGGCCACCTTGATGCCGCGGAGGATGTATTCGAAATCGACCATGCAGTTGAGGCCCAGGCCGAGCAGATGCTGCGCCAGCCGCGCGTAGCGCCCCTGTTGCCCCAGCACCTGGCGGACAAAACAACGGATGGCAAACCGGCCGTCATCGGCGGTCAGGGAGTAGACGCAGGCAAAGTTTCCTGAAGTCACCTTGGGCAGGCCGAGCATGTCGCATCCGACCTCGCCGCTCTTCAAGGAAGCGTCCTCGAAGCAGATATGCGGATTCTGGATGGCGTCCTGGTAGTCGGTGTGTGTGGGCCAGTTCATGTTGCTTGGGGAAAATGGAGGCGGAGGCGGGCTATTCGTCGTCGGGAGATTCCTCCCAGGAGATGGAAATGATGGTGGTGTCGTCGTTCTGCATCTTGAGGCCGGACCGGAGCTCGGAACAGAGCGTCTCGAAGTCCTGTTCCGACTTGAGTTGGGCGAGGGTGTGCCAAGGCTTTTCGCCCAGTTCCACCCGGTCAAGGAACCACTTGGCGATGGCGTCGGTGGCCAGGATGAAGGTGTCGCCCTCTTCGTACTCGCCGACGTGATATTGGAAGTGGTCCCAGATGCCGTCGTTGCATTTGGGGTTGCTGGAAATGAGGGTGGGTCGATGCGTGAACTGGATGCCCTTGGTCAGCGGCCAGGAGGTGATGAGTTGGTCGTCCCGGATCTGGTAGAGATTGCTGTCCCCGATGGTGAGCGCCTTCCAGCGCGGTCCGGAGGTCTTCTGCTTCTTGAACATGAACAGGAGTTTGTCCATGACGCCGTCGTCCTCCTCTTCATCCTCCATGAACTCCATGCCCAGGAAGGTTGCGAAGGCTCCCTTGCGCGCCTTTTCCTCCGCGAACCAAGGAAGACGGTCCCACATGATGTTGGCGTGCCATTCCTTCTGCATGGGGGCGACCCATTCCTGCAGGGTCTGGGATTCGGGCGGACTCCCGACCGGCGGCGTGGCGACGAACTTCTGGGTGAGGATGGTGGACCAGATTTCGGCGAACGAGGACTCGGTGGCGCCGTCGGCGATGGCGTAGCGGCCTTCTTCGACAGCGCAGCCGTAGGCGTCCTCGTATTCGTCCGGGGTATTGCCCTTTTTGGGCGTCCAAAAGACTTGAACGGTGGCCTCCACGGCGGGATAGGATTTTAACGCATCGTGCTGGAACGCGTGCCGATATCGAGGAATCGAATCAGCTCGATCATGTCCGCGTTGAACGCAAATCCGCGGGCTGCCTCATTGAGGTCGAGTTGCTCATTCTTGGCCAGTTCACGCATGCCCGGGGGCAGCACGCTGGAGACTTGAAAGAGCGTTCTCGCGAATTCGTCCGGCAGATCCTCGTCGTTGTCCGGAAAGACGATCGGCGTGAGGTTCTCGCCCGAAATATGGATGTTCAGAAGGAGGACGTTGCCGTCCGAGGTGTGCAGCGAGGTCAGGGCCTCGGCCTGCGGCTCGGGCCCGAAGTCGGTGGCTTCGCCGTCGGAGATGTTGATGACGATGGGCGGGTAGGAGTAATTCCGTTGCTGGCACCAGCCGGAAAGGAGGTGGTGCGCCAGGTCCAAGGCGCCGCCCATCGGCGTGGTGCCCTTGGCGACCGGCTCAAACCAGACGGGAAACTTGGTTTTCTGCTGGATGACGCCGCCGGCGCCATCGTCGAGTTCCTTGATGCGTTCCTCGACCCGCGCCGGGTTGTTGGCGACCTCGCTCAGCGGGACGATGTCGCGTCCGGCCAGCGGACCGCTGAATCCCGGCGCCACCTGGGCGCCATAGCCGATGACCGCCAGCTCATAGAAGTCCCGGATGCCCTCGCCTCGCGCGCACTTGATGATGAGATTGTGCAGCAGGCGGTTGATGGAGTCGGACACGACATCGCATTTGCGCTTGCCATCGCCGCCCGAAATCGGCTCGACCATGGAGCCAGACTGGTCGATCAGGAAGATAAAGCAGCTGGGATTGGAGCGACTGATTTCCGCTGAATAAGGCATGATTCGGTTTTCCTGTTAAACGCAGCCCCTCGCGCCGTGCGCGCCTTGTAAGGGAACGGTCAAATCAAGTCTGATCCGTTGGCCGCCCCGAATACTCAAATTCCTGAAATGAGGCAACGTTTATTCTGATTCGGCCGCCGATTCATTGGGCTGCGATCCTGAATCCTTCCTCCTGTCCCATTTCGGGGCGTGTCCGTTGGATTGAATTCCCACGGCTTGATGTGCGACAATCGGGCCTGTTTCATGCAATTGGGTCCGCTCCAACTGAATTCGAACCTGTTCCTGTCGCCCTTGGCGGGATACACGAACCTGCCGTTCCGGCTCGCCATCCGGGAGATCGGCGGACTCGACCTCGCGACCACGGACCTGGTCAACGCGCGCTCACTGCTGGAGAAGAATCCCAAGGCTTACAAGCTCATTGAGACCTGTCCGGAGGATCGGCCGCTGGCCGTGCAGTTGTTTGGGGGCGTGCCTGAAGAGATGCGGGACGCGGCGGTATGGCTGGAGCAGCAGGGGATTTCCTCGGTCGACATCAACATGGGCTGTCCGGTTCCCAAGGTCTGCAAGGTCGGCGGCGGTTCGGCCATGATGACGGAGTTGCCGGAGACCGCGAAGCTCGTCCGCGGCATGGTCGAGGCCGTCAAGATTCCCATCACCGCCAAGATGCGGCTCGGCTGGGACGACAGAAACCTGACCGCGCCCGATCTGGCCAAGGTGTTGGAGGATGTCGGCGTCGCGGCGATCTTCGTGCATGGTCGCACCCGCGCGCATGGCTTCGAAGGAACGGTGAATCTGGACGGCATCAGGTCCGTGGTCGAGGCGGTGAATTCGATCCCGGTTATCGGCAACGGCGATATCACGACCCCGGAGGCCGCCAAATACATGATCGAGCGCACCGGCTGCGCCGGAGTCAGCATCGGGCGGGGGGCTTTCTACAATCCCTGGATTTTCCGGATGACCCGCGCCTTTCTGGAGGACGGCGAAGCGGGGGCGGAGCCCTCATTCGATGAACGGATCCGGGTCCTGCGACGCCACTTTGACCTGATGATCGAGGTTTTCGGGGAAAACCGCGGTTGCCTGATGTTCCGCAAGATCGCGCCCTGGTACGCCAAGCGATTCGGCCCCGCCAAACCTTTCAACAAGCGCGTCGTGCGGATTTCATCGCGCGCGGATTTTGAGGCCGTTCTCGGCGACTACCTGGAATGGCGTGAGCAGTTCCTCGACGAGGACGGCGAATTGAGGCCGAATTACCGCCCGGGGCCGATGACGGCCTCGTTCATGGACGAAGAGCTGCCGGAACATGTGCGCAAGGGCGCCATCCCCGTTCCGAAGGGACCGGTTGAGGTCTGGTGAGGCGGATACACTGTATGTTGTGTCGCGGCCACGGCGCGGGGGCATGCCTTCGACCCGTTACATTTCCGGCACAATTGGCGGCTGATTCCCTGGCAAAAAACATCGATTTTGTTGAAACCTTCCCCGAACCCACCGCGTTCTGGTTAACTGATGCGGTGCGACGCCTGAATGGATGTTCGAGCGCAGCGGCATCTCAGTCGCATCGGCTGGCTTTGAAACCAATCGCAACACCTGTAACAAACTGAAATCCAGATGAAGAACTCCCTGAGAAAAATGATCGGCGTCACGGTCGCGGTCGGCGCGCTGTTGACGGCAACCTCGGCCATGGCGCAACCGCAACGCGGCGGCGGCTTCAACCGCGAAGATTTCATGAATCGCATGAAGGACATGATGCGCGAGCGTCTTGAAGTCCAGAACGACGATGAGTGGGCCATCATCGGCGAACGCATTGACAAGGTCATGGCGGCCCGCACCGCGGCTTCCAGCGGCTCACGGT
>JAYPGD010000026.1:0-1826 GCA_038126655.1 Verrucomicrobiales bacterium
ACCTCGGCGCGCGCCAAAGACGAGTCAAAACCTGATCGGGTTGCGTGGCTGGGCGTGATTGCAGTTGGGATTCCGCGCCCCGCCGAAGGCTTCGGAGCCCTGCAGCCATTGCCTCGCATCCCTGGTTCAATCACGCCCTGCGTGGCCGTCGTCGCAAAGCGGGAGCTGTGAACACTCCGATGTTTCAACGGCGTCTGATTCGAGGTAGACACATTCCCACCGATTTCATGCCAAACCGCTCGGTCGTAATCCAGTTGTTCGCGGTCGCGTCGCTTCTTGCCGCAGATTGCGCGCACTCCGCGCCGGCCGCCGCCAGAAACGTCCTCTTCCTCGTGGCGGACGATCTGAACAGCTGGCTGCTCGGAGATCCGAATCGCTATGCCGGCAAGGTCGCGGCGCCGAATCTGAGACGGCTGGCCGCCAGCGGCGTCAATTTCCGGCGCGCGTATGCCGCGGCGCCGGTTTGCTCGCCATCGCGCACGGCCTTTTTCTCCGGCGTGAGCCCTTGGAAATCCGGGCATTATCACAACGCCCTGCAGGTGGCTGACAGCAAGCCGCTCAACCGGGCCTTATCGCTGGCGGGATCCTTCAAACGGGCGGGCTATTTCACGGCCGGGTATGGCAAGATCACGCATGGCTGGGATCAGAAGGAGCATTGGGATGTGAAGGTCGGCCACAAGCGCGACCCCGCGCCTCCGGGGGCGCCTTTGACATCCGTGGGCAGGGGGGAGCAGAACTGGGGGCCGATTCATCTCAGGGAATCGGAAATGAACGACACCCTCAACGCGGACGCGGCCATTGCCCAACTGCGAAGGAAACACGACAAGCCCTTCTTCCTCGCCTTCGGAACCTTCAATCCGCACATGCCCTGGTATGTGCCGCAAAAGTATTTCGACCTGTTTCCGCTGGAAGAAATCACCCCGCCGGAGATTCTGGAGAGCGATCTCGACGACGTGCCGCCGCTCGGGCGCGCGGTGACCGACGGCAAGCGGCGGTTCGTGGACGCCGTGTTCAAGGCTGGGCTGCACAGGGAGGCCATTCAGGCCTATCTCGCGACGACGGCGTATGTGGACGCCCAGATGGGGCGCGTGCTGGATGCCCTGGCCGATGGTCCCTACAAGGACAACACCATCGTGGTCTTCCTGACGGATCACGGATTTCACCTCGGCGAGAAACATCACTGGCAGAAGGCGACGCTCTGGGAGGAGGCCACCCATTGCCTGTTGATGGTCCGGGCTCCCGGCGTGACCCGTCCCGGACGCGTGAGTGAACGCTTCGTGTCCCTGCAGGACATCTACCCGACCCTGGTGGAACTCTGCGGCCTGGAGCGACCGGATGACCTGGATGGACGTTCGCTGACGCCCTTGCTGCGGAATCCCAGGGCGGAATGGGGCAGCACGGCGCTCACGGGATTGTCGGACAAGGGCGCTCCCGATGGAGGCTACATCACGATCCGCAATGAGATCGGACGCTACATTCGGTACAACGTCGGGCAGGAGGAGTTCTACGACACGACCGAGGATCCGCGTGAATGGAAGAATGAGGTCGGAAATCCGAAGTATGCGAGATCGATCGCAAAGTTGCGGGCGGCGGTTCCTTCCCCTGCGGAGATGCCTCCGTCATTGCGGCCGTTGAAAAGGGGGCGGAAGAACTGACCGGGGACGCGACATCGCCAAAAAACAAGACTTCCGGAAAATGATCGAACGCGACAGAGTTCGCGGACGTCCAGTTTTCGACCCTTCAATGTAAACCCCAATTCAGACCATGCGCCGATTCAAGACCCTCTCCATCCTCGCAACGCTCTCCATCGCATTCGCCGCCCAAGC
>JAYPGD010000026.1:1836-4119 GCA_038126655.1 Verrucomicrobiales bacterium
CCCAAGCCGCGGACACGCCCAGGCAGGCGCCCGCCGAAAAAGGCCTGCGCAGCATTTTCAACGGCAAGGATCTGACCGGTTGGGACGGCGATCCCAAGCTCTGGTCCGTCAAGGACGGCGCCATTCGCGGCGAAACGACCAAGGAAGTCCGGGCCAATGGCAACACCTTCCTGATCTGGCAGGGCGGGCGGACCAAGGATTTTGACCTGCGTCTCTCCTTCCGCGTCTCCAGCGTGAACAACTCCGGAATCCAGTACCGTTCCAAACACATCACCGAGGGCAAACCCCGTAACAAGTGGATCGTCCGCGGCTACCAGCACGAGATCCGGAATTCGAACAAGCTGCCGAGCGTGGCCGGGTTCATCTACGATGAGGGCGGCAAACGCGGGCGGATGAGCCTTGTCGGAGAGAAGACTGTCTGGGGCAAGGACGGGCAGAAGACGATCAAAGGCTCCGTGATCGACGCTGAGGGCTTTGCGAAGCTCTTCAAGGTGGATGACTGGAATGATGTCGCGATCATCGCCAAAGGGCATCGCATCCGGCACTACATGAACGGTCGCCTCATTCTCGACTGCACGGACAATCATCCGGAGCGCGCCCTGCTCGACGGCGTCCTGGCGCTGCAGTTGCATGCCGGCGCGCCGATGTGGTGCGAATTCAAAGACATCCGGATCAAGGAGCTCAAGTAGGTTGGATGGGGCGCATCATGAAGAAGAAGTTTGCCCAGGCCCTGCTTCGTCAACGTGAGGAAGGCCAACGACGCCGGTTGTCGGCCAGCTACACCGGAATCCTTGTGATCCTGTTTTTGGGCCACAGTCTTGTATTGAACATGACCTCGCCCTTGAAACTGATTCCCCAGACGGCGTCTGCGATAGGAATGGGCTATTTGCTGCTCATGATCATTTCCCTGCGGCAGTTCCGGTGGTTGGTGGATTTCATCGATTGGAGCAAGGTGGAAGCCTGTGTTGAGTCTGAATCCGGAAATCAAGATGAGAATCTCCTGTAAGCTGTTGCTTTGCGTTCTTTGCGTCGTCGCGGCTCAGATGGTCGCCGCCGCTGCGACCAGACCCAATATCGTTTTCTTCATCACCGACGATCAAAGCTGGGACTCGCTCGGATTCATGGGCGGCAAGGTCCACACGCCGCGCCTGAATCAGCTGGCGAAAGACGGTCTGTTTCTCACTGATTGCAACGTCACATCCACTGTCTGCTCGCCTTCGCGCTACAGTTTCCTGACCGGCCGTTTCGCCGGAAGGTGCGAAGGGGAACGGTTTCTCAGGGAGCACCCGCCCGGCGATCAGACACAGGTGGAGAACATCGGGGAACTGGAACCGAATCGATGGAACATCGCCAAGGTCCTGCAACAGAACGGCTACACGACGGGCTTTGTCGGCAAGTCCCATGTCGTGCGACACGACTGGCTGCATGTCGGCAACGGCAGGAATCGCGAGGCGGCGTTGGAAAGCTATCCGCAATCCGCCGACCCGCGCGATCCCGAGGTCAATGCCAGGATGCGTCGCAATCACCGGAAGTGGTGTGAGGAGATCAAGAAGCACGGTTTTGACTACGCGGATGGCGTCTACGCGGCCAATCTCAAGGAACTTGGCTGCGACGCCTTGAACGTCCACAATCTCGACTGGACGGTCGCCAAGGCGTTCAAGTTCCTGGAGGACAATCGCAAGAACCCGTTCTTCCTCTACTTTTCCACCACGCTTCATCACGGCCCGGCGCCCTGGGTCAACCGGTTCTCCCTCTCAGCCGACCCGCGTATGACCGGCGAGGGGTTTGTGGAGGAAGGGTTCGATGTATTGCCTGGCCGCGAGGATGTCCTGCGCCGCAATCGCAAGGCCGGCTTCAAGGATCGCGACGCGTATGCCCTTTGGCTCGACGATGGCGTCGGCGCGCTGTTGGACAAGCTCAAGTCTCTCGGTCTTGAGAAGGATACGCTATTCGTCTTTGTTCCCGACCACGGTTCCTGGAGGCATGGCAAGGCGACGCTCTATGACCATGGCATGCGCGTTCCGATGCTCCTTCAGTGGAAGGGCGTCATCGAGCCGGGCTCAAGATACGACGGGTTGGTCGCCAACATCGATCTGGCGCCGACACTGATGGATGTCTGCGGCATTCAGCCGCCCGCCGACTACCGCATGGACGGCCTCAGCTTCAAGCGCGTCCTCTTTGGCGACACGCGGCCCATTCGTGACGTCTTGTTCGCCGAGCTTGGCCATTCCCGGGCGGTCAAGACCAAGGAGTGGAAGTACATTGCCGTGCGTTATCCGGAGG
>JAYPGD010000026.1:4129-23051 GCA_038126655.1 Verrucomicrobiales bacterium
GAGATCCAACGGAAAATCGACCGGAACGCCACATTCAACGGCTTCAAGGGCGAGAAGCTGAAGGTTCCCTATCTGACCCGCAACAGCCATCTGGGACATTATGCCGCGGCCCGGAACCCCCATTATTTTGAGCGCGACCAACTCTACAACCTGGGCTCGGATCCGGAAGAGTTGAAGAATGTGCAGTCTGATCAACCGGCGGCGTTGAAACGAATGAAGGCGAACCTGACGCGCGCCCTACGCGATTTCGAAGATCGGCCCTTTGGCGAATTCCACAAGATGGATCCGGAGCGGCTCAAGAAACTCCAGGCTCCGGTGCGGTGACCAAAGGCGGGGCAGGCGTCAAGCCACACGGGGCTCCTTTCATCTGCCCGCCTTCAAGGCGACGACATTCCCCTCGGCGTTGCGGCAGAGGATGCGGCTGTTTGCAAGGACGGGCGCGGTCCAGCATTTGCCCCCGAGGACCTGTTGCTTGAGGATCGGCTTGAAGCCATCTGGGCGGGCCGGGAAGATGGTCAGCATCCCCTGGTCAAGGAGGATGACCCTGCCGGAAGCCGCGATGAGGCCGCCGGTGCGGAATCCCTCTTCCGACCAAACGGTCTCTCCTGTCTTTGCGTCAGAGCAGACCAGTTGGGTTGGACGGTGGGTTGTGCCGCTGATGCTGTAGAGATGGCCGTCGATCAAGACGCCGGCGTTGAAATACCACCTCAGATTCCGCTGCCTCCAGATCTCGACAGGCATCCCATCATTGCCCGGCTCGAGGCAGACGGTTCCGGCGTTGGTTGAAAGGAAGAAGCGCCGGCCATCGATGACCGGATCGGCGGCGTTGAGGCCGGACAGCCCGTCAAACCGCCAGGCCTCCCTGCCGGAACGCGAATGCAACCCGATCAGCGCCCGATGGGTGTGCAGGAGGTGGGTCGTCCCGGGCGACTCGAAAGCGACGGGCGTCGCGTAACCGGATGGTTTCGAATCGGACAGCCACACCGTCTCGCCGGTGGCGAGGGAAAGCGCCATGCCTCCTCCTCCCGCGTTGAGAAGGACCCGCTCCTCGTCGATGAACGGCGAACACGCGAAATTCCACTCCGGCAACTCCAACTCGTGATCGGCAACGAGATCGCGCGACCAGATCACCTCCCCGGTTTCCAGATCGAATCGAAACGCATGCCCGCGTTTGCTCAGTGTGAACACCGAACCCTCATGAATGGTGGGCGTTCCGCCGGGGCCTCCCTCGTAGAAGCGGGGATGCAGTTCGCAATCGTAGGAGTGTTTCCAGAGCGTCTTTCCCGTTCCGACATCGAGACACCACACCGTATCCCGGCCGTCCGCATGCCCCATGGTCAGAGTCCGGTTGCCGACCACGGAAAAGGCCGTGAAACCGATTCCAACGTCGGCTTTCCACAGCACGGGCAGTGGATTCCCCAATGTCTCCGGCAGTTGTTCCCTGGAGACTCCGTTGCGATCAGGTCCGCGCCAATGGGGCCAATCATCCGCCGTGGCCGTTGCAGTGGCGGTTGCAAGAGCGAACAGGATGGCGCAGCGTCGAAACATGGCAGGGGTTCGTAATGTGTCAAAGACCCGGGCTGGTTGACAAATGGAATACTGTCAGCGCCAGATCGATCGCGGCATGGCATGCGAGAATCATCTGCCCGCCTTCATCAGCATCCGAAAGAAATGAAGTTGTTCTTCCGTCTCACGCTTGGCGTCTTGATTGTCCTGACGGCCCGGATTTCCGTGGGCGCGACCGACCGCCCTAATGTCCTCTTCCTGGCGGTGGACGACATGAACGACTGGATCGGTTCGCATGGCACAACGCCGCGGGCGATCACGCCGAATCTGGACCGCCTCGCCGCGCGCGGTGTGAACTTCGTGAACGCCCACACCGCCGGCGTTTATTGCGCGCCGTCGCGGGCGGCGATCTTCACGGGGCAGTTTGCCTCCACGACCGGGAACTACCGGAGCGCGACCTACTGGGTGAACCGGCCCGGGATCGAGGCCCTGCAGATGAGCTTTGCCAAGGCGGGCTACACCACGCTCGGCGCGGGCAAGCTGTTTCACCACGCGACCGGTCGTGTCGACCAGCGGGGTTGGACAGAGTTCTTCCTGCGCAATCCATCGCAGCGGACGAGCGGTTGGCCCCTGGATTCCTGGAGCGAAGAGACGCCCTTGCCGGAGGTCCTGCCCGCGAGCGCCTACAACAAGGGACGAGAGATCCAGGGCGGCGGCTTTTTGGAATGGGGGCCGATTCCGGACGAGAAGGAAGAGGCGATGGCCGACACCATCCGCGTCAACTGGGCCGTCGAGCAGTTGCAGAAGAAGCACGACAAGCCCTTCTTTCTAGGCGTCGGCGTCTACGCGCCGCACTTCCCGAATTACTGCCCGCAGAAATACTTTGATCTCTACGATCCGGAGAAGATCCAACTGCCGCCCATCAAGTCCGACGATCTTGA
This sequence comes from Verrucomicrobiales bacterium, assembly GCA_038126655.1. GTDB lineage: Bacteria > Verrucomicrobiota > Verrucomicrobiia > Limisphaerales > JAYPEY01 > JAYPEY01. The sequence continues at coordinate 6,577 of JAYPGD010000026.1, forward strand.
CGACCTCCCGCCCAAGATCAGGAGGCAGAAGATCGTGCGCTCCCGAATTCACAAGCGTCTGGAAAGCCTCGGCGCCATCGACGACGCGATCCACGGCTACCTTGCCTGCATCAGCTACGCCGACGCGATGATGGGCCGCGTGCTCGACGCCTTGGAAGCAGGTCCTTACGCGGACAACACCATCGTGGTGTTCTGGAGCGACCACGGCTACCACCACGGCGAGAAATGGAACTGGGGCAAGCACACCCTCTGGGAGCGCACGTCAAATGTTCCGTTCATCTGGGCCGGCCCGGGCGTCGCAAGAGGCGAAAGGACCGACGTGACTGCGAGCCTCATCGACATGTATCCCACCTTCGTCGAAATGTGCGGTCTGCCCAAGCCTCGGCAACGCCTGGAAGGCCGGTCCCTCGCCGCCGCCTTGGCCAATCCGGCGAAGGCCCAAGACCGCAATGCGTTTCTCCCCTACGTGAATCCCCGGGAATACGCGGTCATCAACCGCGATTGGCGTTACATCCGCTACGGCGACGACGGCGAGGAGCTTTATGACCTGAACAGGGATCCCCATGAATGGCGCAATCTCGCTTCCCTGAAAAAATACGATTCACTCAAGGCGAGGCTGCGGGAGTTTGCGCCAAAGGAATTTGCGGAACCCGTGCCCTCAATGGCTTGGCAGCAGGATCTGCTCATCGAAGGCGACACCTTCCGCTGGGAGAAGGGCGCGAATGCCAAGGGCAAACCGCGCAGGTCCGACAAGGACACCGGACAGGACGCTTCGGCTCCCCAAAAGTCCGAGCAGAAGAAGAATATCCTTTTCATCGTCTGCGACGACCTGAACACCCATGTCTCGCCTTCAGGATACGATCCCATTCATACGCCGACCCTGGCCGGGCTTGCCGGCGAGGGCGTGACCTTCAATCGCGCATTCTGCCAATACCCGGTCTGCGGCCCGTCGCGCGCCTCGTTCATGAGCGGGTTGTATCCGCAATCGACCGGCGTGCTGAACAACACGGCGGACATCCGCAAAGAGCGCCCGGGCACGGTGACCCTGCCGCAGTTCTTCAAGCAGAACGGCTGGTGGACTGCCAGCGTGGGCAAGGTCTTCCATTCGCCGCGCCACGAACTGGGCGAGGTTGCCTGGAATGAGTTCATCCGCTTCAACAACGACGAGTTGCCGGTCGTGCGCGAAGCCCGCGAGAAGTTTGAAGCCGAGCACGGCTCCATTGAGGAAAGAAAGAACCGCCGGCTTTGGAAGCAGGCGGAAAAGAAGGCCAAGAGCAGACTCGACGCCCAGACGCCGCCTGGATACGGCCGCAGCGGCCTGACCGACAAGCAGCACAAGGACGGCAAGAACGCCCGGCAGGTCTCGACGTGGTTGCGTGACAAGGCGCACGGCGACAAGCCCTTCTTTATCGCCTGTGGGATTCAGAAGCCCCACGTGCCCTTCCTCGCGCCCGACAAGTATTTCGATCTCTATCCGACGGACAAGATCGTCTACACGCCCGATCGCTCGAACCTGTGGGACAGCCTGCCCAAGAGCGCGATGTCGAAACGCTATGAGGCCTTTGGCTTTGAACTGGGGAAGGAGAACGACGCGCTGCGCCGCGAATACATGCAGGCCTACCACGCCTGCGTTTCATTCATCGACGCCCAGATCGCCATCGTCCTCGACGCGTTGAAGCAGAGCGGGCATTGGGACGACACCATCATCGTCTTTACCTCGGATCACGGCTATCACCTCGGCGATCATTTTCTCTGGGGCAAGGTCACATTGTTCGACATCGGGGCGAAGGTTCCCTTCATCGTTCGCGTTCCCGGCCTGACGAAGGGCGGCTCAAGATCGGAAGCGATGGTCGAGTTGGTTGACATCTATCCCACCTTGGCCGAACTCGCCGGTCTCAAGCCGCCGGCGCATCTGCAGGGCATGTCGTTGCGGCCGTTGCTCGAACATCCGGAATCGCCAGGCGGGAAGAAGCATGCCTACACCGTCGTCACGCGCGGGCAGACGATGGGCTACGCCTTGCGCGATCAACGTTGGCGTTACGGCAGGTGGCCGGATGGCGAGGAGCTTTACAACCTGCTCAACGATCCCAGTGAGAAGCGCAACCTCGCCGGCCGGCCCGAGATGAAGGATCGGTTGCAGGAATTCAGAAAGGCGTTGGAGGACAAGTTGCTTGAAACGAAGTGAAGAAGTGATTCCGGGGATGGGTCACTTCGCCGTCTCCACCAAGCCCACCACATCCAGTTGGTAGTTGGTGTAGCCGATGAATTCGCCGCGGAGCCAGGCGATGACCCGGGTCCTGCCATCCCGCACGATCACCGGGCGAAGATTCCGGACCGGCGAGTCTCTTGTCAGGGGCTCCCAACGAATGGATTTCACATCATCCCCGGGACCGATTCGCGCGCGGTGGATCTCGTGGTTCCCGCCGTTGTCCGCTCCGGTCGCCGGATCGACGTTGGTTGAAATGACGACGACGGCGGGATCATCGGGATCCAGCGTGATCAATCCGGTGTAGCTGGTCTGGGTGTCGTAGAGGCAATGCCCGGCAAAGGCGACCTCGCGGTCGATCCATTTCTTTCCGTTCCAGGAAGCGATCCGGTAGCGGTGGTCCAGATTGGTCAGGTGCAGCGAGTAGGCGATGTGGGGATGGCCCTTGTCATCCAGGGCGATGGAGCTGGTCCACGCTGAACGCTCCGCGCTGGCGCGTCCCTTGGGCGCCCAGACGCCGCTGCCCTTGAAGATGAGCTCGGATTCGGAAGGGCGGAGCGGGCCGTCTTTCTTCAGATCCTTGATCACCTTTCCGTCCGCGCGGTGAAACTCCCCCTTGCGAAATGCGGCGTAGTAGAGGCTGTTGCCGAATTGATCCGGGTGTCCGTCGGTGAAGCTGACGTGGACGGTGTCGACGCCGTTTCCGGCATAGCGGGTGTAAGGCCGATGGCGGCCGTTCAATTCGCTCTTGATGAAGTGGGTTGGCTGTTCCCAGGTCCGGCCGTGATCGGTCGAGACGATGAAACAGGGGTTGAACTCGATGCCCCGGAAGAAGTTGTAGAGGATTCCCTCGTCCTTCAGCGCGAAGAGATTCATGTAGGTGACGTTGCCGGCGCGGGGGTAGTCGTGCCGGTAGTTCGTCGGTGGACTCCACTTCAACGGATCGGTCGGATCGGATATCCGGAAGTGATGGATCTTGTCCCGGCTGTGCCGGGCGTAGACCGCGAGGATGGATCCGTCCGGACGAGCATGGAACACGGGTGAGTTGTGGTCGTCCCGGTCGAACTTCTCGGTCATCACGACTGTTCCGAGCGGCTTGTTGAGTTTCAGCGAATACACGCCGACCTGCGCGGGCCCGGAGCCGTTGCCCTGCACGGATCCAAGGAGAAGGTTCCCTTGATGGATGATGGCTCGCGGATCCTGAAACCAGCACCAACCGCCCTCGCGCATGAACACGGTGTGGCTGTGTTGGTCGGCCGAGCGGTCATAACCTGCGGCGGCACCTTGGATGTCCGCATACGGAATGAAGAAGAGGAGCAGGCTGAGAATCGGCGGGAATCTGTTCGTTCGCATGGGATGAACGTGTCGCGCCCAACCTCCTGAGACTGCGCGGGAACGGCGGAAGCCTGCGCGTGAATTGGCATTCCGTTCCGATCCAATCCACGGAGGTGAATCCATCCTCGTCGCCCCTTCGGGCATTCTCTGCGCCGCTGACTCTCGTTTGCTGGGCGCACGCGGACTTGGGGGGGCTCCCTGCAAGGCTTGCGCATGAGTCAACAATCGCAGATGCAGCGTAGGCTGTGTCAGCCGAGGAGCGGAACGATCATGCTCTCTGTGATCGACTGCTCTCACAGAGAGCACGCTACAACTCGCCCATGGGGGGGCTTTTGCAACTCACTCGTAAGCCTTGGGGCTCCCTGTCCTCCGCTTGACAATCCGCCGCGAACACGGCCCAATGACATTCCGTGAATCCGGTGTGCCATCCTGAAGCCCATGCGCAGAGCGGCGTTTCCCCTTTGTTCGGACCCGCCGCCGGCGATGTGCTGCGCGTGCAAGACCGTTCGCGTCGGTGGTTCCTGCAGACGGGGCTTGCCGGAATGGCCGGACTCAGTCTTCCGGGATTGCTTCAGCAACAGGCCGCAGCCAGGGAGGCGGGGCGCCCGACCGACAAGAAGAGCGTCATCCTGTTCTGGCTTTCGGGCGGTCCGAGTCACATCGACATGTGGGATCCCAAGCCGGATGCGCCGAGCGAGATTCGCGGTCCCTACGACAGTATTCCCACCAAGCTTCCCGGCGTGCGCGTCTGTGAGCATCTGCCGCTGACGGCGAAGTTGATGGACAAACTGACCTTGATCCGCTCCGTCGATTGCAGCGCGAGCAATCACACGCCCATCACCATGCAGGCGTGCAATGAATTGGCGCGCCGGACGAACGACGGCAAGGACGGCGCGGGCTTTCCCTCGATGGGCTCGATCGCCGCCAAGTTCCGCGGCCCCAATGCGCCCGGCATGCCGGCCTTTGTCGCCTTGGCGAAGTCCATGAAGGCGGATGTCTGGGGAGCCGGACACATGGGCGGCGACTTTGAACCGGTCCAGGGCGACGATCTGGCGGGGCGGCTCAAATTGCCAAAAGGCCTCACGGTGAACCGGCTTGAAGACCGGCGTTCATTGCTGGCGGATCTCGACCGCTTGAAGCGAACATTGAACGAAAGCAAGGCCGTCGCCGCCAGCGATCGCTATACACAACAGGCCTACAACACTCTCATCACGGGGCGCGCGCAAAGGGCCTTCAACATCGACGAGGAAACCCCGGCGATGCGCGATTTCTATGGTCGTCACAGCATGGGGCAGAAGGCCTTGCTTGCGCGTCGATTGGTGGAGGCCGGGACCAGTTTTGTTCTCGTCAGCGGCGCCTGGGGTTACTTCGATCATCATGGAGACGAAGTTCGTTGGGGCGGCATCAAGAAGGGGCTGACCCCGTTGCTTCCGCGCGTGGACCAGACCTTGAACGCCATCGTCACCGATCTCGAACAACGCGGCCTGCTCGAAAGCACCTTGGTGTTGATGATGGGCGAATTTGGCCGCAGCCCGGTCATGACCAAGACCGCCGGGCGGGGGCACTGGGCGCGCGTCATGTCGATGATCACTGCCGGCGGCGGCATGCGGCACGGGCAGGTCATCGGCGCGACCGATTACAAGGGCTACGACATCGCCTCGCGTCCCGTGCGGCCGGGCGACCTCGCGGCGACGGTTTTTCATCACCTCGGCATCCCGCCCAATACCCATTGGGAAAACACCCAGGGCCGCCCGGTTCCGATCGTCACCCAGGGCGGGAAGGTGATCAGGGAGTTGGTCTGACAGAATTGCCCTGAGGCCTCTTCCGGAGGTTGCCGGAGGTCGCGCGCGAGGGGCGATGCCGTTCGGAGTTCCGCGTTTACGCGGTCTTCGCGCCCGTTGTGCGTTCCAAGCTTGAACCGCCTGAAGGCGGAACTGCGTCGTGACCGCGTTCGTCAGCCCGTTCGCTCGAGTTGGACAAGGAGGAGGCGTTCGAAGGCGAGACGACAGTTCAAACATTCCCCCGCACTGAATCGCTTTTCGACGGCCGCTTCATGAATTAGGATTCGAGCCGGTTCATGGGGAATTTGTTTCATCCAGAGAAGCTCGAGAGATGGAAGGAGATCTTCTTCCGCAGGGTGATGCCTGCGCTTACGTTGGCGGCGCTGATTGTCGGGGGCTTGGCGGCGTGGTGGGCCTTTCGGATGTTCAGTCGTCCGGCTCGCAGCGGAGAGGCGCGTGAGTTGTTTCACGGGGTCCACTACGAGCGCGCGGTGAGCGACATGCCGCGAAGAGTGACGGTGCACAAGGTGCGCGTGGATCTCGACGTGGGCGGGATCGGGTTTGTGGTCACGCCGGGCGATGCCTCGGCGGGAAGGGAGATTCCGGCGAGGACGACCAGTGAGTTTCTGGATGAGTTCGATGCCCAACTGGCGATCAACGGCGCCTTCTTCGAACCGTTCCATTCGAATCATCCGCTCGACTACTATCCCGAACCGGGAGAGGCGGTGGATGTGCTGGGGCGGGCGGTGGCGAATGGGAAGGTGTATTCCGACGACAACGCGGATTGGCCGACGCTTTGTCTGGGTTCGAACCGGGTGGAGATCGCGCTGGGGGAGTTGCCGGTCGGTGTTCGCTGGGCCGTGGCCGGTCGGCATCTGCTGGTGGATCAGGGCGAAGCGGTGGCAGCCAAGGGCGACGCGTTCAACGTGGAGCTTCATCCGCGCACGGCGGTCGGGGTGGATGAGAGGGGCCAAACGCTGTGGTTGGTTGTCGTGGATGGTCGACAGAAGAACTACAGCGAGGGCGCGACACTGAAGGAGTTGGCGGCGTTGATGGTTCACCTCGGAGCCTGGCGGGCGCTGAATCTGGATGGGGGCGGTTCATCGACGCTGGTTGTGGAAGGCAAGGACGGGAAGCCGGATGTCTTGAACGCGCCTTATCATACCCGTGTGCCCATGCGCGAACGCCCGGTCGCGAATCACGTGGGGGTGTTTGCGCGCCGACCGTCGCGAGATTGAGTGACGCGGCGGCCCGGGGCTTGCCTGACTTTCTTGCGCGTCTTGAGCCTCTTTGCGGCCGGGAGAGAAATCGTCGACGCTATTCCACGATTCGTCGCACGTCGTATTGCCGGTGTTTGCGCCTGGACTTGAAGGTCTCGAATCCGGGGCGTTGGGAGAAGTCCTCAAAGACCTTGCCGGCCTTCTCCTTGTCGTGGTCGCCGTTGTGGGCGTGGAGGAGGTAGCGGAGTTTGAGTGGATTGTCGCGTGTGATGGTGAAGCCCTCGTCCATGCAGAAGGAGGCTCCCATCCAGCCATCTTCACGCACGTGCCATTTGGTCGGGTGACGCGGATTGGCAGGATGATCGAAGAAAGTGACGCCTTCGGTGACGGTCCTGCGTCGCTTGCCGGTTCCGGTGGTAATGGGGCCGCTGTAGTCCATCCAACGCGCAGGCTTGCCGAAGATTTCCGGTTCGCCGGTCTGGCCTTCGCTGTTGAGGAGTCGCCCGCCGCCGAAATGGGCGGAGATCGACTTGGCGACGCGGACGGCGAGGAAACCAAAGTTGGTCTTCTCAAGCTCGGTGGACTCGACCTTATTGGGCGGTCGGAAGGTGAGTTGAAGTTCGAGGAGGCGCTCATTGTTCGGTAGTGGAATCAACGCGGCCACGGTTTCCTGTTCCATGATTTCGACGCCGTCGGGATCGAACCAACCCGCCAGCGTCGCCATGATGGCCTCTTTGTCGCCGTCGGCGTAGGCGAGCCAGAGTTTTTGTCGGATGCGGCCGAATTTCCCGTTGGGCCGTGGGTCGGCCCAGAAGTCGACGCCGTTGACCTTGTTGTGGGCGAACCAGACTGAGCGGTGATGATCGTGGTTCTGGGCGCCGGGATGCCCCATGCGGGTGAGCGATTCGCCGGAAGGGCCATTGAAGGGATAGAAGAAGGGGCGCGGATACTTCTCGTCGAAATGCCAGCGAAGGCGCTCCACGCCATCGATACGAAAGGAAACCTGATGAACGGGCAGGGGGATGATCTCGCAGCGGGAGGGGGTGTATTCGGCGGCGGCGGACGCGCCGATGAAGGTCAATGACGCCAGGAGCGCTGAAACGCGGAAGACTCGGAACATGCGTTCATGTTTCGTCAGACGGCGCGGTGAGATCAAGCCAGGATCCGAGTCTTGGCGTGCCGCCTGTCAATCTGATGCAAGCGGCCCGCATTCAATCACGGAGGGCGCAGAGGACACTGAGGTCGAGACGCGCTTGGTTGCTGCCAGACTGCGCGGATCGCCGGGAATTGAACGAATCTTGGGCAAGGCGTTCCAAAGGAGCATGAACAAGCGAATGCAGGATCGGTTGAAACACCTCTGGCGCGAGTGGATCCGGCCATTGGGAACGGTGGCGTTGGTTGTCTTTTCATTCCGGTCATCAATTGCGGACTGGAACGACGTGCCGACCGGCTCGATGAAGCCGTCGATCATCGAGGGGGACCGGGTTTTCGTGAACAAGCTGGCGTATAACCTGAAGATCCCATTCACCCGGATGCGCATCGCGGAATGGGGCGCTCCGGAGCGCGGCGATGTGGTTGTGTTCTTTGCGCCGACCGACGGGACGCGGATGGTGAAGCGTGTGATCGGCCTGCCGGGCGACCGGATCGAACTGTTGAACAACCGGGTGTTTGTGAACGGCGAGGCTCTGGCGTACGAGGAGCTGGATTCCTGGTTTGTGGAGCAGATTCCGGAAACTGACCGACCGGCGCATTTGTTTGCCGCGGAGTCGCTGGGGGATCGGTTGCATCCGTTGATGGTCACGCCGGGTCGGCCCGCGCCGCGTACGGGCGGTCCGTTTGTTGTGCCGGAGGGGCATTACTTCATGATGGGCGACAATCGCGACAACAGTCTGGACTCGCGGTTCTATGGCGCGGTCGCCCGGGACAGGATCGTGGGACGGTCCACGGCGGTGGTATTCTCCTTCGAGCCGGGGCGTTGGTTGCGTCCGCGATGGGGGCGTTTTTTTGAATCGATGCCGTAAGGGAGGGCAAAGGAGTCAACCCTCGGACCCCGGCCCTTGCATTGCATTGCGCGCGGTCGGAATGAGCCTCCCGGCCCTCGCGCGCTACGGCGTGGCGAGCCCGACGCAGTTTGCCACGTGAGGTTGGAAGTCGCTCTCGCGAAGGCGGCGCCCGTTGGCGGACTCCCGGCGAATCCGGATCAGGGTGTCAGCGTTGCCGAGGGGCTGAGGAACTCGCCGGGGAGACCGGCTTCAATTCGCGTCCCTTGAGAGCCGGGTGATCCGGCGCAATGCGCGTGGCGCGAAACACCGGCATGCCGCCGCCTGGTCCGCCCGGGCCTCTGGGACCGCGAAAGCCGCCTTGACCTCCGCCGGGAGGGCCTTGTCCCGGCCCACCGAATCCGCCGGCCATTTGCGGGACCTGGTATTCCCAGGCGATCTGCTTGTCCTGGGTGACCTCGATGAAGCGTCCCTCGGGGCCGGAGCAGATCAGGGTGTTGCCGTTGGGGAGGCGATGGGCGCCGGAGATGTTCTGGGCGTACCAGTTTTGTTCCGACCAAGACCACTTCGGTTTGGCCGGAGCGAAGGGCGCGGTGTCCGTCAAGGTGTAGCTGCCATCGGCATTCAGCGGCGGGACGATTTCATCCACGGAGGACCAGTCGCGGCCGCGGCGGGAGCCGTTGTTGAAGATGAGGATGTTGCCGGCGCCGGGATGCCCGTCGGGGATCCAGCGGGCGTCGTGTTGGGCGAAGAGTTGTTGTTCATCGGGCCAGCCGGCGTGGTAGACCTGCGGGTTGCCCCAGCGATAGAGCAGGTCGCCGCCTTTGCCGGACTTTCCACCCTTGTGTCCGCGCGCTTCCTCGGCCGTCGTGCTGTGATCGATGACCCAGATCTCGTGCTGGTTGTGGCTGCAGAGGAGGATCTGGTCGAGTTTGGCGTTGTAGTGGACGGCGTTGAGGTGATTCCAATCGGCCTGGCCGCGTTCGGTGAAGTTGATGTCGATCAACTCCGGATGATCGGCGACGACGCCGTGATTGGCCTTGGTCTTGTCGAAGTCCTGGATCAAATGGTCCCAGGCGCGCCACTCCCAGACGATCATTCCGCCGTTGCGTCCCTCCGGTTTGATCTCAATGACATGGTCCGGCCAGAGTTCGTCGCCCTGCAACCACTGCGGATTACGACCGGCGGCGACGGCTTCGGCGCGGGTTTTGCGTTCCCAGGCAAGCATGAGGAAATTGCCGTTGGGCAATGGTTGCGCAGCGTGATGGGCGCGGACGTTCTCGTTGGCGTAGGTGAAATCCCAGAGGGTGTTTCCCTCCCAGTCGAGAAGCTTCAAACCGCCGCCGGCGCCGCCCCTGCCGAAGCCGTAGGCGTTCCGGGGGGAGTAGGTTTTGAGGAGGTTCCCGTTGTCCAGGAGGTAGATGGAATGCGCGGGCGGCGCGTTGTCTTTCCATGAATGAACGACGCGACCCTTCATGTCGATGAGCCGGGCCTCGGTCGAACGGATGGACTCGAAGAGGGTGTATCCTTCGAAGGCGCGTTCCTTGTCGTGGCGGATCACACCGGTCTGGTTCTGGGCGGGCGCGTTGAGCGCGGCGACAAGGCAGCCGAGGAGAAGCATTGTCCAACCGGGCGATCCGGGTGTCTTGATTCGATTCATCGTTCTGCTTTCCGGCGTTGGTCGACGACTGGGCGCAAAATGCCGTGGGTGATTGCGTCGGTTCGGAATGCTGGAATTAGACGCCAAGCCTGCTGAATTGGGAAGCGGGGAATTGTGCCGGAGATGTAATTCATGAGCCTCTTGCCAGGAACCAGGGAATGCGCGGACGACAAGGAACTTGGCCTGAGATGAAGCGCATGCGTCCCTCGATTTGAACGGCCTTCGTGATTCTCGCCAGTTCGGCGCGCTTCGTAATTCAAACATCCTGCCCGGGGATGAGCCATGCGTTCACGCGGCCTGACCGCCGCGATAGATCCGCGGCACGCGTCCGGTGACGCGGGTGAGGATCTCCCAAGGGATGGTGTCGCACCATCCGGCGAGGTCTGAAGCGCCGATGCGTCGGTTGTCCTGTTCGCCGAAGAGGACGGCCGCGGCGCCGGTCTGGATTCCCGGCGCTCGCGAGACATCCACCAATGTCTGATCCATGGTCACCCGTCCGATCACGCGGCAAAGGCGCCCGTGGATCAGGACTTTGGCCCGGTTTGAGGCGGCGCAGGGGTAGCCGTCGCCGTAGCCGGCGGAGAGGTTGGCGATCTTCATTCGGCGCGGCGCGGTGAAGGTGTGCCCGTAGCTGATGGACGCGCCCTTGTCGAGGGTCCGGATGTGGCTGATGCGGCACTTGAGACTCATGGCCGGGCGCAGGTGGGATTTGAGGTCCGAGGGAGGGCGGCGGTTTCCGGGAGGCAGGACGCCGTAGACGAGCAGGCCGGGGCGGACGGCGTTGCAGGAACCCGCCGGTTCCCAGAGCAGGGCGCCGCTGTTGCCGGAGTGGATGAACTCGAATGCAAGGCCTGACTCGCGCAACGCCTTTACCGCGCCTTCGAAGGCGAGCCGTTGGGCGGCGGTCGCGGCGGGATCTGTCTCAACGGAATGGAAGTGGGTCCAGATTCCGACAAGTTCGATGTTGGCGAGTGAGGAAATCCGGGTCGCCAGATTGACGATATCCGCGGTCGGCGCGCCGAGGCGACCCATTCCGGTGTCGATCTTCAGTTGAAGCCTCGCGCTTTTGCGGAGTTTGGCCGCGACTTGGGAGAAGGCGTGGGCTTCTTCGAAGGAGGATACGGTCGCCATGACGCCGTCACGGATGGCGGTCTCGATTTCCCCCGGAAGGCAGGCGCCCAGCATGAGGATCGGCCAGCCGCGACCCACCGATCGGATGGCGCGCGCCTCGACGAGATTGGCGACCCCGAACACATCCGTCCCGCTTTGCATGAGCAGCGCGGCGATCTGCTTGAGACCGTGCCCATAGGCGTCGGCCTTGGCCACGGTGACGATGCGCGTGTCCGGACCGGCGGCGTGATGTATCCAGGCCAGATTTTGCCGCAGGGCGTCCAGATCGACCTCGGCCCAGCAGCGATGTTGATGCGGCGACATGAGGGAATTGGACCGGAATCAGGGGATTAGGCAAGCCCGGTCGACGGTGGGATGAGCCGCATTCTCAATCGATGGAATGATTCAAGTGCGGGGGCTTGCCGGTCGATGAATTGTCAGGAATGAGACGCCTTCAGGGATGCTGGGGGATGGAATTCTGACGATAACGCAACCATCCTTGTCCTGTTTGTAACCGAATTGTCCCAAAAGGCGAAAAAACGGAAAAAAGCCCGTTCAGCGTCAGGAACGGCATATTCGATGCTAAATGGACGTATGATCATGAAGAAAGAATCCAGCGGAGTTGTTGACCGGATCCTGATGTGGGGTTCGTTCGTTTTGTTTGTCGCCTGCGAGATTGGCATGGTCTACGGATTTCTGAAGTTTTGCGGGCGCCTGTAAGAACGGCCGCGCTCCTTTCCCCTGTTTCGCCCTGAGGCAGCTTCAATCCCGCCGATCGTCGATCTCTGGAATCGTTCGCGGCGCGGGGGCTTTTACGAAGCTTGTTTCCCTGAGGTAGATCGGCTCCAGTTCTTCCCCTTTCACCCCGGATTCGCGCCGCAGCGCCAGAAGTCCGACCTGTCGGGCGTCCGGATACAGGTCCATTGCGGCCGAGACCATCTTCTTGATGCCCGGGCCGTGGACTTGATGTCCGGCTGTGGCCCAGTCCGCGAGTTGCTCCGCATCGACGAGTTCCAGGGCGGGCGGGGCGATCAATTCTGGGGCGGCTTCCAAGCTCAACTTCGCGGCGTGAAATTCGCCGCGTTGCGCATCGATGGCAATGGCGACAGGGCCGCGCAATCCCTCGCATCGCGCGCATTCGACCAGGGCTTCGGCGGAGTTGACGCCCTGAAGGTTCACCTCTCCGGCCAGGGACCAGCCCTGGGCGATGGCGATGGCGGCGCGGATGCCGGTGTAGGAGCCGGGGCCGAGGCCTACCGCGATCTGCCGGATGTCCTCCCGGCGCCAACCGGCGTCCTCCAGAACCTGTTCGATCATCGAGAATGCATTGGCGGTGGTCAGACCGGTTTCCGAGGTCTGGGCGAGGCAGATCGGCGCGCCGGTTGGGTCCTTGTCCAACAGCGCCACCGTGCGTTCGGCCGAGGAGAACTCAAGAGCAAGGGTCTTCATGGGCTATTCTCCTTTCGTTCTCGCTCAAGGTCTCGATTTCAACCCGGCGGTAATTCTCCGGCAGCGAATCTTCCCAACGCTCGGCCCATTCGATCACGGCAATGCCCGGCGGGCTGAAGTATTCGTCCAGACCGGCGGCGATGATGTCGTCGTGCGATTGCAGGCGATAGAGATCGAGGTGGTGCATCGGCAGCCGGCCGCCCCGATACTCGTTGATCAGCGCGAAGGTGGGCGAATGAACGCGGTCGGTGACGCCGAGTCCGCGGGCGATGCCGCGCACCAGTTGCGTCTTGCCCGCGCCGAGATCGCCGCTCAATCCGATCACCCAGCCGGCCTCCGCCTGGCGACCCCATTTCTCGCCCAGCGCCAGGGTGTCATTCAGACTCTTTGAAATGAATGTATCCATCGATATCGATCGGGCGGACGGTCTTGTCGTCGCGAATGCGCAGACCGGGTTCTGCCAGGGTCTTGCCGATGCAGGTCAGCTTGAGATCGGGGAACTGCGTTTTCCAGCCATCGAGCAATGGGACGGCGTCCTTGCTGGGGAGGGTGAACAGGAGTTCGAAATCCTCGCCGTCCGAGAGCGCGCGATTGAGCGGGGTGTTTCCATTGCCTGATTTGGCGGCGGCCTGCTTCGCGGCGCGGCTGATGGGGATCGACGCGGAGCGCAGTTCCGCGCCGACGCCGCTGGCTTCCAGAATGTGCTTCAGATCGGAGGCGAGGCCGTCGCTGACGTCGATCATGGCATTGGGGCGGAAGCGGTCCGCCAACCAGCGGGCCTGTTCCAATCGGGGCTCGAAATCGAGATGCCTGCCTTCCAGCGAACTGCCCAGTTCGCCGCTGACGAAGATGGCGTCGCCGGGGCGCGCGCCGGAGCGGAGAGCGATCCGATCTTCGGGCACAACGCCGAGCGCCGACACCGAGACCAGAATGCGATCCGGATTCGTCGTGGTCTCGCCGCCGACGATGGCCACTTTGTGTTCGCGGGCCAGTTCATTCATGCCCCGGGAGATGGCGATGGCGTGATCGGGGTCGAAGTCCTTGGGCAGGCCGGCGGTGACAACGGCGGCGGTCGGCGTTCCGGCCATGGCGGCGATGTCGCTGAGACAACGGGCGAGCGCCTTGCGGCCGATCTTCCCGGGCGGGGTGTCCCGGGTGAAGTGCACGCCCTCGACGATGGCGTCCGTCTTGAACAGCAGCAGTTCGCCGGCCCCGCCGCCTTTCAGGGCCGCGCAGTCGTCGCCGGCTCCGACGACGACGCAGTCGTTGGTCGGGAGGTCGGCGGTGATCTGTCTGATGAGTTCGAGTTCGTTCATGGCGGTGCGGCTTCGTTCCTCAGGAGGGGAATGCGCCCGAGACGATCATGATGAAATTGGCGGCGTTGAATAGGGCATGGGCGACGATCGGGGCAAGGAGATTGTTGGTCTTCTCATACAGCCAGATCAGGGCGGCTGAGAGCAGCGCGAGGGGAAGGAAAGTCACGGCGTTGGCGTGCGAGAGGGCGAAGAGCAGGGAAACGCCCACGACCGCCAGGACGGGATGCCCCTGCTGCTTGAGGGTCGGGTAAAAGACGCCGCGGAAGAGCAGTTCCTCGACGACCGGAGCGATCAGGATCGCCACGACGCCCAAGGCCAGCAGGTTGCCCGGGGCGTTCTCGGACTGGACGAGTTGAACGGTCTTCTGGGTTTCCGGTTCCATTCCGGCGGACTGCAGCGCCAGGCCGCAGAGGATGGTGATGAGCATTCCGGCGGGCACGGCGGCGGCGGCCGTCAGGGCCGCGAGTCGGAGGGCTTCCTTCTTGTCCGGTTCGTCAAAACCGAATGCCCGGCTCCAGGTGGTCCTGTGTTCCCGCACCAGTCCGGCAATGGCGGCGAGGGCGACGCCATGCAGGCACAGGACTCCCACGCCCAACGAAAACATCTGCCATGCGGGATCCTTCGCCGCTTCCTCCGGTTGGACGCCGGTTGCCCCGGTAGGCTCGCCTACGGACTGCTCCGCCTCCGTCCTGGTGTGCGGATTGGCAATGTGCAGGATCATGGCGCCGGCGCAGATGCCGAGCCAGATCCAACAGGCCATGATGATCACGGGCCAAGGCTGCCATGGTTTGGGCGAGAGCATCGCGGGAGGCTAGCGGCAGGCCGGTCGCTTGTCAGGGAGGAACGAGCATTCCCGCAACAGGCGGGCGTCGCGAGGTTGACCGTGTGCGGGCCCGCCTCATTCCAGTTTCAATCCCCGGGCGCCTGTCGCCGGGGCGCGTTGTTCAGTGGGCGCGATTTGTCTCCCGTTCCTCAAACCAGGCTGTCAGCTTCCCGTGCAGTTCGTCGAAGCGGGCGCGGTGATCGGGGGCATTGGCCAGGTCCTGCAACTCATCGGGATCCTCCTGCAGGTCGAACAGTTGGAAGCGGTCGATCTTCGGGTAGTGGATCAGTTTCCAGCGGTCGGTGCGGATCATGTGTTGGTAGCCGAAGAAGCAACCGTAGATTTCGGGATAAATCTGGTTCTTTTCGCCGCGCAGGACGGGCGCGAAGCTTTTGGCCTCGACGGTCTCGGGGATGGGAATGCCGGCGAGGTCGCAGGTGGTGGGATACATGTCGCGGAGGTGGATCTGCGCGCGGGTGCGCTTGTTCTTCGGGACTCCGGGGCCGGCGACAATGAAGGGCACGCCGATGGTGTGTTCGTACATGTTCTGTTTGCCCATCAGGCCGTGGCTGCCGAGCGCCAGTCCGTGGTCGCTGGTGAAGATGATCACGGTGTTGTCGTATTGGCCGATGTCGCGCAGCGTCTTGAGGATGCGGCCGATCTGGGCGTCCATGTCGTCGAGCACGGCGTAGTAGGCGGCGATTTCCTCGCGCACGTCCTCCTTCGTCCGGGGCCAGGGGAGGAGTTTCTCATCGCGTCCGGCGTAGTTGCCGTGGTCGAAGGGATGGGCGGGCAGGTAATTCCCGGGCAGCGGCATCCGGGCGGGATCGTATTTCCCTTCGTAACCGGGCGGGATGATGAGCGGATCGTGCGGGGCGGTGAAATTGACGTGCAGGAAGAACGGTTTGGCGGGTTTGCGTTTGAGCAGCGCGATGGCGCCGTCGGCGATGTGGCGGCTGGTTTCGCCGACGAGGCCGATGCCCTTCTCGAGTTCGGGTTTGCCGTCGTTGGTTTTGAAGGTCCAGCCGCGGTAGCCGGTGATCAGGCGGCCTTTGCGGCCGTAGGTGGGCTTGCGTCCGTCGGGGCCGGCTCCGCCGGAACTGAACAGGCCGCTGGTCTCTTCGTAGCCCCGGGTCTTCGGGCTGCCGTCGTTCATCCACTTGCCGGAATACCAGGCGTGGTAGCCGGCGTCGCGCAGCGTGTCCGCCCAGAAGACCATCTCCTTGCGCAGGCGGCCGCCGGCGAAGGGCACCCCGTTCCTCCAGCCGGTGGCGCCGGTGAGGATCTCCGCGCGGCTGGGCACGCAGAGCGGGAAGGAGCAGGTGGCGCGGGTGAAGGTCATGCCTTCGCGGACAAGTCGATCCAGGTTCGGCGTGTGGATGTGCTTGTTGCCCAGCGCGTGGATGGTGTCCGGGCGTTGGTCGTCAGAGACCAGGACGAGGAAATTCGGGCCGGCCGCGTTGGCCTGAAGGGAGAGGAGAAAAACTCCCAGAGCAAACCACGACGGACGAATCCCCGTCGCTTTCCGGGCATTTGGCGATTGGTCTGAAATCATCACGATCACGGATCGTAAAC
>JAYPGD010000027.1:0-22428 GCA_038126655.1 Verrucomicrobiales bacterium
AGGGGAAATTGAGAACCGTCGCGATTGGATGGGCGCCCATGACGAATCACTCTCCGCATTTTTCGGGGCGGGAGCGCCTGGTTGGCGCGTTGATTGCTCAATGGATGGCGACACGGTTGAATGGACCGGAATGTGAACGAATCGAGACTCAAGTCTGTCTGAAACCGGTCGATATGGATCAAAATCGACACAAATGGATCGAAAACACTTTTTTGCCTGAATGGCCCTGTTTTTTATTGAAACACATTTGGTTTTCCCGAACGTCCTCCGCTCCTTCGGCCCTGAGCCGGGAGCGGACATGAGTCCCAGAGCCTGAGACGCCGCGGATGGCGCCTCGAAACAAGAAGAGCAAAGCGATGGTTGAAACGAAGAACAAAACAAAGACTGAGAACATCAAGTTGAAGAAGAAGCGCGTGGATTTTTCGATCCATGCGCCGGAAGCGGACGACGTGAAACTCGCGGGTGATTTCACGGATTGGGGTCTGGATCCGGCTCCGATGCGCAAGCTCAAGAGCGGCGCTTGGAAGAAGACGGTCTACCTTCCAATCGGCGCCTACCAATACCGGTTCGTGGTTGATGGTCAGTGGACCAACAATCCGGACGCCGCCTTGCGGGAACCGAATCCGTTCGGTCAGGAAAACGACGTCTGCGTCGTCGAGTAATCCGCCCGGACGACTGATTTCGAAGGAGGCGCGTTCCGCGGATGCGGGGCGCGCCTTTTCTTTTTTCGGCCCTCAGGCCTTGGCCAGGGCGGCCTCGCGCTCCAGCAGGGTCGGGTGCGAGTAGTGAAAACCGCTGTAGGTCGGGTGCGGCGTCAGGTTGCCCAGATTCTTCTCATGCAGTTTGCGCAGCGCGTCGCTCAAGGGGCGGGAGGCTCCGACCACCTGTTTTGCGTAGGCGTCGGCTTCGTATTCGTGCTTTCGTGAGAGGCGGTTCATCAAGGGCGAGAACCAGAATTCCACCGCGCCGCTCAACAGGCCGAACAACAGGAAGACCGGGGTCGGATTCTCAGCTTCGAAGCCGAAGGCCGCCGCGAATGGCTCGTATCCCGCCAGCAGCGAAAGGATCCAGAATCCCAGCAACAGGGACACGGCGGAGAACGCCAGCATCTTGAGGATGTGTCTCCGCTTGTAGTGTCCGATCTCGTGGGCCAGGACGGCCTCGAGTTCCTCCTCGTTCAGCTGTTCGATCAGGGTGTCGAACAGGACGATGCGACGCCCCTTGCCGAAGCCGGTGAAGAAGGCGTTCGAGTGTCCTGACCGCCGGCTGCCGTCCATCACCTGGATTTCCTGCGCGTCGAACTCGGTTCGATCGGCCAGCGCCATCAGGCGGTCTTTCAGCGCCCCGTCCTCCAGGGGGGTGAACTTGTTGAACAGCGGAAGGATCACGATGGGTGCCAGGATCATCATCAGGAACTGGATGCCCATCAGGCAGCCCCAGCCCCAGATCCACCACGCGTCTCCCGCCCAATCGATCAGTTTCAGCAGCAACGCGAAGATGGGCAGCAGTAGGACGATCAACAGGGCCGCGCCCTTGATCCGGTCCTGCCACCACGTCGCCTGGGTCGAGTTGTTGAAGCCGAACTTCTCCTCCAGGCGGAACTGCGCCGTCCAGTCCAGCGGCAAACGGACAACCGCCATGGCCAGCATGACGGTGACCAGATAGGCGGCGTTGGCCCAGACCGAACCGCCGAGCAGTAGCGCGCCGCGCTCAAACAGCCAGGGCAGGAATCCGGATAACAGGACGATCAGCAGCAAGCCGGTGTCGAAGAGGTTCTCCCAGGTTCCGAAGCGGCTCTTTGCCAGGGTGTATTCCACCGATCTGGCGTAGGTCCCGCTGTCCATGACGCCTGCCAGTCCTCGGGGCAGTTTGTCCGAATGCTTCCGGACGTGGCGTTCGTTGAGGCGATCCAGCCAGCTTTCCGCAGCCCATCGCAGCAGGATGAGCCCGATCGCGGCAAGGAGAATGGGGGACGTGTAGTCCAAGGCGAACGTTCGATGACTTGGCGCGCTTCTCAGAATGCGAACGTCAAACGCTCAATTCTCAACGGCAAACTTCGAATGGAGAATCGGGCGGAATCCGCGGAGGCCTGCGCTTGCGGTCACCACTGGAGTTCCTGGATGCGACGCGCGACCTCTTCGGCGTTCCCGCGGCTGTTGAAGGCCGAGATGCGGAAGTAGCCCTCGCCCGCGCTGCCGAAGCCGCTGCCGGGCGTGATCACGACGTTCGCCTCGTTCAACATCTTGTCGAAGGCGTCCCAGCTGGAAACGCCCTCCGGGCAGCGCACCCAGATGTAGGGGGCGTTGACGCCGCCGAAGACGGTCAGGCCCGCGGCCGTGGCGGCCTCGCGCAGGATCTTTGCGTTGCCCATGTAATGTTCGATCAACGCGGCGACCTGCGCCTTGCCCTCGTCGGAATAAAGCGCTTCGGCCGCGCGCTGGATCGGGTAGCTCACGCCGTTGAACTTGGTGCTCATGCGACGGTTCCACAGCGCGTGCAGTTCCTTCCATTCGCCGGCGGCGGTCTGGGCCTTCAACTCCTTGGGCACGACGGTATAGGCGCAGCGCGTGCCGGTGAATCCGCCATTCTTCGAGAAACTGCGAAACTCCACCGCGCAGCTCTTGGCCCCGGGAATCTCATAGATCGAGTGCGGGACATTGTCCTCGCTGATGTAGGCCTCGTAGGCCGCGTCGTAGAGAATGATGGCCTTGTTCGCCTGCGCGTATTCCACCCACTTCGTCAATTGGTCGACCGTCGCGACCGTGCCGGTGGGGTTGTTCGGATAGCACAGGTAGATGACATCCACCTGCTCGGAGGGGATCTCCGGAACGAATCCGTTCTCCGCCGTGCAGTCGAGATAGACCAGCCCGGAGTAGCGGCCGGATTCCCCGGTGGGGCCGGTGTGGCCGACCATGACATTGGTGTCGAGATAGACCGGGTAGACCGGGTCCATCAACGCGATCTTGTTGTTGTGGCCGAGCACATCGAGGAAATTGGCGCTGTCGCACTTGGCGCCGTCCGAGACAAAGATCTCATCGTCGGCGATCTCAATGCCGCGGTCGCGGAAATCATTTCGGGCGATCGCTTCGCGCAGGAAGCCATAGCCCTGCTCGGGGCCGTAGCCGCGGAAGGTTTCCCGCGAACCCATTTCGTCGACCGCCTTGTGCAGCGCGTCGAGCACGGCCTGCGGCAGGGGCTCGGTCACGTCGCCGATGCCGCAGCGGATCAGCTTCTCCGCGGCTTCGGGATTGTTCTCGGTGAATTGCGTCACGCGGCGGGCGATCTCGGGGAACAGATACCCCGCCTGCAGCTTCAGATAGTTGTCGTTCAGATAGGCCATGTCTTGATCGGGTTGATCTTCTTGAAAATTACAAGGCGCGGAAAATACAGAGACGCCCCGTCCGATGCAAGCGGCGGACGGAGAAATCCTGCTGAAAAAGGCGCGATCGAAAGTGGGGAGCTTTTACTTCACGTTCCCGCCCCCCTTCTGGAAAGCGGAGACGTCGCCCCTGGAAGAGATTGCATCCACGTAAGCGAGCCGTGTGGCCGCGGATCGCGCGGCCCGTGTGTCCGGACACATCGCCACAAACAAGCGGCGAATCTCGCTGGCCCGGTCGTTGCGGTTCAGGTCCCGGGCATGGAGCGCGGCCGCCCGGACCGCGAGCTTGGCCCAGCGTTCTTTCTTCATGCGCCAGGTAAGCATTTCTTCGTGCTCCAGCGCCGCGGCTAGGGGATTGCGCAGATCGTGTTCGTAGATCTCCGCGATGAGGACGCCGGCGTGAGTGTCGCGCCGATGCGCGTGAAAATGATCGCGCAGGAGTTCGATTGCTTCGAAGGGGAAGCCCTGCTTCCGCAGCAGTTCCGCCTTCAGGATGACCGCGGTCTGCTCCGGTTGGCCGTTCAGGCCGAACAGCGCATCCACGGCGCGGTCGGCGACGACATGACAGAAGTCCCAGGCGAACAGGAACGCAAGCGAAACGCCCGCTGCAAGGAACAGGACGAGAAACTTGAGCGTTCGGACGGTCGCGGAATCGGCGTCCACCTGCTCGGAGGGCTGCTTCAGGGAATACGGCGTCGGGGCGGAATCGCTTGGTCTGACGCTCCGCTTGAACTGCTGGAAGAAAGCTGCGACGCACAGAATCAGGAAGACGTAGGACACGGCCTTGGCGATGGCGCGGTTGCGTTCCATGCCCCTGCTTGAGCATGACTGCGGCCAAGGATGAGAGCCCCTTTTGCCTAGGCCGTTCTGCCTGCGCCAAACGGGCTGGCTCATTCGGCCGATGACCTCTCCGCCTCAGTTTTGGCTGTTGACCGCGAGCCCTAATGGGTGACCCCTATAACGCGGCTCACACTATCCGTAAGGTTCGCAAGGACGCCGATCGTCCCGGCGAATCGCCTCGCCTCGTGAGCCATTCGCGGCTACCCTCCCCTGAGTTCTTTGAAAGACACTGATTGAGCGTTTGAAGCGGACACTTCGCCCTTCCCGCGTTCGCACTCTTCACCGGCGAACAGTTCGACCTCCACCTCGGACTCTACCTCCTCCGGGCGCGCTACAACAACACGGCCACCGGGCGTTTTTTTTCTCAGACGATGAAAGATTTGAAATTGATTTGGCCTATGACAACAAGCGCAGGGGTAAGGTGGTCGAAACACTTTCATAGCACTCTCCGCTCAAGCGTAAGCGTTTGCCGAACCGCACATTGCCGATCACTCCGATTCGTTGAACTTTCCAGAATGTGGAATGTGGAGACGTGGACCCATTCAGAAGGGGCGCAAGCGTGTGTTCCGGCGGATGAAGAAGCTGATGAAAACGATCCAGGCTCACGGTCAACGCCATCGCGATCTGCTCGAAGCAAAGTGGGAGCAGACCGACTGAAGCGCCAAGCAGGCGACGCAGGTGATCGAGCGCATTGACAACGTTCTGGAGCAACTTCCCGAGGCCATCAAGCAGGCGCACGCCCGGATCATCCGCAAGGAGAAGGCGGCCAATGAGGAGAAGATCCTCAGCCTTTACGAACCGGACGCCAATGTGATCGTGCGCGGGAAGCCTGAGGCGGAGATCGAATTCGGCAACAGCCTGCTAGTCGTTTGAGGCGCGAATTCGGTCATTCCGGATTTCGAACTGTTCACCGGTAAACAGTTCGACCTCCACCTCGGACTCTATTACCTCCGGGCGCGTTACAACAATGTGGCGACGGGGAGGTTTTGGTCCAGCCTTGGTGGTTGCCGCGGAGCGCCCTTTCAGTATCGTTTGCACCGCGCACAGATAGACCGCCATGCCTGAAGAACCAGAACGCAACGAATTGCCCGCGGATGAACCGAATGCCTCCAACGCTGCCCGCGAGAAGCCAGCGGGTTCGCCGCGTCCGTCTCCGCGCTGGTGGCCGTTGGTTGTGATCGTGGTCGGCGCGATCGTCGCCATGGTTGCGATCATTGCGGGCAGCGAGGCCGATCGTCAGAAGGGGGTCATGATCTGCATTGCGGTGGGATTGCTGGCGGTTGCCTTGGCGATGCTTTGGTTGGTGATATTTTCGCGTTTGCCGGCGAAACCGAGGATTGCAGGACTTGCCGGTCTGATTGCGGTTCTGGGCGCGGGTTACGGCTTGTTCGAGATCAAGGGCACGTCCGGCGATCTTGTGCCGATCGTCGGGTTCCGCTTCGCGAAGGACGAGCTGGCTGCGCCGGAAACCGAGTTGCGCGGCCCGGAGGGAGCCGCGCCGGAGGCGGCGATCGAAGGGGGCGGAGACTTCCCGCAGTTCTTCGGTCCGAATCGCGACGGCAAGCTGACCGGTCCCGGGCTGGCCAGGGATTGGCAGGCGCAACCGCCGAAGGAGCTCTGGCGACGCGAGGTTGGCGCGGGGTGGTCCGGGTTTGCCGTGAAAGGAAGGTTCGCGGTCACGCTCGAACAGCGCGGCGAGTTGGAAGCCGTCGTCTGTTATGACCTGTTGTCCGGCGGGGTGATCTGGTCGCACACGGACGAGGCCCGATACTTTACGGTCCTGGGCGGGCTCGGTCCGCGCGCGACGGCGACCATCGATGACGATTTGATTTTTTCCCAGGGCGCGACCGGAATTCTGAATTGTCTGAAGCTGGCGACCGGCGAGAAGGTGTGGTCGGTCAATATTCTGGATGACAACGCGGCCATTCTTCCGGAATGGGGCGTGGCGGGCTCGCCGCTGATTCTGGATGGGGTTGTCGTCGTGAATCCGGGCGGCGGCGGGATGCGGTCGCTTGTCGCCTACGACAAGAAGACCGGTGAACGCGCGTGGTCGGGCGGCGGCAATGGAGCGAACTGGAGTTCGCCGGTCCTGGCGACCTTGGGCGGCGTGGAGCAGATTCTCATGTTTGGCGCGGAAGGCATCGCCGGTCACGATGCGTCGAACGGGGAGGTTCTTTGGAAGCATCCCTGGAAACAGGGGCATCCTCACGTGAGCATGCCCATCGCCGTTTCCGACACGGAGGTCCTGGTGTCCAGCGGCTATGGGACCGGGGCGGAATTGCTGGAGATCCTGAAGACGGACGACGGCGCGTTCACTGCGGAGCGGATCTGGAAGTCCATGGCGATGAAGGCGAAGTTCGCCAATCTGATCCGCCTGGGCGGCCACATCTACGGACTCGACGACGGCGCGCTGGCCTGCATGAACCTGGAGCGAGGTCGTCGCGCCTGGAAGGGGAAGCGCTTCGGGCATGGGCAGATTCTCTTGGTCGGGGATGTCCTGCTCATGATGGCGGAGAGCGGGGACGTCGTCCTGTTCGATCCGAATCCGGACGAGCAGACGGAGTTGACGCGCTTCACCGCCCTGACCAGCAAGACCTGGAATCCGCCGGCGTTGGCGGGCGAGTATCTCTTGGTGCGCAACGACAAGGAAGCCGCGTGCTTCCGGTTGCCGACAAGGAATTGAAGATGAAGCGAATGGAAATCAATTGGGCTTTCGGGCTCGCGTTGTGCTTCAGCGTCGGCCTGGTCGCCAAGGCGCAGCCGGCGGCGGCGCGGAGTGAGGTCGAGGCGCATCGGAATCTCGAATACGTCCCCGCCGGGCATGAGCGGCACAAGTTGGATCTTTTTCTTCCCAAGGACGCCCGGGGTCCGCTGCCGTTGCTGATCTGGGTGCATGGCGGCGGTTGGAAGAACGGCAGCAAGGACGGTTGTCCGCCGTTGCGAAAGGGGTATGTCCAACGCGGCTATGCCGTGGCGTCGATCAACTACCGGCTGAGCGGGCACGCCGTCTTTCCCGCGCAGATCGAGGATTGCAAGGCAGCCATCCGCTGGTTGCGCGCCCACGCCGGCGAGTACGGAACCGATCCGAAACGCATCGGCGTCTGGGGCAGTTCCGCCGGCGGGCACCTGGTCGCCCTGTTGGGGACGAGCGGCGATGTGAAGGAATTTGACGTGGGCGGGAACCTTGATCAATCCGGTCGCGTGCAGGCGGTGTGCGACTACTACGGGCCGACTGATTTCAAGGTCTTCGTGACTACGCCGCGTTACGAGAGTCACGCTTCGGCGAGTTCGCCCGAGGCCCTGTTGCTCGGGGGCGCGGTCCTGGAGAATGAGGAGAAGGCCCGACGCGTGAATCCGATCGAGTATGTCAGCGGGGATGATCCTCCTTTCCTGATCGTGCACGGCGACGAGGACCGGACTGTTCCCCTGAATCAGAGCAGCCTGCTGTACGAGGCCTTGAAGAAGGCGGGGCGTGATGTCCGTTTCCACACGATCCATGGCGCGGGGCACGGCCGTCCGGGCTTCGGCGCGCCAGAGATCGAAGAGATGGTCCGGAAGTTCTTCGACGCGAAACTGAAGGGGGAATCAGATGAGCAGCCCCAAGCGGTGGCGACCGAAAGCTCGGTGTCTGAAGAAGAGCGCAAGACGACGGAGCGGGGGAGATCGAAAGGCAAACGCGGGCGCGTCACCTTTGATCAGGTTCTTTCCCGCAATGACAGGAACAAGGACGGCAAGCTGTCGCGAAGCGAGTTTCCGGGAGGCAAGGCGCTCTACGAACGGATGGATCGGAACAAGGACGGCTTTGTCACGCGGGATGAGCATGTGAGGACGTTCGGGCCGGACAAGGGACGGTAGACGTGGCGTCCAGAGTTGTGCGTTCAGCGTTCGTTTTCTGCATTCATTCTCGTCGGCGCGAGCCGGGGATCATCCAGGTCCAACCGATACATGATCTGGTTGTAGTCGTATCTCGGGGTGGCGACCTTGTTGCCTGAGAACATCTTGGTGTAGGTGCCTTCGAAGTAGATGAACCGCCCTCCTTTCTGATCGAAGAAGGCGTGATGGACAGGGTTGTAGAAGGAGTATTTCTCGTGCGTGGCGATTTTCACCGCCGGGCCCCAGGGGCCGATGATCTCGGGCGCCTCCGCATACCACACCTCGCCGAGGAAGGAAGAGCCGTAGTGTTCGGTGACAATGAGGATCCAGCGTTGACGATGCGCGTTCCAGCGGATGGAGCCCGCATGGGCCAGGACGGGCTTGCCGGACCCGGCGTCCCGCAATTGCAGCAGCGGAGAGGGCTGTTCGCGAGGACTGTTCTTGATCCGGGCGGCTTCGGTCTTTTGGGCGATGGGGGTCCCGTTCCGTTGCCATGCGTAGACGAGTCCTCCCGTCTTGTTGGTTGTCAGCGTCAGGGCTTCATAGGCGTTTGGGTCGAGGGCCTGTTCGGCTCGCGCCTTCACTCGGGTGGTTGCGAAGGGGTGGGCGAAGTAGACATACCCGTTGTGTGAGGTCGCCTGGCCGCGGGGATGTCGCCAGGAGTCCTTGAGGTCCAGCGTTTTGGCGCGAACGAAGGCCTCCTTGTCGTCGTCGTAGCGAAGGATTCCGTGTTCGTGTTGCACGGCGAGGCTCTTGCGGCGGGAGAAGTGGCTCAACATCGTTGGGGCGTCCTGAGCGTCAGGCAGGGTCGACAAGCCGTCTATCCAGACGAGTCCGCCTTCCTTCATCGGGGCCATGGGGCGGGAGAAGCCTTCCTTGTTGGTGTGGTAGGTCAGGTCCACGCCGACGGAGGGTTCGAGCCCCCCGGCGGCGGGGAGCTGTGAAACGGCGCCGGCGGTCTGGAAGTGGCCCAGTGGATAGGACGCCCGCGAAGTGTCGCCCCAGAACCAGCGGATCCTGCCGCGATAGACCGCGGCCTGTGTCGAATCCTGGCCCACGACCTCCCCGTTCAGGAGCGGGTTCGCGAGCGGCGCCTCGTGGCCGAGTCTGAGGCTGTCGGCGTAGATGCCCTGGCCGGTGATGCGGTAGAGCCGCTCCGCGATATTGACGCGCTTGAGTTTGAATTCGGCGCGCCCGCCCGCCTCGGTTCTTACCCGGACGCCGACCATGCCGAGTCCGTCCTTCGGCATTTCGTAGCCGTGACTTCGCAGGTTGAAGAAGACGCGCCGGCCCAGCAATCCGGGTTCGTCGAAGGCGATGCGCCCGTGGCTGTCGGAAACGTAGGGAATGTCATTCACCGTCCACGCCTCGACCAGGGGAATGCCGCGGCCGGTGTCGGCGTCGACGAAGCGCAGTTCGAAGGGGGGCTCCGCGTGGGTCGTGAACGCGAACAACGCGGGGAGAATCCAACAGCAGGCTCGTTTCATGTCAAAGGGCACATTGCCGATGGCGGTTCCCAACCGCAAGCGAAGGGTCGGGAATTGCGGGGGCTCCGCGGTCAGGGGGCTTTTCCTTTGATTGTCATTCACTGCGGCATCGTGATAACAACGGGGGATCCGTCCAAAGATTTGACTGCATGAAATTCATCACGTTTCCGTCCATTCGTCTCGGTTGTCTCGTCTGTTTGATCCTGTGCCATGGCGGGCTAGCCGTTCAGTCCGGCCAACGCGCCGGCGGCGGGTTGCAGGTGTTCTACGAGTTTCAATCGGCGTCGGGGCCGGTGGTGAAGGACACGTCCGGCGCGGGGGAGCCGATCAATCTGCGCATCACGAAGCCCGGGGGCGTGCGGCGTTCGAAAGGCGCGCTGGAGATCCTCGGCGGGGCGATGGCGCGTTCGACGAAGCCGCCGACGCGATTGATCGAGGCGGTCCGGCGTTCGGGCGAGCTTACGGTCGAGGCGTGGGTGCGGCCGGCGGACGCGAGACAGAAGGGGCCGGCGCGCATTGTCACCCTTTCGCGCAACGGCAGCGAACGGAACTTCACCCTGGGGCAGGAGGGCAACCGGTATGATTTCCGTCTGCGCACGGTCACGACGAGCGGCAATGGAATTCCCTCGCTCAGCGCTCCCGGCGGCAGTCTGAAACCGAAGCTGACGCACGTTGTCTACACGCGGGATCGTTCGGGCAGGGCGCGGATCTACCTCGATGGAAAGAAGGTCAAGGAAGGGCGCATTGGCGGCGGCCTGGACAACTGGCACGGGCAGTTCCGACTCGGGATCGGAAATGAAATCAGCGACGACCGGCAATGGCGCGGAACCATTCACATGGTAGCGATCTACAGCCGGGATCTGCTGGAGCGCGAGGTGGTCCAGAATTTCAAGGCCGGCGTTTCGGCCAAGGCCGGGCCGCAGTTGGCCAAGGACGGGATTTCCAAGGAGGCCCATTTCTTCAACACCAGGATTGCGCCGCTGCTCTCCAAGCATTGTCTGGAATGCCATGACGCCAGCAATCGGAAGGGCAAGCTCGACCTCGCGCACAAGGCCGCCGCGCTGGCCTGGGACGATGGAGCCCTGCTCAAGCCCGCCAAGCACGCGGACAGCGTCTTGTGGCAAGTCGTGGAATCGGACGAAATGCCCGAGGATCGGGAACCGCTGTCGGCCGAGGAAAAGGCGCTGCTGAAGCAATGGATCGATTCCGGCGCGAAATGGACGCTGGATTTTGTCGACCCGGCCACCTATGCGCATGGTTCGGACCAGTCGCATCAGAACTGGCTGCGGCGCCTGACCAATTCCGAATACATCCGCACGGTTAAGGCGGCGACCGATGTGGACATCGCGAAGGAGGCGGAGAAGGCGCTGCCCAGGCAGTTGCGCGCCGACGGCTTCAGCAACACCGCCTACAATCTCAACGTGGACCTGAAGCACGTGGAGTCCTACGCGCAGCTTGCCGGCGTCATCACGGACAGGATGGATGTGCTGAAGTTTGCGAAGCGGTTTCATCCGAGTCGCAAGCTCATCGACAAGGACAACCGTGCGTTGATCGAGCGCATGGGACGGTGGCTGTTGCGCGGGCCGTTGGAGGAGCATGAGATTGTCGCTTATCGCGGCATTTCCACCACGGTCGCCGCCGCGGGCGGCGGGTTCGAAGAGGCGACGCGTTACGTGATCGAGGCGATGCTGCAGTCGCCGCGCTTCATTTACAGGATGGAGACGCAGAAGGGCGATGGCGGCGTCTGGCCGGTGAGCGGGCATGAGCTGGCCAACCGGATGAGCTACATCGTCTGGGGCGCGCCGCCGGACAGGGAGCTCATGCAGGCGGCCGACAGCGGGGAGTTGTTCGTCGCCGAGAATCAGGCGGCGCAGCTGAAGCGCATGCTGGCCGATCCCCGGGCGGTGGACCGGTCGCTGGAATTTGCGTCGGAGTGGCTGAATCTAGGCCGGCTTTCCAACCTGCGGCCGAATCCGAAGAAGTTCCCCAATTGGGATCCGGCGTTGGCCGAGGACATGCGGCGCGAGACGCTGGCGTTTTTCAAGGAGGTGATCTGGACGCGGCAGCGGCCGATGTCCGCCTTGTTCAACACGCAGACGGCATTTCTGACGCCGCGATTGGCGCGGCACTATGGTGTGGCGCCCCGGGGCGAGGGGACGGAGTTGGTTCGCCATGATGTGTCCAAGGTTCCCGGTCGCGGAGGCCTGTTGACGCAGGGCAGCGTATTGACGGTCGGGGGCGACGAGGCGTCGATGGTCACGCGCGGGCTGTTTGTCATGCACGATGTGTTGCGCGGCGTGGTCAAGGATCCCCCGCCCGGACTGGATGTCACCCCGGTTCCCTCCAAACCCGGCCTTTCGCAACGCAAGATCGCCGAGGACCGGATCCAGAACAAATCCTGCGGCGGTTGTCATGCCAAGTTCGAGCCGCTCGCCTTCGCCCTGGAGAAGTTTGACGGGCTCGGCTCCTGGCACGAGAACGACGAGCACGGGAACAAGTTGCGCGAGGACGGCAACATCCTGTTTCCCGGCGCCGCGAAACCGGTGGATTATGGGGGCGCCGCGGAGTTCATGGATTTTCTCGCCGCCAGCGATCGCGTGCGACAGACAATCGCCTGGAAATTGACCCAATTTGCGCTCGGCCGTCCGCTGGGGCCCGAAGACGCGCCGGTCTTGGATTCGATTCATCGCGAATCCCAGAAGGCCGGCGGAACGTATTCCGCGTTGATTGCCGCGATTGTTCGCAGCAATCTTGTGCAGATGACCCGGACGGAGAAGGACGGGTAATAATATCATGAAGAATACACACCTCAGTCGTCGCACCATGTTGAAGGGGCTCGGGACCGCCATGGTCGGGTTGCCCTTTCTGGAGGAAATGATGGTTTCGTCCGCCGCCGCCAAGGCCGCGGCGCCTCCTGTCCGCGCCTTCAACATCTTCTTTGGTCTGGGCATTCCCGCGCCGTTGCAGACCGAGGGTTTTGCCGATGTCTTCGAGCCGCTCAAGCCGCTCAAGGACAAACTGTTGATCATGCGCAACGTTGATCAGGTGCGCTGTGACGAGTCGGGCATCAATGCCCACTTCGACGGCGCGTCCGGCGCCTTCACCGCCACGCCGCCCAACGGCGAGGCCAAGGCCGGCGGCGCGTCGATCGATCAGTTGGTGCGGCGGACCCATTATCCCCAGGGGCTGCCGGCGGGGATGGTGTCGACCTTGATCGGCGGCACGTTTTTTCGGCGCAGCCGCGTCAGCCGCTACGTCCACAGTTACAATCCGGATGGCACGGTGGCCGCGACGATGCAGGAAAAGCCGCGGGATCTGTTTGATCGCGTGTTCGGCACGATCGCGCAGGCCGGCGGCGCGGACGCCCGCAAGGATCGGCTGAAGCGCAGTGTGCTGGATTCGATGGTGGATCAATACAAGCGCTTCATCGGGCCGGGGTCGCCGCTGGGTTCGGCTTCCAAGGGGCGCGTGAAGGATCATCTGGATCGCATTCGCGAATATGAACAACGCGCCTACGAGATGGCGGAACGTCAGGAGGGAGCGCCGGATCTGCCGCCCCGCTCCAAGCTGGCGCACGGCGGTCCCGCCGATCCGGGCGGCGAGGGCATCGATATGCAGCTCGACGACCTGACCGAGGAGTGGCGCCTGATGGCCGACCTTTACGCCATTGCCGTCCAGATGGATCGCGTGCGTTTTGGGTCGTTGACCTTCCTGGCGGCGGGCGAGCGTCTGCGCGTCAAAGGCGACTACATTTACGACGGTCGGAAGGTTTTCCACTTCGACGACGCCGCGCAGCACAACGCGGGCGGATCCAAGGGTTGCAGCCACGAATGGTGGCACAAGTTCAATGAGAGGAAGAAGAACACCCAGCTCCGGGCGCATGCGCACATGAAGTTGCGCGAGATCGCCTACTTCCTGCATGCGCTGAATGGCGAGAACGCCATGGAGGCCAATGGCAGGTCCATCATGGAGAACTCCATGATCACCATCTCCACCGAATCCGGCGACGGACGGCACAACGATGTGAAGCGCGAGTTGTCCGGCGTCTTTCACTGCATCACCGGTGCCAACGGCCGCTTCAAGACCGGCCAGATCATGGACGTCAAGGCCGAGGGCATCGATGTCTACAACACCATGCTGGGCGCGATGGGCTCGAAGGAAAGGCTCGGGCCGAAGGGGCGCGAGGGACGGGTGGTTGCGGGGATTCGGGTGTAGGGCGGGAGCCAAGGGCAAGTCCGGATCGCCCGGAGTTTTCAGGCAGTCAAATGGGGCGCGTCTTTTTCATTCTGACGGCGTTTCTCTCCGTCTGCGTTTTCTTCGGCGGATTTTACGCGGGGCGTGCTTCAGGAAGAAAGGCGCTGCTTTGCACTGGGGCCGCGCTTGGTTTGATTCTCACAAAGGCGTTCTTACACGCGAAACCGGCGTTGGAGGCGGACCTGTTTCCGTGCGTGGGATATGTGTATTTCCAGAGCTATTGGCTTTACCCGTTGGGCATGGTGTTCTTCGGGTTGGCGGCGTCACAGCTTCCGGTGAAGTGGAACCGGTTCTTGGTTGGTGGCATTGCATTTTGCTTCTTTGGGTATTCGCTTTGGGCGGAGCGGTGGATGGTGTTGCCTATTGATGATTCTTCGGCCCGAACGGCGACTGCAGACCATCATTGCCAGCAGACAACATCCTACACATGTGTCCCGGCGTCTTGTGTGACATTGCTTTCATACTGGGGAATTCACGCGACGGAGGGCGAAATGGCGCGGCTTTGTCGAACACGCGGCGACGGGACGACCACATTCAATGCATTTCGGGGCATCAAGCTCAAGTTGCGAGCCGCAGACATGCGGGTGGATATCGTCGAGATGGATGTGAAGCGGTTTTGCGAATTGCGGAAACCTGTTCTTTTCTGTGACCGACGGGGGCATGCGACGGTCATGTTGTACGATCGGGGAGAGTCTGTTGTCGTGTGGGATCCGCTGATGGGTTCCAAGAGCTTGATGCCATTGAGTTCGCTTCGGAACGCGATTTCGGGCGCTGGGGTTGTTATTCTGGCTGGCGCGGATTGAAGCGGTATCTTGGTTGAATGGCGGCGGTGCAACGGATGTTGCTTTCAGGGCGCCTGCGCGTCGCTTCGCTCGCCCTGGCTGAGAAATGGGCAAACCGGCAGGTTTGCCCCACCAGGATAGAGTATTGACGTTCGTCTTTTGCTTCCCCGTTTCCGCAGTTGCCTTCGCTGCGCATTCCCGTTCAAATGCGCGGATGACTCTCAAAGCGCGCTTGTTCTTTGCCCTCCTTTTCTCCCTTGCCTCCCTGGCGGCAAACGCCGCCGAGAAGCGGCCCTACAATGTTCTCTTCATCATTTCGGACGACCTGACCTCGACGGCGCTTTCCTGCTATGGCAACAAGTTCTGCCACACGCCGAACATTGATCGCATCGCGGCCAAGGGCACGCGTTTCACCCGGGCCTATTGCCAGGGCACTTACTGCGGACCATCGCGGGCGTCGTTCATGTCGGGTTATTATCCGCACGCGACGGGGATGCTGGGGTACAAGTCGCCGCGTCCGATGATCGGCGATCGGGCGATGTGGGCGGAGCACTTCAAGAACAACGGCTACCACACCGCGCGGGTCAGCAAGATCTTCCATATGGGCGTGCCCGGCGGGATCGAGGACGGCGGCGACGGCGCGGACGATCCGCGTTGCTGGACCGAGCGCTACAACAGCAAGGGCCCCGAGTGGAAGGCGCCTGGCGACGGCGAGACCCTGGAAAGCAATCCCGACGGCAAGCGGCCCGTGGTCGGCGGCAATACTTTTGTCGTGGTTGAAGCGGATGGCGACGACCTTGTCCACTCGGACGGCAAGACCGCGGCCAAGGCGGTGGAGTTGATCGGGAAGCACAAGGACAAGCCCTTCTGGTTGGGCGTGGGTTTTGTGAGGCCGCATGTGCCATTCGTCGCGCCGCGCAAGTATTACGAACCGTTCCTGCCGTATTCGAAGAATGAACTGCCGCACCGGATTTCCTGGGACTGGAATGACATTCCGAAGGCGGGCATCAACTACAAGACGAGCTTCAACATGAAGATGGACGAGCGGCGGCAGCGGAAGGCCGTCGGCGGCTATTACGCCTCGGTGGCCTATATGGACGCGCAGGTGGGCAAGGTGTTGGACGCGCTGGAGGGGGCGGGCATCGCGGACAAGACGATCATCATCTTCACCAGCGATCATGGCTATCACCTGGGCGAGCACGACTTCTGGGCCAAGGTCAGCCTGCTGGATGAATCGTCGCAAGTGCCGCTGATCATCAGCGTGCCGGGCAAGAAGCCGGCGGTGTGTCATTCGCTGACGGAGTTGATCGACCTGTATCCGACGACCGCGAAGCTGTGCGGATTGGAGGTTCCGGAACGACTGCAGGGGAGGGATATCTCGCCGATGCTGAATGACCCGAAGCGCACCGTGCGCGACACGGCGTTCTCCGTGAGCGGTTCGCGACGGGGATTGCTGCTGCGTGATGACAACTATGCCTACATCCAGTACGCCGAGGACGCCTCGAAGGGCATTGAGCTGTATGACATCCGCAAGGATCCACAGCAGTTCACGAATTTGGCGGAGCAGAAGAGCCACCGGAAGATCGTTGAGGAATACCAGGTCAAGCTGGCCGCGAAGTTGAAGGAGGTCCGGACCAATGACCTTGGGTTGGAATACAAGTGAACCACGGCCTGTCGCGCCGTAGCGGAGCGAAGGCGGAATGACTCGGATAACTCGGATCATGAAGAAGACAGTTTCATTGGCGGCGGTCTCATTCGTCGCAATCCTCCTATCAGTCGCATTCGGCGGTCAAACCACCGCCGCCGAACGGCTGGCCGCCCTGCGCGTCCTTTGCTATAACATTCACTTCGGGCAGGGCATGGATGGAAAGTATGACGTGGCGTGCCTGGCCGAGGTGATCAACAAGCACAAGCCGGACCTGGTCGCGTTGCAGGAGATTGATGTCGGCGTGGAGCGGTCGGGGCGGGAGCACCAGATCAGGATGTTGGGCAAATTGACCGGCATGGCCTCGCGCTACGGTCCCACGCAGCATTACCAGGGCGGGTTGTATGGCAACGGCGTCCTGTCCAGGTTGCCCATCCTCGACGTGGCGATCCACCCGCTGCCTTACACCGAGGCGACGGAAAAGAAGGTCACCTATCCACGCGGTTGCGTCGCAGTGACCGTGCGCGGACCGGATGGCAAGCCGCTGCGCTTCATCAGCACGCATTTCCAGCACAACGTGGCGGAGGACCGGCTCG
The DNA here is from genome assembly GCA_038126655.1 of Verrucomicrobiales bacterium. GTDB lineage: Bacteria > Verrucomicrobiota > Verrucomicrobiia > Limisphaerales > JAYPEY01 > JAYPEY01. Next base: position 16,857 of record JAYPGD010000027.1, read on the forward strand.
CCGAGGCGAAGAAGATCAACCAGTTGTTCACGGGCAAGGGCGACAACGTCCCGACCATTCTCGCTGGCGACATGAACGCCACGCCGGATTCGGATCCGATGAAGGAATTGCACAAGAAGTGGACCAACGCGATGAACAATCCGCCGGCGCCGACCGCGCCGTCGCGCAAGCCGCGTTCGCGGATTGATTACGTCCTGTATCGGCCGGCGAAGAGTTTCCGTTTGGTGGAAACCAAGGTCATCGCCGAGGAAATGGCCTCCGATCACCGCCCGGTCCTGGCGGTGTTTGAATTGGCTCGCCCGTAGTCGCAACCTTCAGGTTGCGCGCCGAGTCCGCAGGACGAGAGGTGAGATCCGACTTCTCGCGCGGGACGCGCTCGTGGCGCAACCTGAAGGTCGCGGCTACGGGCGCAATGGAAGGTCGCGGCTACTCGATCACTGGCCCCGGGTGGTTGATTTTCTGCGCGCCGGCGGCGGCTCCGGGGAATTCGCGGTGGCGCCACTTCTTTTTGTCCAGCTGCGGCTTGTTGGGCGGCGCGTCGCGATCGGGCGTGGGGTTTTCCGGAATGGTGTCGCCGGTCTGCCGGGTCCATTGGGCGAGCAGTGAACGCAGCTTTTTCAGGTCCTTCGTCCGCTTCGGATCGTCGGCGAGGTTGTGGAGGTTCTCGGGATCCTTGCGGGTGTCGTAGAGTTCCTCGGCGGGGCAGGGGTTGGCGAAGAGCTTGATCTGGTGTTCGTCCAGGTTGCCGGAGGCGTGCATGGCCCAGAGATCCTCGCCGGCTCCGCCCTTGTAGGCCTCGACGCAGAGGTTCTGTTGATCGGGGAAGTTGTTCCGGATGTAGAGCCAGGGGCCGAAGCGGACCATGCGTTCGTGGTTCTTGTAGACATGCCAGTTGTGCTCGGCGAAGGCGACATTGCGCGACGCAGCCTTCGGATCGCGCAGGACGGGCGTGAAGCTGATTCCCTGGATGCGGGCCGGCTTGTCGACCTTGGCGAGTTCCAGAACCGTCGCCGAAATGTCGATGGCGCTGACGATGGAGTCGGTCGCGCCGGGTTTCACGAGTTTGGGGTAATGCACGATGACGGGGGTCTTGATGCCGCTGTCGTAGAGCCGGGTCTTGCAGCGGGGCAGGGGGCGGCCGTTGTCGGCCATCACGATGATGACGGTGTCGGCGAGTTCGCCCTGTTTCTTCAATTCCCGCGTCACCTCGCCGACGAAGTGGTCAAAGCGGCTGACCTCGTGGTAATAGCCGGTCAAATCCTCGCGGGTCTTCTCCCCGTCATAGAAATAGGGCGGAATCACCATGTCGGCGGGATCGTATTTCGGCGCTTCGTCGTTGATCGCCCAATTACGATGGGCGTCGGTGGAGGCGTACCAGGCGAAGAAGGGCTTGTCCTTGGGGCGTTTGCGCAAGAGGTCCACCCAGTCCGCCTCCTTGCCGGGGCCCTTGCCCTTGGAAATGACCGTGAACGCCGGGTCCGCGTTCTTGCCCATGTGGTGCTTGCCGGAGAGGATCGTGTGATAGCCCGCGTCCTTCAGGAATTTGGGGAACAGCGGTTGGCCTTCGGGCAACGAGGTGTGCAGCTCAGGCGCGCCGGTGTTGTGCGGATAGCGGCCGGTGATGATGCTGCAACGGCTCGGACTGCAGCTGCTGATCGTGAGGTACGCGTTGTTGAAGCGCAGGCCGCCCTCCGCGAGATCGTCGATCTCCGGCGTCTTCATCACGGGATGGCCGTAGCAGCCGAGGTCGTTCCAGGAGATGTCGTCGGCGATGAACAGGACGAAGTTGGGCCGGGCGGATGCCAGCGTGGCGGCGGCGATGAGTGCGGCCGCCGCCAGGATGAATGAAAGCGATGACTGTCGTTTGCGAAGCATGGCGCAGGATGTTGCCACAGGGCGCATCGACGCAACCTTGAATTCTGTATGGGATGGCGCTTTCAAACATTGCCCCTCGGGAGCGCGGGAAGCGTGGCCGCCGTCCTCCGAACAGCGTTGCGCCCCACGCCATTCAGTGCGTCCGACCGCTTCCATTTCTCGCGAATGAAATCCCCATGCGACGGTCGGAGTTCACTTTTTTGCCGAGTGTGCGTCGCGACGGAATCGAGTGTCCAATCATGTCCCGCCTTGTGGCGCTGAAGTCGAGGCTTCGCAGGTCGGCGATCGGGAGCTTGCCTTGGATGCCGCTCCGCAGAACTGGAAGCCGGGCGATGTCTTTGTGCTCGGCGGCGGTTGGCTGACCAGTTCCGGATCCGCCTCGCGCCTGGTCTGGGCGCGGAACAGGACGACGCCAGGGGCTGTGCTTGGGGCGAGTGGACAGGCGCCTTGAATCTTCGCTTTGCAGCCGTGAGATGGGGTGACTTTGGAGCGCTGAGCATTGCTCGGCCTTGACTGCCTTTGAGCGGCGATGCCGAGCAATGCTCGGCGCTCCGAATGCGGCATCACCCCGCCAGCAGCCACATGAAGGCGAGGCCGGCTCCGGCGATCGCGCTCCAGAGGGCGATGGGCGGTTTCTTGCGCGGTTTTGGCCGGCAACGTTTGCGGGCGACCGCCGGTCGGTTGGAGGCGGGTCGGGGAACGCGGTCCGGATGGGGGAGTCTGGCTTTGCGGCAGAGGCCGCGCCATTCACTGATATGGTCGTCGAGGCCGAGGCGTTCCAGGTAGGCGTTGTCGAGTCGGGGTTTGTATTTGCCGTTGGCGTCCTCGGCCTTGCGCTGACGGACGAGCCAGTCGGCGATGTGGACGACGGCCAGGGGGGTGAGCGCTTCGTCGTCGGATTTGCCGGGCTCGTGATGCAGCGCCACCGCTTCGACCATCGACATGGGCAGTCCCCAGGTGGCGAGGAGGTAGCCGCCCAGTTCCGCGTGGCTGCAGCCGAAGAATTCCCGTTCGGCGACGTCGCGGGGGATGTTGTTTTCATCGGCCTGGTTGAGCACGTCGCGGTAGTCCTGGTCAAAATTGATGGCGAGGGCGAGCTTGCCGATGTCGTGCATCAGTGCGGCGGCGTAGGCTTCGCTGGCCAGGTCAGGGGTGCCGCCTTCGAGCGCGGCGAGGATCTTTGCCAGTTCGGCGACCTCGATGCTGTGCCGCCAGACCTTGTCGATGGAGTGATAGACCGGCTTGACCTTGTCGAAGCGAGCGAAGGCCTTGATGCTGAGGGCGAGTGAATGAACGGTGTTCATCCCCAGCACAGTGACCGCCTGGGTGGGGTCGGAGATCCGTTGCTGCAGCCCGAAGTAGGCGGAGTTCACCAATTGGATCAACTTGGCGCTGATCGCCAGGTCCTCGGCGATGATGTCGCCGACGGATTGGGAGGAGGCGTTCGGCGAACGGACTTCCGCAAGCAGGCGGGTGTAGTTCGAGGGAAGCGTCGGCAGGGTGCGGATCCGGGAGACGATCTCGCGCATCCGGATCTTGCCGAGGATGCGGTCCATGCCTTCGGCGCGGCGAAAGGCGGCCTCGATGGCCTCCAGGGACCAGGGCTTGGCGATGGGCAGGTGGGAGCCCATGGCGCACTTGAAACGGTCGCGGTCCGTCGATTCCGGCGACGCGAGATAACGCAGGGTCTCCGGGCGTTTCCGGCGGACCTGATCGAGAAACGCCGTGGCGGTCATTTTGGATCGGCTGAGATCCGCCAGGACAACGCGGTAGTCCTGTTCCTCAATGAGGCGCAGGGCCTCCTCGGGCGATCCCGTCAGGGTCGTCGAATCCGCGAAATCCCACTGCTCCACCACGCGCTCGGCTTCGGCGAGCGCGGCGGGATCGTCATCCAGGATCAGGGCGCGAATGCTCATTTGTGCCGCTCCGGGCGTCGTCCGGCGACACTCGGGCTCGGTACTGTATCGGCGGGGAGCGGAGGGAACTGAAGCAGTGCGGCAGAGACCGCCTCAAAAACTTGTAGCAGCCGAGGCGACGCTGGCCGCGCTGTAGCCGAAAGGCGAAGGCGGGAGGCTCAAATTCATGAATTCGCCGCCAAATGAGCCACCTCAGGTCGGCTGCGACGGGGTTCTTGGGCTCTTGAAGCAGTGCGGCAGAGAGACGAAATGAACCGAACTCTTCTCCCCGATCCCGGCGGAAACGGCGGTTAAACGCTTGTCAGGCCGTCGATCCCCGGTTTGTCGCTGCTGCCGAATTGATCGATTTCGACGCCCATCTGGCGGGCCATCTGGACGAAGAGATTGGCGAAGTGGGTATTGTTCTTCTCGTCGTGGGCGATGTGTTGCCCGTGTTTGAAGCCGCCGCCGGCGAGAATCAACGGGAGGTTGCGCCAACTGTGGCTGCTGGCGTTGCCGAGGTTGGAGCCCATGAGGATCATGGTGTTGTCCAACAGGGAGCCGTTCTGTTCGCGCTTGTTCTTGAGTTTGGTCAGAAGTTCGTTGAAGGCCTTGAATTCGGCGAGTTCGATGAGCTTCAGTTCGGCGATCTTGGTTTCGTCGCGCCCATGGTGCGAAAGCTGGTGCCAGTCGTTGGAGACGCCGGGGATGTTGGGCGGGGCGTTCAGTCCGCCGAGACCATAGGTGATGGTGCGGGTGGAGTCCGTCTGCAACGCCAGGCCGATCAGGTCGTGCATCAGCTTCGTCTTGCCGATGACCTCGGCGCGGTCGGGGATGTCCTGGGGCGGCTTGGCCTCCACGGTCGGTTTGGGTTTGTGCTGCCAACCTTCGCTCTGTTGGAGGCGGCTTTCCAGCGAGCGCACCGAGGTGAGATACTCGTCGAGTTTTTCCTGGTCGCGCTGGCCGAGGTCGCGGTGGAGGCTTTTCGCCTCGCCGAGGACGGTGTCGAGGATGCTGCGACCGCGCTGAAGTTGCCGGGCCTGTGCCGCCTTCTCCGCGGCGGTGCCCTCGATGAAGAGTTGGGCGAACAGTTTGGCTGGCGACGACTGGGCGGGGATGGCCACGCCGCCGGCGGTCCAGGACATGGAACTGCCGCCATTGGACAGGACGAGATTCGGGAAGCGCGTCTGCACGCCGATCTTCTCCGCAATCAGCTGGTCGATGGAGATCGTGTTGCGGAAACCGGCCAGTCCGGGACGTTTGGCGGAGGTGAGCCAGGTCATCTCCGAGGCGTGGCCGTTGTTGCCGTTCTGCTCCGGATGCGAGAGGCCGGACAGAACGGTGAAATCGTTCCGGTGGTTCTTCAACGCCTCCAGATAGGGCGTGAGCGTGTAGTCTCGGCCGGTCTCGGCCGGAAACAGGAACGGCGCGTGAAAGCCCAGGCCCGCGCACATGGCGACGAAACGCTTGGGCGGCGTGGCGGGCCCGGCGGCGAAGGCCGGCGTCATGGCGTCGAGCAGCGGGAGGCCCAGAACCGCGCCGGTTCCTTGCAGGAAGGCGCGGCGGGAGAGATGGAGGCGCTTGGTTTGGGTGGGGAAGGTCATGGGGGTGATCAGTGATCGGTAGTCAGGGATCGGGGTCCGAGGAATTGGTGGTGAGGTATGGGATCGTCTCGTCTTTCAGGGTGTGGGTCTCTGAAGGGAACGCGTCGGCTTTTTGGGATACTGGATGCCGGGCTTCTCACGAGCTGAAAAAGCAGTCCCCTACGGCATGTTGTACCGTGCGCTGTGTCAGCGCAGACG
>JAYPGD010000028.1:0-21344 GCA_038126655.1 Verrucomicrobiales bacterium
GGTCACTTCCATCTCCTCAATCCGGACAGAGCGAATCACCACCTTGTCGGAAAGCAGCGTGGAGGCGCGAACCTCAACGCTCGCGCGCCCGATCTCAATCACTGACGACGCCCGGAACCCTTCAGGGCTCCCCACGAACACGCCCAACACCTCGCCTCGTCCCGACAGCGGCGACAACTTGACGTCGTCCACCCGGGTCGCCACGCCCGCCACTCTCGGACCGGCGCTCTCCAAGCCCTTCTTGAATGCGTTTTTGAGCATGCCTGAGTAAATCAAATAAAGCGCTCCCGTCGCGAGGATGGCAAACAACCACCCCCAACGCGTCACCGGTCGTTTTCGGGAAGCGCGTCTTCCCCCGGTCCGACGCCCCTTCCCGGTTTTTCGTTTGCGAGCCACTGCGTGAATCAGACGGCGGAAAGCTTCCCGATGCCCCGCCCTGGTTCCAGATCAAAGCGGCTTGCGCGACCCCGCTTCGGCGTCCGCAGTCGCTTGCACCGGGACTGCAGCCGCCTTGCGAAGCTCATCCACCAACGCGTCAGCTTTCCATTCATACCCGACGAAGATCTTCCGCACCCGGCCATTCGTGTCCAATACCGCGGTGCGAAGATTGTGGCTGAAGATGAAGCCGCCCTGCGTTTCCCGCGCAAAGGTCATTCCAAACTGTTCCGTGAGGGCGTCCATCTCAATCAATTCGGCGGTGAGAAAGCTCCATTTGTCCGGATCACAGCCGTGCACCCGGGAGTAGCCCTTCAGGACATCCGGCGTGTCGTGATCCACGTCGAATGAAACCGACAGCAGATGCCAGTTCTTCGGCCCCGAAGCGTCGGCGGCCAGGGCGTCATAGGCCTCTTCAAACCGGCGCGTCATGCGCGGGCAGAAATCAGGCATGGGACAGCGGGTAAAGATGAAGGTCAACGCCACGGCCTTGCCCTTGAAGTCGCGCAACCCCACCGCTCGCCCCAGTTCATTGGTCATCGGGTAATTGGGAACCCGATCCCCAATCTCCAAGGGATGCACGTCGCGCACCAGTCGGAAATCCCGCCGCGGCGTTCTCAAGTCCACCGGCCCCACGCCGATCTTCGTCACCCGATCCACCCAGCTCTCCAACTCCGTCACCAGCAGGCGGAAACTGACGCGATCGTTCGGCTTGCGATCGGCAAACTCCGCCGGATCCTTCGCCCGAAAGGGCATGATCATCCGCTTCATGTAGCCGGGGATCTCCTCGTGGTCGATGATCGCAATCTCGCCGCCCCGCTTGATCTCCTGGATCACGCCGCGCACCAGGTATTCCTTGGCGCCCAGGGCGTCGAGCTCCTCCTGTCGCTCACGTTTCCTGGCGGCTTCCGCGCTGGCTTCCAACTCGGCCCTGGGTATCAGGACCTGCTTCACCGTCTTGCGCGAAGGCCGCCCCTCCCCAAAATCGCAACCCGCGCCCAATCCGCAGGCCGCAAGGATCGCAACGCCGGCCGCAACTCTCTGAAATGCTCTCTTTCTCATGACGAACAACCTGTCGGAAAGCGGTCAATGTAGACCTTCCCTCAAATTCAGACAACGTTCCGTCCGATCTATTCGATTCTTTGACACGCATCCGCCGTCCCCTATTCTCCGCGCCATGCGCACCGTAAATGTTCCCCTTGGCGACCGCAGTTATCGCATTCTCATCGGCCCCGGTCTGATAGACCGGCTGGGCGGGGAATGCCGGGACCTTGCCCTCGGAACGCGCTGCGCCATCGTCACGGATGATCGCATCCCCAAGCGCTTCGCCAAGGCCGCCGAGAAATCCCTGCGCGCCGCCGGCTTCGAACCGGTGGTGATCACCTTCCCCTCGGGCGAAAAGACCAAGACATTGCGCAACATCGAGCGCTGCCACGATCAGTTCGCCGCGCATCGACTGGAGCGCAAATCCTTCGCGGTCGCGCTCGGCGGCGGCGTGATCGGCGACCTGACCGGCTTTGCGGCGGCCTCCTATCTCCGGGGCATCGACTTCGTCCAGGTCCCCACCACCCTGCTGGCGCAGGTCGACAGCTCGGTCGGCGGCAAGACCGGCGTCAATCTCAAGGCCGGCAAGAATCTCGTCGGCGCCTTTCACCAACCCCGCCTCGTCCTCTGTGATCTCGACACCCTCAAGACATTGCCCAAACGGGAACTGCGCGCCGGCATGGCCGAAGTCATCAAATACGGCGTCATCAGCGACGCGCGACTCTTCCGCCGCTTGGAAAAGGAGATGCCCGAACTGCTCAAACTGGAGCCAAAGAAGCTCGCCGCCGTCGTGGCCCGCTGCTGCGAGATCAAGGCCGACGTCGTCGGTCGCGATGAGAAAGAGGGGGGCCTGCGCGCCATCCTGAATTTTGGCCACACCATTGGTCACGCCATCGAGAACATCTCAGGCTATGGCGAATACCTCCACGGCGAGGCCATCTCCATCGGCCAGGTCGCCGCCGCCAGGATCTCCGCCAGACTGAAAGGACTTTCCGAAGACTCAGTCCGGCGTATCCGCGACCTCTTCATCGCAACGAAGCTGCCGGTAAAGATCGATCTCAACGCCCGGCAGATGACACGCCTGCAGGCGGCCATGAAGCTCGACAAGAAGGTCAGCGGCGGCGAGATCAAGTTCGTCCTCGCCTCAAAGATCGGTCACGTCGAATTCGGCCAGTCCGTGCCCGCGGAACTCATTCCGCGTTCGCTGGATTCGAACCCCGATTGAATCAGGCCAGACCACCCCGCCCCGCCCGTGCCCAGCGTCAGCGAATCCATTGTCAGGGAGTATCTTGAGGAGCGTGAGCCGATCGCATCGGCGGACAGTCAGCGCGGAACCAAGGCACGAGCTTCAAAAGCATTCCCAAAAGGCATGGTGTAGCGTGCGCTGTGTCAGCGCAGACGCCGGTTGTCGCATACTTGTCCCACCTTTCGGCTGACACAGCCGCCGCCGCGCGTCTCACCGTTCTTCCCTGAGCCTTTCGGCCCGAGCACGCACATCCTTCAACAACTCCTCATCCTTCGACTTCACCGCGATGGCAACGGCGTTCTTGATCGCCGCCTTCATCTCCTCCTCATTCCCCAATCGGTCTGCGCGCCCCGCATGGGCCAACCAAAGCAGGGGATCGTCCCCCGCGACTTCCGCCGCGCGGCGGCCGTAAAACAGAGCCTCCCTTCGCGCGCGTTCATCATCCGGGACCGCGCCTTCCAGGATCACATCCGCCAACCGCGACAAGACAGCCGGTCGGTCCGGGATCATGTGTAACGCCTCACGCAGGCTCTCTTCCAGATCCGCCTCGACCAACCGGTCGATATACTCGGATACGGTCATGCTTGCCGAAGGCGAAATGGTCCGTTCGCCGCGGTCGCTCAGAAACCACCGTCCCCACACCGCATACGAACTGTCGTCCTCCGGGCCTATCTCATCCCCCGGCCGCGACCGCTCGCCCGGTCTGCCGCGTCCGCCCCCCGGCACGACATTCTCGAACAGGCCGCGCGCATCCACCCTCCGACCGACAATGGATTCCGCCAAATCGGGCAGCCACGCCGGCGCGCCCCCATCCGCCGCCAACGCCTCCCAGATCTGAAGCCGCAGATCCCCGCTCGGCGCCGCAAGCCAGCGTCCGTCCGGACTCACGGCTCCCGTATGCTGAGGATCGTCAGAGCTCCCCCGATAATAATGTCGATGCGCGTGGGCGTAGGCTTCGCTCAACGGGATGCCGGCGCCGGCATCCCAGACCCGGGTTTCGTGTCTCGCGGAAAAGGTGAACACCTTGCGTCCGTCCGGGAAGAAGCCCGCCAAGAGGACCTCGCTGCCGTGCTCCATGGCATTCCCCACCGGATCGCCGGTCGTCGTCGTCCACACCCGGGCCGTGCGATCGTCCGACGCCGTGACGACCCGTCCGGAATCCGGGGCGAAGCGCGCCGAACGCACGAACGAATTGTGATCCAGGGATCCGGAGATCCAGTCGCCCGAGGCGAAGTCCCAGATGCGAACCTCACTGGAAAAACGCCCATTGACCAAGGTGAGAGCCTTCGCGCCGTCGGCGCTGAACCGGGCCACGATCCACTCCGCCGGTTCCGCCGCCCCCCGTCCCCGGGACCGCCGAAACGGCCCCATCCGCCGACTCCCATAATCGACCTGGAATCCGCCTTCCTTCTCCGCTCCGGACGCCGCATCCCAAAGTCTCACCCTGCGATCGGTCGAGGCCGTCATCAGGCTGGCTCCGTCGGGACTGAACATCACGCTCAACGTGGGAAAGCCGATGTCGCACACAAACACGATCTCCCCCGTCCCGACGCGCCACACCCGCGCCGTTCCGTCCTCCGAAGCCGTGGCCAGCAGCCGGTTGTCGGGACTGAACACGGCCATATGCACCGGACCGTCATGCTCCATGTGCGACGTCAACGGACTCCCGTCCCCGGCGTTCCAGATTCGAGCCGTGCGATCCTCCGAAGCCGTTGTCACCAGCCTGCCGTCGGGGCTGAAACCGGCCTGGTTTATCCTCAATTCGTGCTCCATCAGATCGGTCACACGCGCGCCTGTCCCCGCGTCCCAGATGGCGGCCGAGCCATCGTGCGACGCAATCAGAACGCGTCCGCCGTCCGGGGCAAACTCAACGGAGCCGATCGCGCCGCGATGTCGCATCATGATCCCCAGCATTCCACCAGGACGCACATCCCAGGAGATGAACGGACGGGGACTGCCGCCGCGCCCGCCGCTTCTCCCCCCGCGTTGCGCGCTGGAACCGCCGCCCCTGCCGGCATCCGGCCTCGGCTCAGGCGGCTCCATGACGATGCTGGTTCCGTCCTTCGAGAAACGCACACCGCCAAATCCCCGCGGCAGGCGGATCGGTTCACACAACGCCCGCCCCGTGAACGCATCCCAGACCCGCGCCACCCGGTTCAACGTCACCGTCAGCAAGCGGAGTCCATCCGGACTGAAATGAACGACGCTCACCTGGCCGGCATGCTCCAGAGCCGGCGTCAAAGCCCGTCCGGTGAATGCGTCCCAGACCCGCGCCGTGTTGTCCGCCGAACCGAGCGCGACGCGCCCGCCGTCGGGGCTGAACTCCCGGGCGTCGTTGGGAATGGTTCCGCCGTAGGACATCGGCCCGGCGACAATCTCGCCGGTTTCACTGAGCACGTGCGCCTCATTGCCCATGGAGGCGATCACCCGTCCTCCGTCAGGACTGTAGAAAGGCGACTCCCGCGCTTCGGCAAGTTCCGTGTCCCGACGAAACATCGGTCTCGCAAAACTCCGCTGACTCAATGCCGACATCAGCCACACCGCCGCAGTCTGATTCGTGGGATTCCCCCGCAGCACATGCGCAAGGTGGGCGATTCCGTCGGCGGAGCGACCGGATCGCATCGCCATTTCCGCCTGCTGCAGTTCCATGCGGGCCAGCGTTTCGCTCAGTTCCGTCGCCGCCCGCTCCGCCTCCGTTCGCGCCGCGTCGGCCTCTCCCTTCTGATAGACCGCCTCGGAATAGTTCTCCTCCGCGCGCATGCGTTGCCGGATCGCCAGTCCCGCAAAAAAGGAGATGATCAGGACCACCACGAACGCCACCAACGCGGTCCGCGATATGCCGCTGACATAGGCCTCGCGCTGACGGCGCAACTCCGCATCCGGCATGTTCGCCCGCGCCCACTTGTCGTCGAACACACGCTTGTAAATGCGGTTGCGCACCGCCAGACCTCCCTCAACAGCCCGCGTGATGCCGGAAAGCCTCAGGACACAGACCAGCGGATTGCTCGGATCGTCGGGCTCACGCTTCCCTTTCCAGACCTTGCCATAGAGATCCAACAACGCCGCCAGATCCCCTTCACTGCGCAGGATGCGCTCCCGCACGAAGATGAGGTTGTCGTTCTTTTCCCGCGCCTTCTCGGAAAGGAACAACGCGTCGCACAACCCGTCGATATCGGCCGCCGTCGTCACCGATTCATCCTCGGCGACAGCCTGACAAAACCGCTGCGTCAGGTAGGGCTGCCCGTTTGTCCAATAAAGGATTCGGTCCAGCAGGGCGTCCGCCGTCGCGCCGTCCCGTCCCCCTTTCAATCCATCCGCCAGCGGCCCGGCCTCCCCCCGGGAAAAGTCCCGCAACTCGATGCGCCGCCCGATATTGAACGGCGTGGTCCGCGTGTCCTGAATGAGATCCGACGGCGTCGCCACGCCCAGCAGACAAAAGGTCACCCGCTCCAGGCGCGGATCGTTGGCGCGGCGGTTGTAGCATTCCCGGATGGCGGAGAAAAACTCATCAGTCGAAAATGGCAGACTGCGGACGGCGTCGATCTCATCAATGAAGATCACCAGCCCCTTTTTCGACTCCGTCGCCTTCAAGCCCTCGTCGCACAGCGCGGAGAACCAGCGCTGCACCGGACTCAACTGCGAACTCAGCTCCCAGTGATCCTCCAACTCATCCTCGATGTCCAACTGCGCCCCCAACCGCTCCAGCAGACCGTTGTGCCACTGTTCGACACTGAGGTTCTGACCGATCGCGGTGAGGTCCAACACTGCAACCCCGTGCCCCTCCTGCCGCAACCGACCGACCGTGCGCACCATCAACGACGACTTGCCCATCTGTCGCGAGGTCAGCACATAACAGAACTCTCCCGCAATCAGCCCCTCGAACAACTCCGCGTCCGCCCGACGCTCCACATAACAGGGCGCGTCCGGCCGCAACGTGCCGCCAATGACGTAGAAGTTCCTGGACGATGTTGAGGTCATCTCGCGCGTCGCAGCTCCAAGCTCCGGGCTTCATGCCCGGCGTTTCCCATTCCTCATTCCGAATTCCCCATTCACATGAGGTGCCGCCGCAGATACTGCGCGTAAAGGCGGCACCTTGGACGGGCGTCGCTCTGGGTGGAGCCGTTGATCACGCCGGCGGCCCGCAGACGATAAAAGCTCTCCGGCGTCGGGCAGGGCTCGCCGTGCAACACGCCGCGCACGACCTCCTCCAGTTCCGGATCGCGCGCCAGGAGAACGAGAATGCGACGCAGGTGATCGCCGTAGATCCATTCGTCCTGATCGGCGTAACTTTCGAAATTCTCGATGTCGAGCTTGTTGTCGACGGCCATCTCGTGCAACGCCCGGCGCACCAGGTAGGGATGTCCGCCCACGAGGCGCACCAGCCGATTCACCTCGTCCGTGCTCTTCAAGGGCCCGCGATATCGACGGTTCAACTCGGCGACCTGCAGCTGATTGAAATCCTCCACCTCCAACCGCGTGCCCACATTGAACGGCGACTGGTTCATGTCGGTGATGAACAGGTGCGCCTCGGTCGCGTAGGCGATGATCAACGAAAGATTCGCCCAGGGGCCGGTCGGATCCAGCGCGCGCTCGTTGTGCCACGAACGAAACAGGCCAAAGACCTCCCCGCCAAATTCACAACCGAACAAACGGTCCACCTCGTCCAGTCCCCAGACCAAGGGAGCCTCGATCTTCGCCAGGACCTCGCGTCGCAAATAGCGCTCGAAATTCACGTTCGGTCCGCGCCGTTCATCCCAGACATCCGAAGGCAACACATCGAGATCGAGTTGATCGGCCAGGGTCTCGCACAGGGTCAGATAAAGGCTGCTCGCGGATTCCAGGTTGACCGCATTCAGTTTCTGCAGATCGACGAAGGCCGCCCGCGCGCCATCCCGCCGGGCGTGCGCCAGACCGCGGGCGAGCAACGAGGTCTTGCCCATCTGCCGCGCGCCCTTGATCAGCATGATGCTGTCGCGCTGCGTGATCGCGCTTTCCAGCTCATCGTCGACCGGCCGGCGCAGGTAGAAGGCAGAATCCAACGGCACGGCGCCGCCAACGCCTTCCAACGCGGAGGGCACAGTCGAGACGACCGGCGCCTCTGTTTCCGGCGCCGGCTCCTCCACCGGAGTCTCCTCGATGCGCAGGCGGTTCAACCGCGCCCTCAGCTTGGGGGTCAAACGCTCGCCCTTCGCCGGCAGCGCGGCCGCGCCGGCCGACTTCGCCGGCAGATTACGCAGGGCATAGACCAGTTCGGAAACCAGCCCCTCATCGCTGAATTCCCCCTCCCAAAGCACATATTGAATCGGATCGAGAATGCCCGCCAACGGCTCCGGGAGCGGTCTCATGCGCGTGCTCCACTTCGAAGGCAATCATCTCGCTGTGGATCGAATGCGCGGACAACAACGGAATCACCGCGTCAGCCTCCCGGATCTCCCGCTCGATCTCGCGGGCCCACTCCACGCCAATCTCCAGATGCCGGTCGATGAACACCGAGAACCCCTCGTTCCGCAGGGCCTCGTCCAGCAGTTGCAGGACGCGCTCGTCCGGCTGGGCCTACCGCCGGTAGAGGATCGCGACGCGCGTCGCATTGCCGTTTCCTGATTCCGATTCAGTCGCGCTCATTTCAGCTCAATTTCCATTCGATCAATAAATTCAAGGCCCAGCCCGAGCAACCAGCGTAACGCCGCCCCTTCAGCCATTCCAAGCGGGAAATCCCAGCCCGCAACGCAGCGGGCGACGTTTCCGCAATCCTTGTCCCCGTAGGGAAAGGGCCTTCCCCCACGCATTCTCATGGCCAGGTGCGGGTCGCCGCGCACACACACCGTGGGCCATTCTTTCCGCGCCTGTTTTCCACAAGCTTTCCTTCCGCTTCCAAGCTATCTTCCCGCAACCCACATCCATGAAACGCGCCAATCACCTCGTCGGTTTCATCGCAGCCGCCATACTGCTCGCGGCCGGGGGGATCTACGTGTTCGCGCCCGATGAATTGAGTCGCGAGGGCAGGACGTTGGACGAATGGCTTGAAGCGCTCGTCGGTAAGCAGACCTCCCCAACCCCGGAGCAGGCTCGCGATGCGCTCAAGGCCATGGGGGACAAGGCCATGCCCCGACTGATTGACATGCTCCACGCCCGCGACTCCGAACTCAAGGAACAGCTCGAACTCGTCGCGCGATTGCAACCCTGGTTCAACGTCAGTTTCGGACGGGCCTCCACCAAGCGCGCCAAGGCGATTACCGCCTTCAAAGTCCTCGGTCCCGCAGCCGCCCCGGCGATACCCGACCTGCAACGCGCCCTCGAAACCAGCGAAAACCCCAAGGATGTCGCCGAAGCCCTCACCATGATCGGTCCCGAAGCCGTCCCCGCGCTCCGCGAATCACTGACGTCCGACGACCCCAATGTCCGCAGCGCGGCGCTTCATGGACTCGACGTCAGTTATCACACGACCGACGCCATCACCGAGGATTTCCTCCTCCTGCTCAACGACGACAACGCCATCGTCCGCTTTCACGCCGCCCGCGCAATCCATCATCACCCCAACTTCCCGGACAAGGTCGTCCCGGTCCTCGTCGCCCGGCTGAAGGATGAATCCAACCTCGTGCGCCGCTACTCCGTGCGCGCCTTGGGAGCCTACGGACCGGCCGCCCGCGAAGCATTGCCCCAACTTCAGGAAATCGCCGCCGACCGCGAACTCGACCCGCGCATCATCAGCGCGGCTGCGAACGCGATTCAGTTGATTGAATCTGAAACGCCTACCCGACCAGCCCCTTGATCGGCTTCCCGTCACGGATCAGCGTGATCGGGCGGCCGTTCGCCGCATCAAATTCCGTGCGCGGGTCGATGCCGATGTTCTGGTAGAAGGAGGCGGCGAGATCGTCGGGCGACCAACCGCCGTCGGCCGGGCCGACGCCCTTGTCGTCCGAGGCTCCCAGGACTTGTCCGGAGTTCGCGTCGCCGCCGGCCATCAGGGCGAACATCGCGCGCGGCCAGTGATCACGGCCCGCGTCCTTGTTGATCTTCGGCGTGCGGCCAAACTCCCCCGTCACCATCACGGCCGTGGAATCCGCCAGGCCCTTGTCCTCCAAGGTGCGTAGAAAGGCGGCGAAACTGCTATCGAAGCCCGGCAGAATCCGCCTCTTCAAATCGCGGAAGTTGTCCTGGTGGGTGTCCCAGCCCCCCACGCTGACAGTCACAAACCTCACCCCGGCCTCGATCAACCTCAGCGACAGCAGCAGGCTCTGACCGTTCTCGTCCGGACCAAAGCGGTTGGCGATGGCCGGGGATTCCGCATTCAGATCGAAGGCCTTCCGCGTCCGCGGCGAACTCAGGATGCGATAGGCCTTCCGGTCGAACTCATCCAACGCCACCAATTGCGGATCCCGCTTCTCCAACGAACCGAACAACGTATCGAGGTCGTCCGCCAGCTTCTGACGTCGATCGAGCTCGGAGATGGAAAGCCCGTTGCCCAAGGTCACACCGCGCACGTTGAAGGGTTGATTGGCCCGGGGCCGCTCGCCGGTGTCGAGGGAACCGTAGCGCGGCCCGAGATAACCGGGCCCGTGCAGCGCTCGATCGATCGAGACAAAGGCCGGCAGGTCCGGCGGCGCGTCGAACCGGCGACTCACCACACTGCCGAATTCCGGAAACTCCAGCGTCGGCAGGGGCCGGTTGCCCGTCGCAACGTAGCGCGTCCCGATGCGATGGTCCGCAAGGTTGTGCGTGAGGCCGCGCACGAGCGCATACTTGTCCGCCAGCTTCGCCGTCTGCGGCAGGTGCTCGCAGATCTGAATGCCGGGGACGTTCGTCGCAATGGGTTTGAACTCGCCGCGATACTCGCTCGGCGCGTCCGGCTTCATGTCGAAGGTGTCGAGATGCGAAGGCCCGCCCTGCAGAAAGACCAGGATCGCGGACCGCTCCTTGCCGGCTTTGGCCGCGCCCGCCTCCCGGGCCTTCAAGACCTGCCCCAATGAAAGCGCGCCGCCCAAGGCGCCCACCCGCAGGAATTCTCGACGTTGGATACGGTGTTTCATGGTTCGCCTCATCAGTGATTCATCAGGAATTCCTTGGTGTTCAGCAGGGCCCACAACAGGTCGCTCATACCCTCGCGAAGTTCCGAGGCTTCCCGGAGATGCGCCCGACAACGAGCAAGCTCATCCGCAGCCGGCAATCGCCCGAAGCATCGCAGGTAGGCCTGCTCGATCAACGCGTCCGGCGTCTTGTCGCCCAGTTCCTCAAGCCAACCGCTCTCTTCCAGGCGATAGCGCAGGATGGGATCGTTCTTGAGGAACAGCGGCTGCAGCAGGGAGATTCCGGTATTGCGCTCGCAATCGCAATTCGTGGAGCGGGCGGGCTTGCCGAAGGTGTTCATCGCATAGGTGCCCGCCATGCGCATGGAGAGGTGACCGATCGCGCGACGCGTAAGATCCGTCCGCACCTTCTGCAGTTCACCATTCGCCGCCGTGACCTGGGTCAGCGCGTCATAGACCACTTCCGCCGGCAACCGCCGCGGCAGCATGCGACTGAAGTTGCGCCGGTCGGCGGCGTTGGTTTCATTCGGGCGCCAACTGCGCTGATAAGCGTCGCTGTCGACGATCTCGCGATGCAGCCACTTCATGTCGAAGCCGTTCTCGCGAAAGCCGTTCTCGAGGTATTCCAACAGCGCCTCGTTGGCGGGCGGATTGGCGAGGTTCAGATCGTCCGGCGGATCGATGATCCCGACGCCGAAATAATTGGCCCAGACGCGGTTCACAAACGCCCGCGCGAAGTAAGGATTGTCCGGCTCCCGCATCCAGTCCATCAGCGGTTTTCGCGGATCAGAATTCCCGTCGAGTTCCATCACTTTCACGCCGAGCAGCCCGGCCTTCCGCGGCTTGCCCGATTTCGCAATGTAGACCTCCCGCCACGGCACGGCCTTGCCCGATTCCGCCTTCCCCAGCATGTCCATGCCCATGCTCATCATCATGCCCCCCTGCATCCGGCCGTTCGCAGCCCGGGCGATGCGTTGATGCTCCGGCAGACCGTCCGGAGCCACGCCGTAACGAACCGGTTCAAAGAACTTCGCAAACTCGCGGAAGTCCGCCTTGCTCCATTGATCGAAGGGATGTTTGTGGCACTGCGCGCATTGCAACTGCACGCCGAGGAAACTATGCGCCAAGGCCATCGCCTTAGCCTCCGGCTTCTCCATGGTCCGCCGCGACCAGTAATGCGGCATCGTCTCGCGCGCAGCAAAATCAGCGGGATTATCCGACCGGAAATAGGCGGACATCTCGCGGGCGTAATCCGCGTAACTCGTCTTCGCGTCGCGGCTCTCCGCCAACACGATGCCGGCGACGAGTCGGTCGTAGGGCTCATTGCGCTGCAGGCGCGCGTGAATCCACTGATACCACTGCACCGCCTGCTCCTGCCCCATGTCGGACTGCTGCTGCGGATTGTTGCCGGTGTAGTCGCACAGCTTGTTCGCCCACCACGCGGCATAGGCCGGACGATTCAGCAGTTCTTCGATCTTTCGCCCGCGCTTGTCCTTCGACGCGTCCGCCAGAAACGCCCGCGTTTCGTCGGGCGTCGGCAGGGTTCCAGTCAAATCGATGCTCACCCGCCGCAGAAACTCGGCGTCCGAGCACAGCCCGGAAGGTTTGATTCCAAGTTTGGCGAGTTTCGTGTTGATGTGCCGATCGATGGGCGTTCGCCCCGATTCAACCTCCGTCACGACGCCTGCTGGACGAATCACCGGGATCGCGGCGACCCCATTGTCGTAGAACGCCACCACATGCGTGTCGCCGGAAGCGCCCGCCTTCACGCGACCATCCTTCGACACTGTCGCAATGGAGTCGTCATTGACGCGAAACCGACACAGGCAGGTCACGTCCTCGCTGGAGCCGTCCGCCCATTCGGCGACCACCCGCAGCTGTTTGGTTTCTCCCTCTTCGCGGAACAACAGTTCCTCGGGAGTCACCGACAAACGAACCAGCTTTCGCTCCGCGGCGACGCCCTTCGCGCCGGAGCGGATCCAGTTCAACAGCAGGCGATGCTGCCAGGAATCCGGATCGATCCGCTGCCCGCCCTCGTGATCGACCTCGTCCAGCGGTTTGGCAATTGCCAGGCTCTTTCCCGGAACCGCGCGATCGACGCGCGCGATTCCCGCGTCGCCCTTTCCCTTGGTCAACGCGTCGTGATCCGCCTTGAAGTCGTAACCGAACAAGGAAAGCTGGAAACCGCCCTGCCCTTGAAATGAACCGTGGCAGGCCCGGCCGTTGCATCCAAGGCGACTGAGCAATGGAACGACATGCCGCTGGAAATCCGGCGTCTCCTCAACGTCGGTTTGCGCGAATCGCTCACTGGCCGGAGGGAGAATCCCGGCTCCAACGGCGGCGGACGCCAACAGGCGCCAGACGACCGCGACTGTCAGAAGTCGACTCTGCACGACGCGTCACTCCGCCTTCTTGAGCCACTCGCCCACGAAGTCCAGCTTGTCGCCCGAGTTGTGGAACGCCTCCACCTCGAGCCGCTCGCCAACCTTCGACTCGACCAGCACATCCAGCCACTTGCCGGACACCCCGCGCACCAGCCAGACCTGCCCTTTGGCCTTGGCCGCGTGCTTGGCCTTGTTCTGTTTCCAGGTCCGTTTGATGGATTCGATCTTCACCTTCAACGTGCCCCGCTCCACGTCTTTCTCCACCAACTCGGCGATAAAGATCCCGCGAAAGCCGTGCATATGGCTGCGGGGATTGGACTCGGCAGTGAACGCGGCCGGCATCTCCCCCTTGTTCAACCGCTTCAACCCCTCGCCCAGGTAGCGCAGGTTCGGGCCGCCCACGTGCTTGATCTCAATGGAGAAACGATCCCCCTTCTTGATCAGCAGCAACTGGTCGAGCGCCTTGCCGGAAATCCCGGTCAGCTTGAGGACCTTGCCCTCGCCGCTCTTCGCGTTCTTCGCCTTGTTGCCGCGCCAGAGACGGAGGACCTTCTCCACCTTCATCACGATGTCGCCGCGCTCGTTGTCCTTCTCGATCATCTCCGCGGTGATCCAGCCGCTCACGCCGTGCATCCCCTCGGGCACCGGCGCGACCTTGGCGGTTTCCTCCGCGGCTTGGAGGTTCAGGGCAAACGCCACGGCCACGGAGGCCGCCAACAATGGGGTTCGAAAAAAGGAGCGTGTGTTCATGGATTTGATGGATCAGAAGATTTCTGCGTCATCTTCTACGACCTGAAGCGCTTTTCGTCCACTCAAATGCACAGGGCTGACGTATGAGTCACAAGAGCCGTTGAAATCGCGCTGATCGATATTTCAACCCGAAGGGTTATCACCTCAAAGGTAAGCCCTGCTCAAATGCATGGCTTCGAAGCAGGGATTGCGCCTTCCGCCATCGAACCAGGTTCCAGGATTGAAACCGGGGCGAGCAACGTTTGGAGTTCCGCGTTCACGCGGCTCAGGCTTCCGGCCTTCCCCCAGAGCCATGACCGCCTGAAGACGAAACTCCGAACAGCAATGATTCATTGGCTCAATCGGTTTCGAACATGCCGGCCAGCCGCCGTCCATCTTGTTCGACTTGCTCGATCCTCCGCTTTCCGCGAAAACACGCGCCCATGGCGCCGCCTTTCGATCTCATCTCCACCGACTTCGACGGGACCATCTTCGAGGAATTCGCCGCGCCGCCCATCACGCCTGAGTTCGAACGATTGATCGCCTCGTTTCAACAACAGGGCGTCAAATGGATCATCAACACCGGCCGCAGCTTCGACAGCCTGATGCTTTCCCTCGACGAGGCCGACCTCTCCATCACGCCGGATTACCTCGTGCTGGTCGAACGCGAGATCCACATCTGGAAGAACGGCCGCTTCGAAGGCCACGATGTCTGGAACGAACTGTGTGAGGAAAAGCACGCCAGCCTCTTCAATCTCATCCGCGCCGATGTGCGCGAACTGTCCAACTGGATCCAGTCGACCTACCCTGGAACCCACATCTACGCCGACGCCCATTCGCCCATGTGCGTGACAGCCCGCAGCAATGAGGAATCCGACGCCATCCAGGTCCGCATGGAGGAATACTGCGGCACGCACCCCGAACTGACCTGGGTGCGCAACGACATCTACAGCCGCTTCAGTCACATCGAATTCTCCAAAGGGACGGCCCTGCGCGAAATCGCGGACCTGCTGGACATTCCCGCCGATCGAATCTTCGCCGCCGGCGATCACCTGAACGACCTGCCCATGCTGACCACGGAAGTCGCCGGATTCCTCGCCGCGCCCTGCAACGCCATGCCCGAGGTGAAGGAACGCGTCGAGATGGAGGGCGGCTACGTCGCGGGCCGCGGTTTCGCAGCGGGGATTGCGGAGGCGCTGGAGCAACTGATTGATTGATTCGGATCCACGCCAGGATTAACCATGCCGTCGCCTCCGACTCACCTCCGCTACATCGACCGGTTCCTCGCTGAAATCGCGCGCGGCTCGGAAGACATTCAACTGGCGTTGGGGCAAAACCTTCACTGGGGGCTTCATAAGAACCCCAATGATCGGATTGATGATCCGTCCGTTTTCGCGGATGCGGCCCGGGCGATGAACAACCGCATCATCGAACTCGCCCAGATCGGCGAAAACGATGTCATCCTCGACGTCGGTTCCGGCTTCGGCGGCATGGTCAATCAACTTGCCGATCAATTCCCCGCCGCGAAGATCGTCGGACTCAATCACGACATCCGACAGATCGCCCACGCCCAGCGATCACAGGCCCAGACTGAGCGCGACAACGTCCCCTTCCTCGGCGCCGACGCCCTGCGCCTCCCCTTCGCGAATCAATCGTTCGACGTAGTCATCGCTTCAGAACTGCTGTGCCACTTGGACAACGCCTCCGGTTTCCTCCTGGAAGCCGGGCGCACATTGAAACCCGGCGGGAGATTGGTCATCGCGGATCATGTCGTAACCGGCGCGGCCAAGCCTTGCGCACAGCTCGTCGATTGGTGGTTTGGCCCGCTCTTCACCCGACTCTATGCGCGCCTCAACTGCACGCGGACGATCGCAGACTTCACCCGCTTGGCGGAACAGGCCGGACTGAAAATGGAGGCCTTGGAAGACGTGACGCGGAACACCCTGCCCAATTACCGGTTCCTCCGAAGACTGATGCGCGGATTCGACATTTCATTTGCCGAGAAACGGCTGAATGACCTGATCAGCGTTGCCATGGAATGCGCGGCCGGACTCGGCGCGTTCAGGTATGGGCTGATGAAGTTTGTGAAGCGGAGTCTGTCTGGATCGGCCCGATCGGACGCGCACAGGCCTGAAAGGCCGAGACAACAAAGCCCGGGGTGAAACCCTGGGTTTCCGTCCCCGAAACGACATCAGCCCTGAAAGGGCGGGATAATCCAAGGACGGGAGATTGCCCCGGACTGTGTTGCCTCGCCCCTTTGGGGCTGCCGCCGAATCAGGCTCAATCCCCCGCCGAGGCCACAGCCTTCCTCCGCACATGCAAAACCGCCGGCAGGGAACACTGCCCGCCATCAGCGGTCGCCTTGAGGAAAAACCTGCGGGTCTGCTCCGGAACCCAGGGCGCGGCGGTGATGAAGAACTGCCGTTCGCTTTCGTTCTCCACGATCAACAGGCCGTTCAGGCCGATGTTGTCCACGAACACGCCGTGCGGCATGTTGCGGCCGGCGGTCTCTTTCCCAAGATCGATCCGCGCCTTGAAATTCACCCGCTCCGCCTTCACCCGCGCCGTGATCGTCTGCCCCGGTTCGATGGTGAATTCGATCGGCTTGCCCGGTTCATATTTCACCTGGCCCGACTCGCCGTCCGGCAGGATCGCGACCTTGAGCTGCGCCGGCTTGCCCGCCTTGATCTCGCCGAGCGTCCCGACCTCCCGCGTCACCTTCTTTCCCCGGATCATCGCCGTCGCGGTAAGCTTCGTGGTCTTGGCCGCAGCGCCCTTCGGAGCCACGGCGTCGGGCGCCGCGTAGATCGCGCCCACGGCGCTGATCTGATTCTCCTGGATCACGATCGGGCCGCTGACCGAATACCCCTCTGGCAATCCGGTGACATCCACGCGGATCTCGCCCTGAAAATCGTCCAGTCGATCGACATTCAGCGTGAACTCGCGGCCGCTGCCCTGACTGATCGCGGGATTCATCCCGGACACGCTTATCTTGAAGTCGGGTTGGCGCGGCCGGATCGTCAGCGAGTATTTGAAGTCCGCCCCGCCAAAGCCGCGCACATCCGTCAACCGCGCGACAAACTCGCCGTCGTGCGGCGCGGTGAAGAAGAGCTTCGAATCGGAACCCAACTTCTGCCGCGTCTCATCGTCGTTCTCATAAAACACACGAAAGACCGGCAGGCCGTTCGGCGCGGGGTCGCTGCCGGCGGGCAAGGGACGCACGATGTAACAGGGCGCGCCCAGCGGATGCGACAAGGCCGGCGTCCCGAAGTAGGTATGACGGGCCCCGGAACCGGGATAGACGATAAAACCCGAATCAGGGCCGCGCGGATACAACCAGAGCCGCGTCACCTCGCCATTGGCGTAGAGGTATTCGTTCAGCTCCATCTCGCGCCAGTTGTGGAGGCGGAAGTCCCCTGAGGTCTTCGAGTCCTTCCCGCGAAAAGTGAACCAGGAATCGCGCAACGCCTGCAGCGCCACCCGCTCGATCGGCTCGCCGGCCGCGGTCAGGACCTTAATCTTGGAATCCAGCGGCGACTTGCTTCGCGCGGCGTTCACCTCCAACACCCATTCCTCGCCGGCCTGCGCCGCAAATCGGAACAAATCCGCGTCGCTTTCCGAAGCGATCGCACCGGTGATTGTCGCCGGCAACTTCACACGCTTGGCCGACTTCGGATCGTTGTTCGGCTCCGCTTCGGCGACCTTGGCCGTTTCACCCGCCGGCGCGACCGCCTTGGGTTCCACATCATGCCCGCCGGCTCCGCTTGCGTTCGCAAGCTTTGCGTTCTTCGGGACATCGTAGAATGAGACCGAACCGTCCATCCGCCCCACAGCGAGCTTTGAAGCGTCCGGCGCGAAGGCCAGCCCCGACACGAGGTCGGACTGATCCCCGATCAACTGGCGCTGCGTCAGATCCGGCAGCGTCCACAGCTTGATCGTGCCGTCCTCGGACGCGGATGCCAGCCAACCGCCGTCACGCGAAACCGCCATCTCCACAATGTCTCCCTCGTGAGCAAAGCGCGCGTGAACGACCGGGTTGATGCGCGGCTTGTTCTTGGAAACCAACCGCCAGAGCCGGATGCGATTGTCCGCGCCGGAGCCGAGCACGTGCGCGCCGTCCGGGGTAAAGTCCGTCGCGAACTGCTCGCCCTGTGGCTGATTGAGGGTGTCGAGTCGCAGGCCGTCGGAGACCCGCCATAGCTTGATGGTCTCGTCGCCGCTGGCGCTGGCCACGATCGAACCGTCCGGACTGAACGCGAGATCGAAGATCGCGCCATTGTGCACCTCGATGGAGCGGATCAATTCGCCGGTCTCCGCATTCCACAACTTCACGCTCCGATCATAACCTGCGGTGGCGACAAGTTTCTCATCGGGCGAAAACTCGGCGTCAAACAGGACATCGCCGTGCCCCTTGCCGAATTCCTTCAACTGCTTGCCGGATGCCGCGTCCCAGACGGTCGCGACGCCGCTCAAGCCGGTCACACCCGACGCCGTGATCACCTTGGAGCCGTCCTTTGAGAAATGCGCCGCGTTCACCTTGCCGGGCAGGCCCTTCAATTCACGGATTGGCTTGCGTCCAGCGGCGTCCAGCAACTCGACCTTCCCGTAGCGCGCGACGAGCAGGCGATCGCCCTTGGGCGAGAACTCAATGGCGGTGACCGGCGCGGCAAGGCCGGCGACCGGCTCCACCTTGGGCAACATGGCCAGGCCAGTCGGCGCAGCGCCTTCAGCCGGCCCCTTGGCTCCGGCCGCCACCCACTGCCTGAGGATTTCAATCTGTTCGGAAGAGAGCTGCGGCTCACGCTTCGGCGGCATCTTGGGCTTCGACTTTCCGGTCAGGACCTTGATGAACAGGCTTTCGTCCGCCTTGCCGGGAACGATCCCCTTCCCGCTCTCGCCGCCCTTCATCACCTCAGCAAAACTCTCCACCGACAACTCGCCGTCGAAGTCGTCCTGGTTATGACACCCCGCGCAGTACTCACGCAGGATGGGGTGCACGTCCTTGGCGTAGTCAGGGGCGGCGTAGAGTGAGAAAACGCCCAACATGAACCAGGCGATGACAATTGGGGAAGATCGGTTTCTCATGTTGCAGAACTGAACGGTCTGTCGTGAAAGTTGGACAAGGCGTTCCCGGAAAACGCCATCTGGTTTCACCTACGCCTCACACTTCGCCGCGCCGCTTTCACCCCTTCGGCGGTTCGATTTCGGCTCGGTGGAGTCTCTCCCCACCGATTTTTCGGATTCGCTGCCGCGGTCTTCATGCCATTCCGTTTCATACGGGAGAGGCTCCCGACTTCATCGCCCTCAGCGTCTTCAACTACCGGATGGCTCAAAATGCCTGTGGGGAGAGACTCCGTCGAGCCCACTTCAATGTCCCGGAGGGACAATCGAAAATAGCCCGGCGATTCATCGCCGGGTATCGCGAAAGAAGACGGGGACAGTTCCGAAGGAACGGCTGAAGCCTCAGTCGCCCCTTCGGGGCTCAGGTCGTCTGGGGCGCCAACCCAAGGAGCGGCGACATTCCTGTCGCCGTGGCCCTGAAGGGGCCACACAAGCGCGCGAGAAAAAGACGCGCCATTTCGACCTTCCAAACGCATCGACTCCCCGGACGCCTCTGCGCCTGCTTCGCAGACAGGGCGACAGGAATGTCGCCCCTCCTTGGATTGTCGCTTCGAGTCTTCCTGCTTCATCAGGCATTCAATGCTGGAACAAGAACTCGCGGCTGGTCATCAGCGCCCAGAACAGATCCTCGACCGCCGCGCGTTTTTCCTTCTCCGGCGTTTCAGAAAGCAGCTTCACCAGCCCCTCTCGCTCCTTTGCGGTCGGACTTCGCGAAAGGCTGAGCAAATACGCTCGATCCACGATCTGCCCGGCGTCGGCGCCCTCCATCGCCTGATCCACACAGCTTCCCTGCGCGCGCAGCTTGTCGTTCAACGTGCTGCCGTTGGAAAGGTGCAGCGCCTGGATCATGCTGGGCTGATTCGACCGCTCGCAATCGCAGGTGATGTCCCGCTTGTTGCGGCCGAAGGCCTGGAGGAAGTAGTTATCCACCGCCGAGTCGAACAACTGCAGCGCGCGCGTGCCCTTGCCATAGAACGGGGTCTTGGTGCGACTGCCGTCGCGGTTGAGCAGGTTGTCGAAGACACTGGGTTTCTGGGTGATATCCGCGACCGCGTCGTGCAACACCTCGGCCATCAGGCGCCTCGGAAAATAGCGCGAGTAATAGCGTTTGTCGTCCCGGTTGCCCGGCAGTGGATCGGAACTGCGCTGGTAGGTCTCGCTGCTCATGATCAGGCGCATCAAGGCCTTCAGGTCGTAGTCCTTCTCCACGAGGAACGCCGCCAGCGCATCGAGCAGCGGCTCGTTGCTCGGCGGATTCGAAACGCGCAGGTCATCCACCATCTCAACCAGCCCCGTCCCCATGAACGCGGCCCAGACTCGATTGACCACAGCCTTGGTGAAATACGGATTCTCCGGCGAGGTCAGCCAGTCGGCGAGGTATTCGCGGCGATCCCGATCGCTCTCAAACGGCAGGGGTTCGCCATCCAACGGCGCGGGCGGTTGGGGCCGGCCAATGCGCGGCTGGATAAGTTCGCCGCGGTCGGCGATGTAGAGGGTGCGGCGACCGTCGCCATTGCGGGCGTCGCCGCCCCACCCCTTGGCGCGGACGCGGGAGAACAGATTCGCAAAGGAGTAATACTGGTCGTTGGTCCACTTCTCTAGCGGATGGTTGTGACATTTGGCGCAACCGATCGAAAGACTCAGGAAAGCCTGACTGACATTCTCGGCCATGGACTCGGGATCCTGATGCACGGCAAAGAAATTCGAGGCTCCATTCTTCAGGCTGTCGCCCTTCGAGGTGACCACGTGGCGCGCGAGTTCGTCCCACGGCGTGTTAGCCGCGACTTCGCCCCGCAACCATTCGTAGTAGGCCTTCACCGCGTCCGGTCGAAGGAGACGCCCGTTGACCAGAAAGACATCCGACCAGTGATAGGTCCAGTAATCCACGTACTCGGACCGCGTCAACAGATCGCGAATCAGGCGGTCGCGCTTGTCAGGGGCGTTTTCGGTAAGAAAGGCAATGGTCTCCGCCGGCGTCGGCAGGACGCCGATCGCATCCAGATACGCCCGCCGCATGAAGACCTCATCCGACGCCCGATCCGAGGGCGGGAGATTCAGGGAACGCAACTGATCGAGAACCAGGTCATCCACGAAATTCTGCCTCGGAGCCTCGGCGAAAACCTCATCAGGAACGCTGTTCGGAAAGGGCGAGGTCACGCGGGCGATTTCGATCCGACTCGAAAACCAGACCGTGATCGCGCCCTCGCCATGGCCAACGATTTTGACCTCGCCAGTCACGGCATCCACCTCGGCCACTGTTTCATCAGCCGACGCGAACTTCGCCCACGACGTCACGTCCTCGACCGAACCATCGCTGTAGTGCGCGCGCACGGTCAACGAACGCATGTCGCCCTTCTGGAG
>JAYPGD010000028.1:21354-22047 GCA_038126655.1 Verrucomicrobiales bacterium
GTTTCGGTTCGATCTCAAGACGCTCCAGGGTCGCGTCGTCTTCGGCGGGCGGCTTGGCTCCATTGGCGATCCACTCCGCCAGCACGCGGTAATCGCGCGAGCCGGCTTCGAAGCGCTTGCCGCCCTTGTGGCGAATGGCCGCGGTCGCCTTGGTGAGCAGAAGGCTGCGCGCGGGATCGGCAAATTCGATGCGCCGCCCGCGCGCGTCGCGGGTGATGTTGTAATGATCGCCCTCGGGATCGTAGGCGTTGAGACTAAGACGAAAACCGCCCTTCCCCGCCAAGGCTCCGTGGCAACCGCCGCTGTTGCACCCGGCCTTGGAGAGGACGGGCTGAACATGATTGCGGAAGGTCCATTCGGCGGGTTCGGAAGCGGGAGCCGCAGCGTGGGCGGCAACTCCAATGGCGCCCAGCCCCACTGCCGCCGCCAGCCTGACAATACAGCTCCGCATTCCGACCCGGAAGGACGACTGAGCATAGCCCGGCGATTCATCGCCGGGTGTCTTGCGGCAATCATCGAGTCCCAACGGGACGGCTGAGGCTCCAGCCGCCCCTTCGGGGCTTGTTTCACTCCGCCGATCCACCCCACGGTTGAAACCGTGGGCTACTGTCGTCTGTCCCTTCGGGACCTGTCTGTAGTGTGGGGTCTGTGAGCCCATTGCGACACCATCGCCTGACACAGGCGACGCTACAC
>JAYPGD010000029.1:0-19946 GCA_038126655.1 Verrucomicrobiales bacterium
ATCCGTCAGGCGCGGGCCGATCGCATGGATGAGATCATGCAGACGATCGGGGCCTCGCTCATGGGAGTGACCTGGAATTGCGCGCGGTGTCACAACCACAAGTTCGACCCCATCTCCATCAAGGACTACTACGCCCTGACCGGCGTGTTTCAGGATGTTGAGTTTGGCAGCCGGTTTCCGGAATACGGCGCGGACCATCCTCGAAAGAAGCGCGGCCAGGAGTTGTGGTCCGCGATCGCCGAACAACGTCGGGAACTGCGCGAGACCGGCGGTTGGGAGGAGAACTGGGGCGCCTATCGCGAACTCCATTTCAAGCCCGTCACCACGAAAGCCGTCCGCATCCAGTTCAAGATGGCCAACGTCGGCTTGGACGAACTGGAAGTCCTGGGACCGGACAGTCAGGACGGCAGTCTTGCGCGCAGTAGCCGTGGCGTAAAACTGACCGGCTTTCCCGAGAAGGGCGCGGATGGACGCAACCCGCTGGACCGCGTCAACGACGGCGAATACGGCACCATGGCCTGGCGCGCCAGAGTCGACAAGAACGCCGAACAAAAGCCCTGGGTCCAATTCAACTTCAAACAACCCGAAAAGATCAATCGCCTGCGCCTGAGCGCCAATCGCGAGTATTTCTACGACACCGATTACCTCGACAAGAAACCCTACCTTCCCCGCTACGAGTTCGACGTCCAGATCCTGAAGAGCAACGGTGAATGGCAGCCTTGGGTCGGAACCTGGGCCGTGAACAAGAAGCTGATGGAGAAGCATCCGATGCGGCGGGAATCGCTCGATGAGATCCAACGCCTGATCGGTCTGCTGGCGGAGGAGGGGCCGCGGCCCAGTTTTGTCGGACGCCTGATCGAGCCGGCGGTGACGCGCGTGCTGCACCGCGGCAGTCCGGAGGATCCGCGCGACGAGGTGATTCCCGCCGGGCCGGAGATCCTCGGCGGCGACCTGAACCTCGCCGCGGATTCGCCGGGGCCCAAACGGAGGGCGGCCTTTGCCAGATGGATCTCAAGCCCCGAAAACCCGCTCACCGCGCGCGTCATGGCCAACCGCATCTGGCACCACGTTTTTGGCTCCGGAATCGTCGCGACCACCAGCGATTTCGGCAAGGCGGGCGCGCGACCGTCGCATCCCGAATTGCTGGAATGGCTGACCGCGGAGTTTGTCGCGCCGACGCAATCCGAGGTCGCGCCCTGGTCGATGAAGGGTCTGATTCGACTGCTCGTCATGTCGGACGCCTTCCAACGTTCGAGCCTGCCATCGGAAGCCGGCATGAAGGACGATCCCGGTTCAACGCTGCTCTGGCGTTACTCTCCGCGTCGCGTCGAAGCGGAGGTGATCCGCGACGGCATCCTTCAAGCCTCGGGCAAGCTGGACCCGACCATCGGCGGCCGCGGCTATCGCATCCACAATGAAAAGAAAACCTACGCGCAGTGGGAGGTCGTCGACAATCATGGCCCCGAGACCTGGCGGCGCATGCTTTACCAGGAGCGCATGCGGCGCGTGGACGACAAGATGTTCACGGCCTTCGACTTTCCGGATTGCGGGCAGGTGCGCGGCCGGCGGCCGGTGTCGACAACGCCGCTCCAGGCGCTCAACCTGATGAACAGCGATTTTGTGGTGGAGCAGGCGAAGTTCATCGCCGAACGCGCGAAGATAGAGACGCAGGGCGGCGACGAAAGGGCCGCTGTGCGACGCGCCTTTGAATTGCTGTTGGCGAGGCGGCCCGACGCCGGGGAACTCGATGCCGCGGTCCGGATCGCCGGACGGCAGGGTCTGGATGTGGTCTGTCGCGGGTTGATGAACGCCAACGAATTCGCCTTCCTGCCCTGAGATCCGGCCCTGTTCCCGGCGCCGGAAAAACAGGCTTCATTCGATGCAGAGGATCTCCTTCATGGTGTGCGCATAGAGGCGACCGTTGGCGAAACTCAGGGAAGCGAGGGTCCAGGTTTCCCCGCCCGGGCCGAGATCGTTGCTCGCGACGAGGGATTCCGGCGAGAGGGAATCTCCCCGGGTATCGATCACGTGGACCGTGCCGGTGACCAACGAGAGAAACAGATATCTTCCCACGCGGATCGGGCTGGCGGCGGAGATATGTCCGAACCCCGACCCGTTGTGCCCCTTGTCACCGACCGCAAATCCGGCCGCATTGAGTGGCCGATTGCCCCGGTTCGCTTTGCCCCAGAGGCGGACATCATTCTTCCGGTCGGCCGTGTCAGGCATGAGTTGGGCGGGAAGTTCAAGATATTCCACCTTGCCGGTTCCGGTGTTGACGCGGCCGACATAGGGAAAGTCGTGGACCAGGAACCAATGCCAGTCGTCGATCAGGAGATTGGCCTGATTGGTGTTGGGATGACGCCGACCGGCCTTGATCGCGACCCGCTCCCGCCGGGCCCACTCCTCCTTGCCCGGATCGAACTGCCAGAGCGCGGCATCCTGGTCGACCGGTTGCTCCCGCAGGATTCTTCCCGTGACGGCGTCCATCACGAGGTGCTTCATCCCTTGGAATCCGACGACATGCTTCCCATTCCAGTGGCAGGCAAAGGACGGGTCGTAACCGGGGATCTCCGTGCTCCAGAGGGTCGTTCCTTCCTCGCCGGGAGCCAGACTGGTGAGGCTCTGGCCGGCGGGTTTTTCCAGCGGCCCATGCGGGCCGCCGCGCGCGTGTGAGATCGCGGGCCTGCCGTCCGAAGTCCGGCCGATGACCGGGGTGTTGTGGACGACGGTTCCGACGTTCTCCCGCCAAAGAACGTCGCCGGTTCGTTTGTCGATTCCGTGGATGTAGGTCCAGACATCCCTGGGATCGACGCCTTCGGGGACCTTGACGCCGCCCTTCGTCTTTCGTCCCGGAGCCGACCATTTCTGCATCCTGGCTCCGGCTGTCTTGTCGGCGACTTCAACGTAAAGAATCGTGTCGCCAATGAGAAAGGGCTCGGCCTGCCGGTTGTTGTGTTTGAATCGCGGCGTCCATTCCCGCAGCCAGATCTTCCGGCCGTCGAAGTCGTAGCAACCCATCGATCCGCAACGGTTGAAGAACCAGACATGGCGCCCGTCGGTGATGGGGGCGAACACCGTTCCATCGGTGAAGCCGCCGGCCAGCGAAATGAAGGAACTGCCCGGTAATTCAACCCGCCAGAGGATCTTCCCGGTGTCGGCGTCGAGGCAGAACCCGATGATGTCCTTGACGGCCTCCTTCTCCTTCAGCGTCTTGATCGGGACGTGGGTCGTCACGAAGACGCGATCGCCCCAGACCGTGACGCCGCTTTGCCCGGCCTCCGGCAGCGGCGTCCGCCAGCGAATGTTCTCGCCGCGCGTCGCGCTCCAGTGGATGGGAGGCGCGCCCTCCACCTGCCAATTGCCATTGGGGCCGGCGGGTTGGGGCCAGTTGTCGGCTGCGGACACAGCGAGGGACGTCGCAGACAGGATGATGAGGCGGAAGGCGTTTTTCATCATGGGGCGTCGTCGAGAGTCGCAAATATCCCCCGCGTCTATCAACCAGCAATGCCGTGGATTCGGCCCTTGCGCCGCCGCCGAAGGTCATTGGCTTCGTCATCGCTAGGGATTAACCTGCCGCATGCTCAGAATTGCCCCTTGGAGAACGCTTGTTCTCGCCGCTGCGTTTTCCGTCCCGGTTTCCGCCTTTTCCGCGGCGGCGTCTACACCGGCGGGCAAACCCAATATCGTCCTGCTCTTCATCGACGATTGGGCATGGAACGGCTCGCCCGTGCCGATGGACGATGCGATGCCGAACTCGAAGATGCCCGTCGCGCAGATGCCGAACCTGGAGAAGCTGGCGCGCCAGGGCATGAAGTTCCGCAACGCCTACTCCGGCGCGCCGCAGTGCTCGCCCTCTCGCGTCTGCCTCCAGACCGGCAAGTCCTCCGCCCGCTCCGGCTTCACCGTCTTTCTCGGCAAGACGAAGGATGATTACTACGACACCCGCCGCCAGTATCAGAAACTGCCGCTGGTCCCCAATATCTCCGACGGAACCATCGACGCCGACGCCGTCACGATCCCGGAGGCGTTGAATCCGCTCGGCTACGCCTGCGCCCACATCGGCAAGTGGCACATGGGCGGCGATCCCGGCGACGAGGGCTACGTCCTGCACGACGGCAACACCAACAACGATCCCGGCAACACCGTCGGCAAGGTCGCGCGCCTGCCCAAGGATCTCACCGATCCCAAGCTCATGTTCAGCGTCACTGAGAAGGCGATCGGTTTCATGAAGGAGCAGGCCGGGGCGAAGAAGCCGTTCTATCTGCAAGTTTCCCACTACGCCATGCACGAAGGGCGTGAGTGCCTTGACGCCACCCGCGAAAAGTATGTGAAGCATCCTCTCGTGCAGGCTCACTACAAGAAGGTCAACAAGACCCCGGACACCATCAACCGCAAGCAGGACCCCGCCATCTGGCTCGGCATGGCCGAGGATCTCGACGGCCGCATCGGCACCGTGCTGGACGAGATCAAGCGTCTCGGCATCGAGGACAACACCTACGTCATCGTTGTCGCCGACAACGGCTACCGGCACAAGTTCTACCCCGGCCTGACACAGCCGCTGCACGCCGCCAAGTGGTGGGTCTGGCAGGGCGGTCTGCGCGTGCCCATGATTGTCCGCGGCCCCGGCGTCAAGGCGGGCTCGGTCTTCAACGAGAACGTCGTGAATTACGACTTCCTCCCCACCTTCGTCGAATGGGCCGCCGGCGATCCCAAGGCTTTGAAGGACATCGACGGCGTCAGCCTCGCCGGCTATCTGCGCGGCGAGCAACCGGACGACGCCTTCAAGAATCGCCGCCTCTACTTCCACTACCCCCACTACCGCACCACCATGCCCCATTCGGCAGTCGTCTCAGGCGCCAAGAAGGTCATGCACTTCTACGAACGGCCCGACATCCCGATGCTGTTTGACATCGGCGATGATGAACGCGAAGTCATGAACATCGCCGCCCGTCGCCCCGCCCAGCACAAGAAACTTTTCAACGAGCTGATGCGCTACCTGAAGGAGGTCGACGCCCGCATCCCCAAGGTCAATCCGGACTACGATCCCGAATACTACAAGCAGACCAAGGAATACGAGGCGCGCATGAACTGGGGGCCGTTCGAAGGACGTCGCGAACTCGATGAAGATGAACGTCCCGGCCGCGCGGCACGGAAACTGGAGCGAACAACCGGCAGGAAATGAGGAACCCCATCCCAATGAAGACGCAGAACATTCTGACAAAGACTTTCATTCTCATGGCTGGCATTTGCTTCGGCGCCAGTTTGATCCCGGCGAACGCCGCTGATCAGCGCCCGCCCAACGTCGTCTTCATGTTCGCCGACGACCTCGGCTGGGGCGACCTCGGCTGCTACGGGCATCCCTACGCCCGCACGCCGGCCATCGACAAGCTTGCCAGCGAAGGAACGCGCTTCACGCAGTTCTACGTCACCGGCGTCACCTGCTGCCCCAGCCGCACGGGCTTCATGACCGGCATTCATCCCGCCCGCTTTCAGAAGTATCCGGCGGATCACGGTTACGGCGATCGCGTCACCATCACCGACCTGTTGAAGAATCGCGGCTATCGCACCGGCCATTTCGGCAAGTGGCACATGGGGCCGGAGGCGCGTTCGGGCCTCTACGGCATCGATGAATACGCCGGC
The DNA here is from genome assembly GCA_038126655.1 of Verrucomicrobiales bacterium. Classification (GTDB taxonomy): domain Bacteria; phylum Verrucomicrobiota; class Verrucomicrobiia; order Limisphaerales; family JAYPEY01; genus JAYPEY01. The sequence continues at coordinate 5,641 of JAYPGD010000029.1, forward strand.
GGCAGGAACACCAAGGACACCGCGCGCGGACGCGACGCCGGCCTGTTCGACAACGCCATCAAGTTCATCAAGGCCAACGCCGACAAACCCTTCTACGTGAACGTCTGGGGCCACGCCACGCACTACCCGGTCAAGGTGCACCCGGAGCTCGAAGCGCGGTTCAACGACATCACCGTCAACCGCAAGGACTTCTCGGCGCCGATGCAGGAGAAGTTCGACGAGTGCAGGAAGATCGGCGGCGATCTGAACAAGGCCATGCGCCAATACCTCGGCGATGTCTGGTCCATCGATCAGAACGTCAAGCGACTGCTCGCGACCCTCGATGAACTCGGCCTGCGCGAGAACACCATCGTTGTCTTCTCCAGCGACCACGGCCCCGCGCCCGTGCTGCTCGGCGTAAAGAAGGAATCCAAGGAGTTCTCCCACAACATGCTGGGCTACGCGGGTGTGTTCCGCGGCGGGAAGCATAACCAATTGGAAGGCGGGGTCCGCGCGCCCTTCATCATCCGCTGGCCCGGCCGCATCAAGGCCGGGCGCACCGACACCCGCAGCGTCACCTCCGGCATGGACTGGATGCCCACCCTCTGCCGCATCGCCGGCATCGGCGATCTGCCCGAACTCCTCGACGGCGAGGATGTCTCCGACATCTGGCTCGGCAAGGCGCGGGAACGCCGGACGCCGCTGTTCTGGCGAACCAGCGCCCCGGGAGCCGCCCCCGCCATGCGCGAGGGCAAATGGAAATACCACCTCAACCCCAAACGCGGTGGCGGCCCCGCGCTTTACGACCTGTCCACAGATCCGGCCGAGAGCAGAAACCTGGTCGAGCGGAATCCGGAAGTCGCCGCGCAATTGAGCAAGACCCTGAACGCCTGGGTCAGCGAACTTCCGAAAACCTACGAGAAGTCGGATCAGAAGAAGAAGCGGGAACGGAAGAAGCGCGGGAACCGGAAGGGGAAGGCGGGGAAGTAGATCGTAGGTGAAGGTGAAAGCCAGCGCCGGCTATGGCTCACCTGCAGCGCTTTCCCTTCGCCGCTTTCACCCCTGCAGGGTGTCGAAGTGGGCTCGACGGAGTCTCGCCCCACCGCCTCTTCGATTCGCTGTCGCGCGCTTCAGCGCCTTTCATTCCATTCCAGCGCCACCCACGACGCCGCTGCCAACAGCGCTTCTTTATTGCCGGATGGCTCGTGCAGTCGGTGGGGAGAGACTCCGTCGAGCCCATATCAACGTCTCGAAGGGACGGGGCAGCACGTTTCCCTCGCCACCCTCGCTTAATCGCACGCCCAACATGATGCGCCCCTCAAGACTTGGCCCTTCCTCGGCCGCCTTGCTACCTTCCCCACCATGCGCATTCTCGTTTCTCTGCCGCTCTTCCTCCTGGGCGCTTTGGCTTCAACCGCCAACCCGGACGCGCAAACACGCCCCCTTCAACCCGGCGTCAGTCTGACCCTCGTCGCTGAAAACCCCGATGTCGCCACGCCGACCGGTGTGGACGTTGACGCCCAAGGCCGCGTCTGGGCCGTCTCCTGCCACACGCACTTCCGGCCGGAGGATTATCAGGGCCCGCCCAAGGACGAGGTGGTCGTGTTCGCGGACAAGAACAGCGACGGGACCTATGAAACCAGTAGCGTCTTCTACGCCGCGACCGAGGCCCCCATGGATCTGGAGTTGGGGCCGGACGGCTGGGTCTGCCTGGCGGAGCGCGATCGAGTTCTGCGCGTCAAGGACACCGATGGCGATGGGCGGGGCGACCTGGAGGAGAACATCGCCGTCCTGGAAACCACCTCGAATTATCCGCACAACGCGGTCGCCGGCCTGACCTGGGCGCCCGGCGGCGATCTGGTGTTCGGCCTCGGCGAGAACATGAACAAACCCTGGACCCTCACGGGCAGGGATGGGAAATACGTCCGCGGCACGGGCGAAGGAGGCATTTTCCGTTGTCGGCCGGACGGGACGGAGCTTCGACGGATCGCCCGCGGTTTCTGGAATCCCTTCGCGGTGTGCGTCCGCAACGACGGCGAGATCTTCGCGGCGGACAACGACCCCGGCGCGCGTCCGCCCTGTCGGCTGCTGCACGTGGTGGAAGGCGGGGACTACGGCTTCCAACGGCTCTACGGCAATGCCGCGCATCATCCCTTCGTCTGCTGGAACGGCGAACGTCGCGGGACCCTTCCCATGCTTCACGCCAGCGGCGAAGCGCCCTGCGGACTGCTGGTCCTCGATGGCGGCCTGCTCGGGCTCACTTGGAGCGAACACCGGCTCGACTACTATCCGCTCACCGCGGAAGGCGCCAGCTACCGGACAGAGCGCATTCCCCTGGTTCAGGGCGGCCGCCATTTCCGCCCGGTCTGCATCGCTCGATCAGATTCCGAATCCAACGCGGATCGCGAGGTCTTCTATTTCACGGACTGGGTCAAGGTGCACTACAAGATCCACGGCTTCGGACGGGTCTGGAAACTGACGATTGATCGCAACGCGGCGAAATGGCTGGCGCCGGCGTCCGCGGCAAAACCCGGTCCCGATGGACTTCGGGCCGCGGCCCTTCGCGCCGGCCGCATCAAGTCCGACCTTGCAGCGCTGTATCGCGACGCCAATGCCGACGATCCTTTTCTCGCTCAGGCGGCGTTGCGGGAACTGTCCCGTATCGCGCCCAAGTTCAAACCCGCGCAGATCGGCGCACTGCCTTCCGCGCAACGGACGGCCGCGCTTCTGGCGTTGAAGCTCGCCACCGACGACACCCACTCGGACCGGATGAGCGCCGGACGAACGGACCTGCGAACCGCGTGGATTCGACGCTTCACAAAGGACGCCGATCCAGCCGTGCAGTTTGAGACGCTGCGTTGGATCGCGGACACGCAGGCCAAAGAATTCCTGCCGCATGTGGAAACGGTTCTCAATCGCGAGGGCGTTGATTTCAAATTGTTTGAAGCCGCCGTGGCCGCGTGGAACACCTTGAACGACAAACCGCGCGCCGGGACGCAGAATCGTGAACTGCTGCTGGCCAAGGTCCTGGACAGGCGCGCCGCGCCCGAGATCCGCGCCCACGCGCTCCGCCTTCTGCCCGAGGCGCCGGTGAAGGCGCCCAAGGACGGCGAGGCCGCGGTAAGCCGCTACCCCCGGGGCCTCAACGCGCGCGTTTTGGAAGACCTGATCAAACTGGGCGATGAAGGCCTGTCCATCGCCGCCGTGCGGACGCTGGCCCAGAACCCGGAAGTCGGGTCCCCGGCCCTCGCCCGAGTGGCCGCCGATGTCAACGCTCCGGCCCGCCTGCGCGCTGAAGCCGTCGCGGGTCTCGCATCTGTCGCCGACGAACACACCGCGCGCCTGGTCGGACTGGCCGAGGATTCCAAGCCATCCGTGAGAAGGGAAGCGCTCCGGGCCCTCCGATCCGTCGGGTTGAATGACCGACAGGTCAAACGACTGAAATCGGTCGCGCAATCCGATCCGGCAAGCCGCGAACTTGTCGACGCCATCCTGCAGCCCGACTCCCTCGTCCAGGGCCGCCCGACGCTCGACGACATTCCGGCTTGGCGCGAGCGACTTGAATCGCTTCCGGGCAAACCGGACGTTGAGGCGGGCCGGCGCATCTTTCATCACCCGCGCGTGGCGCTTTGCTCCACCTGTCATCGGCATTCGGACCGCGGCCGTTTCCTCGGGCCGGACCTGACCGGGATCGGTTCACAGGGCAGCCGCGAACAGCTTTTGGAATCGCTGCTCAAGCCGAGTCGTTCCGTGGCGCCGGAATACCAGGCGCGCCTGCTGACGCTCACGGACGGCTCCACCTTTCACGGAATCCACCTCCGCACCGGCGGCGGCGGCGACAGCGAAACCCTGATGAACGGATCGGGCCTCGAAGTCCGCGTCAAGCGCGACAACATCGTCGCCGATTCACGCTCAGCGCTCTCTTTGATGCCCGAGGGGTTGGTCTATTCGCTTGCCGACCACGAGTTCCGCGACTTGCTGTCGTTCCTGGAGGCGTCCAAGGGCGGCGCGACGGTAGAATAAGAGATGTCGGGCTAGAGAACGTGGATTACTCCCTCGACGAAGTTTGCGGGTGAGATTGGACGAAAAGCTCTTGAGCTGAATCTAGCGGGAGACTGGACGTAGCTGTTTGGCCTGGCCGTCAAGAACGCGAAGTTTCCAACTGGTGAATTCGTAGGAACTGCTCCGGCACCAGATGCTGGTGAACGAAATATTCGGGAATTCGGGATGCGGTTCATCTACGGCTTTCCCTGAAACCGCGAGATCGCCTGACCATGTGGCTGCAAGTTGACCATTGATCGTAACGGTGACCTTGGAATGGGAGTTTCCGACCGGCTCAATACGCGCTACAACGCGGCCGCGAAGCATGTTCGCAAGGGGGGGGTGCTCGCCAATTGTCACGCCTTCCAAAACGATCTTGGTCTGATCCTGGCCGATGGCCAGAGGAACGATGTAACCGGAGTTTACAGGTAGGTCGATATGGAATCTGTCGGTCACCGCTTTGCGGTCAAAGATAAGCTCGATTTCATACCCCCGGGCCGTCATGGCGACTGGCGCGGCGATCTTGCTGGGCTTGCCGTCCGCCCGGAAGGATAGTCTGCCTTCGCTCTTGATCCAAAGATTGCTTCCTCCGGTGAAGTTTCCGCTGCTGGAAATCCGATCTTTCACCGGATCGGTGAGGGCGAGCAGGTCGATTGTCTGAACCGGTTGCTGCGGGTGTCGGCTCGAAGCGTGATTTGAGGAATGGACACGCGTGAATTCCCCCTTGCCGGTCACCTCGCGAACTTCAACGCGCCCGAATACCACATGGCCATTGTCATTGCCGACCCCGATATGTGAATCATCCCTCAGTTGCCAATTGCTGGTGAGTTGGAACTTCGTGTAATCGGTTGGCCACTCGACAGCCAGAGCTCCATCAACGATGGAGCGGACCACGTTGTTCCGGACCTGCACGACGACATCATAGTGGCTTCCTGATTCGATCCCGCGGGAGAGCGATGCAAGATGATCGGCAGGACTCGTTCGGCCGGCGAAATAGAAGCCCTGCTTGGTGTTGTCGAATCCGCCCATACTCCAAACGAAAGAGCGGCCGTTCTTGGAGAGTATCATCTCAACGCTTTTTTCGCCGCTTTGCCGGGTGAATGTGACATGGAAGTCGTATTCCTCGGGCGGATGGTAAGGCAGTTCGAGATTGGCTGACTTGAATGGGCGGGAGATGAGTCGGGAATCCTTCAATTCCCACGTTCCCTTGATTGCGTCCTTGCTCACATCCACCAATGGCATCAGATCGATCGCGCCGCTTGGCGCATCCGCGTTGGCGTGGGGCGTCTCTTCGGGGGACTGCCCTGGCTCTCTGTCCGGAATAAACTTAATTGCCCCCAGCGCCACGATGAGCAGGGCCATGACGATCGCTCCCCATTTCCAGGCGCCTCCAGAGCTTCGTTCAGAAGCCGGTTCGTTCTCCGGATCCTCTGGAGCCGCATCGGCATCGACAAGATCATGCAAAACGGCGGGCACAGTGACCGCCTCTTCGTCGAACGCTTCCGCCTCCGCCGGAACGCTCAAGGCGGACACGCTGCCCGAGGGATGGATCTCCAGGCCGATCCACTCGGCCACCGCCGCGGCGTCGGGCGGACGCCGCTCCGGCTCCTTGGCCAAACAAGCCATGACCAGATCAGCCACATCATCGGGAATCTGGTTGTCCAGTTCCAGATCAGCGAGTCGCTCATCCATCGGGGTGGGAGCTTCCTCGCGCACCTGATACGGAATGTCGCCGGTGTAGAAGGGCGGCTTGCTGGTGAGCAGTTCGTAGAGCGTGGCTCCCAGCGAGTAGATGTCATCCGTCACCTTGGGCGGTTGTCCGCGCAGTTGCTGCGGACTCATGTAGGGAGGCGTGCCGCTGGAGCCAAGGTCTTTGGACAGCCGGCTCATGGAGTCCGCCGCGGAGGCCGCCAGTCCGAAATCCGCGAGCTTCAGCGCGCCAGTGGAGTCCACCATCATGTTGCCGGGTTTGAGATCGCGGTGAATGATCTTCTGCCCATGGGCGTAATCCAGCGCCGCGCACAGTTGCCGCACGAGCGGCATGAGGTATCCCCACGAAAACAACCGGTGAGGCTGCTCGGCCTTGAAGGTATTCAGCGCCTTGCCGTCGATAAACTCCATGGAGATGAAGGGCAATTCGCCCTCGCCCTCGAAGAGATCATGGATGCGGATGATGTTGGGGTGGGAGAGTTTGCGGCTCTTGAGCGTTTCCCGCCGCATGTCGCCCAGCGCCTCGGCGTCGTGGCTGATTTCACCCGCCAGGAACTTGAGCGCGAGCTCCTCTTCGAGGCGATCGTCGCGCGCCAGCCAGACAACCCCCATGCCGCCCTTGCCGAGGAAGCGGGTGAGGGTGTAGCGCCCGAAGCCGACCTTCTGGCCGGGCTCCAGTGGGCCTTGCAGGCCGGCTGATTGATCCCCACTCATGGCATTTGTTTGGCTGGACGGATGACGACGTAGCAGAGGGGGCGAATGGCGGCAATGGTTTCCACTTGCCAGAGCGGCGGTCGCGCCAACCAGAGGCAGTCCTGGATCCCATGCCCAACTGTGAAAACTCCAAATATGGGCAATTGAAGGTCGCAGCCGTTGGAGCAGAACGAAGGACTGTGATCAGTCAGAACCAGGCAGCATCGGGAAACCCATCCCGCTCCGCGCTTGATCACCCCCGACCATGGATGCGAAGTTGGCGCCATGAAGCGCATTCTTCTTTCCTGCCTGGCTCTGGCCTGCCTTTTCGCCTCCAATCTTCCCGCCGCCAACAAGCAACCCGCCGGTTTCAAACATCTGGAGATCGGCGAACGGGCGCCGGATTTTTCCCTCACGGGCGTGGATGGAAAGCGCTACACGCTCGACAGCTTCAAGCGGCCGAAGGTGTTGATGATTCTGTTCACCGGCACGCATTGCCCCGTATCTCACGCCATCGAAAAACGCCTGCAGACGCTAGTGGATGACATGAAGGGAAAGGACTTCGGCATCGTGGCGATCAATCCCAATCACCCGAGCGGCCTCAGCCCCGACGAGCTGGGCTACACCGCCTACACCGAGAGCTTCGAGGATTCGCGACGCTACGCGAAGGACCTCGGCTGGACGTTTCCGTTTCTTTACGACGGCGACACGCAGACCACAGCCCGCGCTTATGGCTGCCTCGCGACGCCGCATGTGTTCATCTTCGATCGCGATCGCAAACTTCGCTACAACGGTCGCTTCGATGATTCGCGCTACGCGGAGCTTTCAACCATCAAGCATCACGACGCGCGCAACGCCATCGAGGCCCTGCTGGCCGACAAGCCCGTGCCGGTCGCGAAGACGCGTCCCTTCGGCTGCTCGACCAAGTGGAAGGAACGCAGCGAACACGTGGCGAACGTCGCAATGAAATGGAACGCGCTGCCCGCCACGCTGGAGGAGATCGACGCCAAGGCGGTGGCGAAACTGCGCCGCAACGGCACGGAGAAGCTGCGCCTGATCAATGTCTGGGCGACCTGGTGCGGTCCCTGTGTGAAGGAGTTTCCCGACCTCGCCGCGGTCGCCAGCAAGTTCAGCCGGCGCAAGTTCGAGCTGATCACCATCTCGCTCGACGACAGGAAGGACATGGCCAAGGCGAGGCGCTTTCTGGGCCAACACCGCGCGGTGATGAGCGACCGTCTGCGTCCGACGGTTGAGGCGGAAGGCCGGAGCTCGAACAACTATCTCTACACCGGAGCCAGCGTCGATGACCTGGCCGAGGCGCTTGATCCAAAATGGAGAGGAGCTCTGCCATTTTCCGTGCTCATTGACCAGCAGGGCAAGGTCCTTTACCGGGTCGAGGGAATGATCGACAAGGACGTGGTGGTGAAGGAGGTCCTGAACGCCATCTCGCCCTACTACACGCCGGACTGACAGGGCGTCATGTACGACGCGCGCGTTCACCGCAGCGCTGTCGCGTAGCGCAGTTCCCACCGCAGGCTGCAGGAGCCATCCTCCGCTTCATCAACGCCGACGATTTCCCTCAACGCCGCCTCGACCTCGGCCGGACCGGCGCTTTGGATCCCGAACAAGCCGTGACAGAAAGCCGCCATGGCGTCCTTGTCGGCAAAGCGCCAGGGAACAGCCAGGCGCTCTTCTTTGACCGAGGCAAATCCGGCGTCCGTCAAACGCTCACTGAACTCCCCGGCGCGAAGAAAGATTCCCTCATGACCGCCGGGAGTATGGGCATCAACGAAGGAGTTGAGGAATTCACCGGTCCTTGTCCCATCCTCGACATCGGCAACGGCCAATCTCCCGCCGCACCGGATCAAGCGCGCCCATTCGCGATAAACGGGATCCTTGACCTCGAAATGGTGAAGATCGGCCAGGCTGGCGACGCCATCGAGCGCCCCGTCATCGAGCGAGACCTTGTCCAGCGGATCATGTGGGACCCGGAACGCGGGATCGATGGCCGCGCCGAAACGTCGCGCCGGCTCGATGCAGATCACCTCCACGGAATCTCCATGGCAACTCCGGATTCCGTCCGCCACATAGCCTCCCCCCGCAGGCGCGTCGCCGATGACCTGCCCCAGACGGGCATCCAGACGATCAAGCAACGCCGCGCGTTCCGCTTCGCGCGCGCCGGGACATTGTGAGACCGCCTCATTGTAGAGGTGGCCCCGCGCGTCAAAGATGTCTTCGTAAGTTGGCTGCGATTCGCTCATTTCCGTTCCGTTCATCCACCAAATGCCATTCCCGGACATCCATCAATGCAAGACCGGGATTGTCGACGGATGCCGACTCCATGTGGCAATCAATGCTTTCTCCGTCCGAACATCCACTCGTAAAACTCCGCCGAGAAGAACGCCTTGCGTCCGGCGCCATGACCTTCGTCCGGATAGATCGTGAGCTTTGCCTTTTTTCCTCCCTTTTCCCGGATCAGTTTCACCATGCGCTCCGAGCGTTCGGCGGGCACGACGCGATCCGTGGCGCCATGAAAGGCCCAGACCGGAATGTTCTTCAGGTTCTTCGCCCAGCGATCGAGTTCCGGGAAGACATCCTTCGGTCCGCCAAAGCCAAGTCCTCCCACGACCGGCGCGACGGCGGCGAAATGTTGCGGCGATTCCCCGGCCCAGGCCCAGGAGCCAAAACCACCCATGCTGTTGCCCGTGAGGTATACGCGTTTTTGGTCAACCGGAAGCGTCGACTTCAAATGCGCGAGCAACAGGTCCAGGTCCTGCGGTTGCCAGATGCCCATGTCCTCGCGCGTCCCTTTCGAACATTGCGGCGCGACGACGAGGCAAGGCTCGGTGACGTGTTCCGCCAGCCCCTTCATGACGCGCGCGACATTGTTCTTCGCCTTCGCGATTTCATCGCCCCGACCGCCGGCTCCGTGCAGATAGATCAGCAGCGGGAGAGGGTTGGCGTCCGGCTTGATGGCGATATCATCCGCCTTGTGGGCGATGAAGACGTAGTCGCGGTTGAGGAACCGGGTCTTTGCGTGAGCCGCTTCCGGGAGCTTGCGGATCTCCGGTTCAGCGGCCGGGGCAATTGCCGCCGAGCAGAAAACCAAAGTGAGGATGGTGAGAATGCGTTTCATGCCAGGGTGACAATTCATAGGCGAAACAGCCGCGCCTGTCACGTGACAGAACGCCTCAAGCCGGCTGCAATACGTAAATCCAATGTGCGGCGCTCCGCGCATCCTCAGAGCCCATGCCGCCGCGCTCCAATTCTGCGCCACGCCCGTTTTCAGACAGGCTCTCATGCGCCTTGGCCTCGATCACCTCAAACTTTGTCCGGGCCTCTGTCAGGCGATTCTCAAATCCGGGTTCCCGGACCGCCGACCAGATGAAGGCGCGTCCGGTCGGCTTGAGAGCGCGACAAATTCTCTCGATTCCGGTGTCCGAGTAAAGCGACGCGTTGCCGGGGGCGACCATCGCAAAGGGACCATTGTCCACATCGAGCAGGATGCTGTCGTAGGTCTGCGGCTTGGCCATCCCGATTGATCGAGCCACATCCTGCACGCGCACAATCACCCGGGGATCTTCCAGCAGCGCGCCGTTGAGAGCCTTCAAATGCGTCCGGTTCCATTCAACAACTGCCGGCATCAACTCCACGACTTCGACCGCCGTGTCCGGCCCCGTTGAATCGAGTACGCTCCGCAGGGTGAAGCCCAGCCCGAGACCCCCGATCAGCACGCGGGACGCGACATCCGGTTCCAGATCCGCCACGCCAATGTCGCCCAGGAGCGTCTCTGACGCCGCCGCCCGCGAATGCATCAACTCCTCCCCGTCCAGGGCAATCACGAAGGCTCCCTCCCGCTCATGGAGCGAGAGGCTGCCTCCGTCCGGCGTTGCCGCCTGGTCCAGGAAACTCATGGATTCCAGGGATACTTCGACGGATCGTGATCCGGATTGGGTTTCATCATCTTCGCCCCGACGCGTTTGCGCCAGGCGTGAAGTTTGCGGCGCAGTTCCTCGGCCTTGGCTGGCTGCGCCCTTGCGAGATCGTTCCGTTCGCCGATGTCTTCCTTGAGGTTGAAGAGCTGGACGCCGCCGTTCTCGAAGTATTCCAGCAGCTTGTAATCGCCTTCGCGAATGGCACCGCCGGGGCTCTGCATGCCGTGGTTGCTGTAGTGGGGGAAATGCCAGTAGAGGGCGTCCCGCTTGAGGGGGGCGCCGCGCAACGCGGGAACGAGACTTACTCCGTCCAAGGTCTGCCGGGGTTTCGCGGGCAGTCCCGCCATTTCGAGAATGGTGGGATAGAAGTCGTTGCTGATCACCGGTTCGCTCGAGACCGATCCTGGCTTGGCCTGGTAGGGCCATTTCACGATGCAGGGCACGCGGATGCCGCCTTCGTAAAGCCAACCCTTTGCGCCGCGCAACGGCAGGTTCGCCGTGGAGAATGCGACGTCCAGACGATCGCGGCCGATGCGGCGATTGGGATTGCCCACGTTCATCCCGGCCATGCCCCCGTTGTCCGCGAAGAAGATCACGATGGTGTTGTCCGTGAGTCCGAGCGAATCGAGTTTCTTCACGACGCGGCCGAGGCTCTCGTCCGTGGCCTCGACCATCGCGGCGAACTCCGCGTTGTCCTGCTGTTGCTTGATCTTCACCGTGCGCTGGGGGAGGACGCGATACTGGCTGTGCGACGGCTGCTTGATCAGCGCGTCCAACCGCTTCGGCGTCAGGGGTTCGGGATCGTCCGGATTGCCCTCAAGGATGAACTCAGGGCTGCTCGGCGGCTTCCTTTGGGCAAGCCGCTTTCGATACTTCGCGACCAGGTCCGGCCGGCCGTGAATGGGGTCATGGACGGCGAAGTGGGAGAGGTAGAGGAAGAAAGGTTTCTTTGAGTTGTCGTCGATGAACCGCAGAGCCTCGTCGGTCAGGCGGTCGGTCAGGTAGTCTCCGGGCTTGTCGGGCAGTCCATCGAGTTTGAAGGGCGCGTGGTAGCCGGCCCTGGGCCAACCTTTGAACCAGTTTCGCGGAATCTGCACATCGAAGCCCTGGCGCAGCGGCCCGAATTCCCCTTCCCCCAGATGCCACTTGCCGAAGTGTCCGGTCGCGTAGCCGTGCGACTTCAAGGCTTCCGCCAGCGTCGTTTCCTTCAGGGGAAGCTGCTGGAGGTTTTGAACGTTCAGCAAACGCTGGAACGGAAAATTCCGCCGGCCGGGAATCCAGTCGGACAGCCCAAGTCGGGCGGGATACCGGCCGGTCAGGATGCTGGCGCGCGTGGGCGAGCAGACATGGCAGGCGGCATAGGCGTCGGTGAAACGAACGCCTTCCTCGGCCAGTCGATCGATGTTCGGCGTCTCGTAGAGCGAACTCCCGAAGCAACCCACATCCGTCCAGCCGAGGTCGTCCACGAGAAAGAAGACGACATTGGGCCTGCGGCGGGAGTCCTCGGCCCGCGCCGGATGACAGCAGGCGACCAGGAAAAAGGCCGTGAGTAGGATCCGGGAGATCTTCATGGTCGCAGAGTATGGACCGGAGGAGGCGTTGACGAAAAGCACAACCGGAGCGGCGTTCCGGACCAAGAAACGGCGGTTGGCGGGATTGCCCGCCGCATTGGCCGACTCGCCGTCGCGCGCTTCAGAATTTTACCGTCAACTGCGCGGCGAACAGTTGCTCGCCTTGTTGGAACGGACCCTCCTGCCGGCTGAAGCCGTATTGCAGCTTGGTCTGGAGGTGGCGGGTCCAGCGATAGCCGAGCGCCCCCTCGATCCGGACGGCGTCCTGGTCCCAGTCGGCAAACCCGCCGGCGCCATTCGGGACTTCGTCGAAGATTTGATGATTCCAACGCGCGGCCGCATAAAGCTTCGGCGTGAGCTTGTACTTCGCCTCGATGAAATAGCTCAGGGTGTCCGCGTCGCTGACATTGGGAACCTCGAAGCGCGCGGCGATCGCCTCGGCCCAGACCTGCCAGTGATGCCAGGCAAAGGCGATGTCGGTTCCGATGGTCAGCTGTTTGAAATCGCCCGGATCCGTCCCCGCCGGCAGCGACGCCTGAGATTGCGGCAGGAGATAGCTCCCGTAGCTGAACGACGAACCGACATTCCACATGGCTGACGGGCGATAGCCGACCCGGCCGCTCACGGTCGGATGCTCCCAGTTGACTCGAAACGGATCCCACGCCGGCGGACGCGAGGAGATGGAGGCGTTCTTCACCTCGAACGCGTAGTCGAATTTTTCCAGGGAGCCGAATGCGGAAACGCCGGCCGTGTAGGACGGCCCCCAGATGACTGGCAGCCAGCCGCCCTTGTTGTCCCGCACCGCCTGGCGGCCCAGGAATCCGCCCGGCGCTCCCGGAGCAACCTTGTCCGTCATGATGGTGACGTTCTCATAGGGCAGCGGCGCGTTGATGAAAGGATTTTCCCACGAGAGATGGCGCGGGACCCAGCCGCCGAACACCGTCGCCATCTTGCCGGCCTGGAGATTCAGCCGGCCGTCCTTGAACGGTCGGTAACGCAGGAAGTACTCGTCGAGCCGGGAATCGCCGTGGCGTCGCAATCCGGGATCGAACCCCCGGTCGAAGCGCGCCTGGACCAGTGAGTAAAAATGCTCGCCCAACTGCGTGTCGAGAAACAGCGCCATGCGCGGATTGAAGAAGTGATCGTCGTCGGGGAAGATCAGTCCCGGCGGATTCTGATCGACGTGATAATACTCGAGGTCGAGGCGGCCGCCGAGGTCCGCGCGGAAGAAGCCGTCGCCCGTCTCGTAGGCCAACGCGTCATCCACGCGATCAAGAAACTCCTGGGCCGGGGCGTTGGAGACCGGGGCGATCATCAACCATGCCGCCGAGCCCGCCACGGCCGCCGTTTGGGAAAACCAGTTTGACGTCTTCATTTTCAGTTCAGGATTCAGCATTCGATTCAGCGCCCGGCCCTTCCTTCAATGAGCGGATGCCCAGCAGTTTGTAGGCGCGGACCGGAGCGTCGAAGCCCTTGACCCTCAGTTCCGGCATGGGCTCCACCTCCACGTGGTCCTTGAGCTTCTCGTAGGTGGCTTGGTCGATGACGGTCTCATCGACGCCCGCCACGCTGCACAGCCGGGAGGAGAGGTTCACCCGCGCGCCCATGACGGTGTAGTTGAGGCGGTCCTCGGATCCCATGCAGCCTGCGACCGCCTCCCCGGAGGCGAGGCCGATGCCCATGTGGATAGGCTGTTCGGCGCTCTCGTTCAGTTTTGTGCGCTCCTCGATCATCCGCAGGCAGCAGCGCGCGGCGTTGTAGGCGTCGTTGCCGTAGCTGCGCGGCGCGCCGAACACGCCCATGATCAGATCGCCCACGAACTTGTCCACCACGCCGTCGTGCTCGTAGACGATCCGGGTCAACACGGTGAAGTGGTCGTTCATCAGGTGGATGACATCGGTGGGCGACATGTCCTGCGTCATGGCGGTGAAGCCGCGGATGTCGCAGAACAGCACGCTGATGTCCCGCAGTTCGCCGCCGAGCGTGACGGAGCCCGACATCAGCTCCTCGGCCACATCCTTGTCGGCGACCATGTCCAGCACGGCCTGGTATTTCTCCTTCTGGGCCAGTCCTTCGGCCATCTCGTTGAACGAGGCGGTCAGTTCGCCGATCTCGTCCCGCCGCTTCACCGGCAGACGGACGTCGAAGTCGCCGTCCTGGATTGAGCGCGTGCCCTTGACCAGCGCCTGGATGGGCCCGGAGAACCCATGGGAAATCAACATGCTGATCGCCAACGCCCCGAGCAGGACCGCCGCGCCGAAGGCGACCACCCGCGCCTGCAGGACCTTCTGGTCCGCCAGCGCCCCCTCCAGCGAATACAGCGCCACCTGGTAGGCGGGCAGGAACTCCGAGTCGTTCATCTGCTGGTAGAACACCT
>JAYPGD010000029.1:20046-21916 GCA_038126655.1 Verrucomicrobiales bacterium
GCCACCTGGTAGGCGGGCAGGAACTCCGAGTCGTTCATCTGCTGGTAGAACACCTTCTGCGGAACGCCGTTCAGCGACATCGGAACCACGCCCCCATCCGCGGAGCCTTGGTTGATGGCCGCGCCGACCTTCTCCTTGAGCGCGGGCAGCGCCGCTTCCTCGATCGTCTCGGAGAACAGCTCGTCATTCACCCAGATCCCGCTGCGAATGTCGCTGAACTGCTTCATGGCCTGCTCCATGCCGTCCTTGATGGGGAAGCCCAGCACGAGCGCGCCCATGTATTCGTCCTCGGCGCGGAGAACCACCTTGGTGACGATGACCTCCATGATCATCGTGCGGTCGCGCAGGACGCGCTCGACGTAGCCGATCTTCTGGTCCACGCCCTCGGACGCCATCGCCCGGGCGACCTGTTGGAAGGCGTCGCGCATTTCATCCGTGGCGAAGACGGACTCGACGCCCATGCCGCGGAACGCGCGTTTGGGCGGCGGCAGTTCGGCGCCCTCGGTGTCGATGAAACGAATCAACCGCGGGACGCGCGCGCGTTGGCTGAGATTGGGCCTCAGGCGCAGGACGGGCGTGAGTTCGTCCTGCGCGAGATTGTAGAGCAGTTCCAGGTCCTCCTCCTCAAGCGCGGCGGCCACGCGAACGGAGCGCGTGAGTTCGCGGCATTTTTCGCGGACGCGTTCGAGCCGCAATTCGCGCATTCGGTTGAAGAGCTCGACCTGGTTGCGGAATTGGATTTCCGACATCCGTTCATGCGCGGCCTCCATGCGGTCCTTGGCCACATAGAGGGTCGCGCCGGTCACGCCGGCCACGACCAGCATCATGGCGGCGACCAGCTTGACCCGGAAACTGAAGGTCGGAGCGCGCATTCCGGTTCATTCGCCCAGGACGCCGGCGGTGAGCGTTTCCCCGTCCTTGAGGGTCACCGCCTTTTCGACGATCTTCTTTTTCCCCAGCCAGGCCTTGAGCGTGTAGCTTCCCGCCGGGATGCCGCTGAGCGTGAAGTTTCCCTCCTCGTCCGTGGCCGTGAAAAAGGGCGAATCCACGACGACAATGACCGCGTTCATGTGCTCGTGGATCTCGCAGTAGAGTTTGACCACGCCCGGCTTGTCGAAGACCTCCGCCGGCTGCGTCTCGTTCTTCAGGTAACGCCCGAGATCGAACCGCTTCGCCTTGGAGTAGGAGAAGACATTGTGGTAGGCCTCGTCGTGGTTGGGAAACACCACCTTCGTCCCCACGCGCACCGGCAGGACATAGACGTCGAACTGGAAGTTGCGCTGCCCCAGCTCCACGGTGGCCGGGGGCTTGTCGGCGACGCCGGAGAAATCGCCCTCAACCCAGACGACGCCGGCCTTGCCCTTGGGCAGACCGACCTTGCCGGCGATGTTTGCATAGCGCTGGCTGGTGACCGCGGACTTCTTCGCGGCCGGCAGCGCGATCGCCCCTTTCACGGAGCTTTGGGCGCGGGCCGCGGGCGTGGCGGGGAACAGCGAGGTCAGCGCGGCAATCAGGAGGAGGGCTTTGCGGGAAATGGAGAAGGGAAACGACATGGTGTGGGTCCTTCCGTGGATTCAGTGTTGCGAATGCCCGGCCCTTATAGCGGACTCGACGGGCGAAGGCAATCGGCTTGAAGCGGGGGCGTGATTCGGGGACGACGCTCCTTGCAACGCCTATTTCTGCGCTTCGTCGGGCATCCCTGCCCCCTGAGCTTCCTCGTCTTCCTTCTTCCCCGGCAACGGCGGCGGTTTCTCCTTCGAGACCCAGCCCTTCATCCGGTAGACCAGCCAGCCAATCTTCTCGTGGATGTAGCGACTGGCGTAATCGTAGCCCCGTTCCTTGGGGAAGGGGTTCCAGCCGCCGGGGTCGT
>JAYPGD010000030.1:0-21663 GCA_038126655.1 Verrucomicrobiales bacterium
TATCGCGGCGCCAAGTTCGTCACGTTCGAGGGCGGCCATCGCGCCCCGTTCATCCTTCATTGGCCGGGCAGGATCAGGAAGGGAAGCGTTTCGAGCGCGAACATCAACGCGATGGATCTCTTCCCCACGCTTTCGGAAATCATCGGAGCCCCGCTGCCGAAGAACCGCGTCTTCGATGGCGAGAGCCTGCTGCCGCTGCTCGGAGGCGGAACGCTCCACCGCAAAGCCGACGCGCCCTTTTACTACTACAATTGTGAGAACCTGCAGGCCGTGCGATCAGGCGACTGGAAACTGCACCTCCGCCGCGAACGGAAACAGGTCCCCTTCTGGGACAAGAACAAGGCGTTCTTCGGGATCGACGCCCCCGTGCTCTACAACCTGCGGGAGGATCGGGCGGAGACTTCCGATGTCGCCTCAACGAATCCGGAAGTCGTGCGGCGATTGTTGGCGGAGGCCGAGCTTGCGCGCAACGACCTCGGCGAGTTCATGCAGCGCGGCGGGGCTCAACGCCCGACCGGATCCCTGTTTCCAGAGGTTCCGGTGATCAGTCACGAAAAGGACTGGCGCGCGCTGGATCCTGTCATCGCCGGAACCATCGAGACGAAACGAACGGTTCGGCATCCGGACTGGAGAAAGAGACAGCCGCGACGTCAGGGGCGGAAATGAATCGAACTCCGAGGGGAGGGGGCTCGGCGGCTTACGCCCGGCCGAGGTATTTGCCGGTGCGGGTGTCGACCGAGATGACATCGCCGGTTTTCACGAACAACGGGACCTGCACGATCTTGCCCGTCTCGAGAGTGGCCGGCTTCTGGGGGTTGTTGACCGTATCGCCTTTCAAGCCCTCCGCGGCTTCCGTGACCGTCAACTCCACCGTGGGCGGCAATTCGACCGCCACCGGATCGCCCTCCAACTGAACGACCTCGCAGACCGTGTTCTCGGTGATCATGTCGGCGATGTCCTCCAGCAGGCTGCCCGGCAGTTCCACGGAATCGTAGGTCTCCGGGTCCATGAAGAAATAGGACGAACCGTCTTGGTAGCTGTATTCCAGTTTGATCCGGTTGACCATCAGGGTCTCGACCTTCTCGCTGGGATTGAAGCGGATATCCTTCGTCTTGCCGCTCGCGAAGGAGCGGATCGTCGCCATGATCAAGGCGTTGCCCTTGCCGGGGGTGCGGTGGACAAGTTCCAGAATGACGCCGGTGTCGCCCTTGACCTTGATGGCCTGGCCCTTTCTCAATTTTGTCGCTACAACCGCCATGACTGTAAAATGTATTCTATGGTTTATCCGTAAGGGTGAAAAACGGGGAGGATTGAAAGCAGGACCCTCAATCGGAAGCAAGGGTATTCTGGGGCTTGTCGCCGGGTTCCGCGCCCGGGGGCGGAAGGCGTTTCCCCGGAAACGCGGTTCTCCGGCCGGGCGGAAGACCAGGTTGACGGCGAAATCGCCAGGTCTCAAGCTCCCCATCCCATGCGCCAACCGACCGCCGTTCTTCTCCTGTCGTTGACGATCGCCGCCTCCGGCATGGCGGCGTCTCAGATCCGCGTCCTGCCGGCGGACTTCAGCGCCGACAAGTCGGACCAGATGATGCGCTCCTTTCAACGCAGGCTGGTTCATTCGGCATTGGATGTCCGGCTTCGCGAACTGGAGGACGCCTTGAAATCCCGCGAGGGCATTGCCCGGTACCAGACGAGGCGCAAGGCGTTCCTCAAGGACGCCTTCGGTCGTCCGCCGATTGAAGCCCCGCTCAACCCGAGGATCACCGGACGCATCAGGCGCGACGGTTACTCCATCGAGAAGCTCATCATCGAAAGTCTTCCCGGATACCATGTCACGGCCAACGTCTACCGCCCCGACGGCACCGGCCCCTTTCCCGGCGTGTTGCTCCCCTGCGGCCACTCGGCCAACGGCAAAGCCTACGAATCCTACCAGAAGGCCGCCGCGCTCCTCGCGCGACACGGCTTCCTCACGCTCTGTTTCGATCCCGTCGGCCAGGGCGAACGCCGGCAACTCATCGGCCCGAAGCCCGGTCCGATCCAGCGTCGCAGCGAACACAATGATCTCGGCGTCGCGCCCATCCTGCTCGGGCGCTCGCTGGGCGCCATGATGGTCTGGGACGGCATGCGCTGCATTGATTACCTCTGCGGACGTTCCGACGTCGATCCGGCGCGCATCGGTTGCAGCGGCAATTCCGGCGGCGGCAACCTGACCAGCTATCTCATGGCCTTTGACGATCGTATTGTCGCGGCCGCGCCCGGCTGCTTCATGACCACGCATCGCCGGAAGAATGAAAAGCCCGGCCCCGGCGACGCCGAGCAGAACCTCTTCGCCCAAATCCGCGAAGGATTCGATCACGCGGACTTCATGATTGTCCGCGCGCCGAAACCCACGTTGATTCTGGCGGCGACGCGCGACTTCGTGCCCATCGAGGGGACCTGGGAGGCCTTCCGGCAGGCGAAGCGCGTCTATGCGCAACTGGGACATCCTGAGCGCGTCGACCTGATCGAAGCCAACGAGCAGCACGGCTTCACCCGGAGATTGCGCGAGGGGGCCGTCAGGTTCTTTGCGCGATGGCTTCAGGGGAGGAACATCGAGGTGTTTGAACCCGACGACGTCTCCGTCCTGACCGACGCCGAACTGCAGGCGACCGAACAGGGGCAGGTCCTTTGGCTGGAGGAGGCGAAGTCCATCTTCGACGTCTTCCGCGAAACCGAACGCGGACTCGCCGGTCAACGCCCCGTTCTTTCCCGTGACCTCGTGCGCAGGGTGACCGGGATCCGGCGACTGAAGGAGTTGCCCGCGCCGGAGATCCGGGAAGTCGCCGTCGGCGTCCCGAGAAAGTTCATTCTCCGCCCGGAACCCGGGATATCGCTTCCGGCGTTGCATTGGCCGGGAGGCTCCGGGGCGCCTGTCCTGCTCGCGCCTGGAAACGGAATGAATTCGGCGGTCGCCAAGGCGCGCGAGCTGCACGCCCAAGGCTCTCCGGTCCTGATCGTCGAGGTTCGCGACACCGGTGAAACCAAGACCCGGAACTGGCGCTTCCACGGCGCGGATTCCTACATCGGTCAGATGCTGGGGCGAAACTGGCTGGCGATGCGCGCCGAAGACCTGCTCGTCAGCGCCCGGTGGTTGGCCCAAGCGGAGGATGAGGCGTCCGTGCAACTTCAGGCCGACGGCGAGGCCGCGCCGGCCGCTCTGCATGCGGCGTTCCTCGAACCGGAGCTGATCCGGGATGTCGAGACCGTCGATGGATTGCCCTCGTGGCGCAGTCTGATGACCGATCGCAACGCTCATCGGGAGATTCATCAGGCCGTCCACGGAGCCCTGCAATACTACGATTTGCCCGATCTTTAGACCGGCGTTCGGCGAAGACAGGCGCAAAAAGCAGCCCGCAAGGAGTTCCCGCTTGTCAGCATGGGCGAGCCTTTGGCAAGCTTCGCTATGGCAGCCAACCAAGAACCGAATTCCCTCGATCGCGAGTTCTATCTCCGGGCCGACGACTTCTTCACGGCCAACAAGGATTGCGCCCTCACCTACGACGATCTGACGCTCGCCACGCTCTATTCGGAGATCCTTCCGCGCGACACCCAGCTGGAGACCTCCCTGGCCGAGGGGCTCGACCTGCACCTTCCCATCGTGTCCTCGGACATGGACACGGTCACCGAATCCCGCATGGCCATCGCCATGGCCCAGAACGGCGGCATCGGTCTGATCCATTACAACATGAGCGAGAAGGATCAGCTCAAAGAGGTTTCGCGGGTGAAAAACCACGTCCACGGCCTCATCCAGGATCCCATCACCGTCGCTCCGGATGAGACGATCGGCCATGTGCTCGACGTGATCGACCGCAGGGGCTTCACCTTCAGCACGTTCCCGGTGGTCGATGAGGCGGGAAAACTGATCGGTCTGCTGCCCGGCAGCGTCGTGCGGCCCCGCTACTCCGGCCGCACGGCCAAGGAGGCCCTCACGCCGCGCGATGAGGTCTTCACCCTCGCCGAGAAGGAACTGGGGCAGGACCCCATCGCCCGGGCGGACCAATTCTTCGCCGATCATCCGCGCATCGACAAGTTGATGGTCGTCGATGACGAGGACCGGCTCCGCGGATTGTTCACCCTGTCCGATGTCGACCGGATCACCCAGGAGCGCCAGGCGCAGTTCAAGCCGGCGCGCGATTCGCAGTTCCAACTGGTCTGCGGCGCGGCGGTTTCCGCGACGCGGAACGCCTTCGGCGAACTTGATCGCGACCGCATTTCCGAGCACATCGGGGCTCTTGTCGAGCGCGGCGTCGATGCGGTGGCCGTCTCCACGGCCCACGGGCACACCAAGGGCGTTGGCGATACGGTGCGCTTGATTCGCGACATTTTCCCCGATCTTCCGATCATTGCCGGCAATGTGACCAGCGGGGCCGGCGTCGAGTATCTCGCAGAGTGCGGGGCGAACTGCATCAAGATCGGCCAGGGCCCCGGCAGCATCTGCACGACGCGTGTTGTGGCCGGCGTGGGCATCCCCCAGATGTCGGCCCTCTATGTGGCCGGCAAGGCGGCGAGAAGGAAGGGCGTCACCATTCTTGCGGACGGCGGGATCAGCAAGTCCGGGGACATCGTGAAGGCATTGACCCTCGCCGATGCGGTCATCTGCGGCGGCCTGCTGGCCGGTTGCGAGGAGGCCCCGGGTGAAATCCTCGAAATCAGCGGCAAGCTCTACAAGCAATACCGGGGCATGGGCAGCATCGCCGCCATGAAGGCCGGTTCCGCCGCGCGTTACGGGCACAGTTCCAAGGACACCACCCGCAAGGTTTCCGCCGAAGGCGTCGAGGCTCTGAAGGAGGTTTCCGGCTCGGTTGACAAGGTGCTGGGGCAGTTGATCGGCGGCATCCAGTCCGGCATGGGCTACCTCGGGGCGGGAAACCTGGCGGACCTGCGCGACCGCGCGCGATACATCCGCATCAGCGCCGCCGGCCAACGCGAGTCCGCCACCCACGACATCGTCGAACTCAAGACCGGCGCCTGATCGGGGGCTCAATCCCGATCTTGAGGGGCGGCCAGGTAGGGGGTGAGCTTTTCAAACAGAGCCCCGGGAATTCGGGCCCCCTTGTTGTCCCGGTCCGTGCAGGCGTGTCGGGTCATGCCATGGAACAGCAGCCGGTCGTCGTCCGTGACGATTCGATACCCGAAATCCAGGCGGATTCGCGCAAGGGATGTCAGCCAGAGGTCGATCTGGATCAACTCGTCGTATCGGGCGGCGATCCTATAGTCGCCCTCGCAATGGATGACCGGAAAGGCAAAGCCTTCATCCTCAAGATCCTGAAATGAGTGGCCCAGCGCCCGAAAGAAGTCGCCCCGGGCCGCCTCCAGGAAATCAAAGTAGCGGGCGTAGTAGACGTGGTTTCCAACGGTGCAGTCGGCATAGGCGACACGCAGCGTATGACGAAATGTCCGGTGAGCCTGCATGGCCTCATCCTAGCAGGGCCCCCTCCCAAAGCGAGTCCCGGATGCTGTTCCGGCAATCCCGAATGACAAACCCGGTTGCGTTTGGGCCGAATGGGCGTATTTTATGCGGCCATTTTTTGACTTGAGTTCCTGATCGAAACGCGCACCCTGAGTGTTTAAATCGTCTTTTGCCCCAGGCATGAGCAAAGCCAGTCCCTCTCCGCTCTTCTTCAGCCGATCTCGAACCGACGCCGCCTCCGGCGCGGCGACGGGGAGTTCGTGGACCCCGAACACTGATGTGTATGTGGCGGATGGGGGCTTGGTGGTCACGGTTGAGCTGGCCGGCATGCGCCGCGAGGACCTGGATCTGGCGGTGGATGGGCGGCGGTTGATCGTCAGTGGCGCCCGGTTCGACGGCTCGCGCGACGGCAAGGCCAAGTTTCTCGTCATGGAGATCAATTATGGCGCGTTCGAGAGCGTGATCGATATTCCGGATGGCTACGATCTCGCCAAGGCGAAGGCCATCTATCAAAACGGCTTCTTGCGCATCGAGGTTCCCGCCTCGGGCAAGACTGCGCGGAGGAGGAAGATTCCGGTTTCGGATGACTGAAGTTCCAGCGCGGAACTTTTTCCCGGGGGCGGCTATTCAATGAGGTGACGGAATTCCCATGAGTTCTCCGGACACCGAATTCATCAACAATCTCAAGGCATCCGAACTCGTTGACGATTCCGGCGCCCGCGGTTCGGCCAAGGCCATGCCCGATACGCTGCCCATCCTTGGGTTGGCGGATGTGGTCATCTTTCCCGGCCTCATCGTCCCCCTGATCGTCGACACCCCCGAGGGCGCCCAACTGATCGATGATGTGGTCCAGGGCGACCGCTTCCTAGGCCTCGTGCTCCAGCGCAGTCCGGACATCGACTCCCCCGCTCCGGAAGATCTCCACGAATACGGCTGCGCGGGCCGTGTCACCAAGATGCTCAAGACCACGGACAACACCGTCCGCGTCCTGGTCGAGGGCGTCCGGCGGTTCGGGGTCGTCGCCTATCCTTCCCTCAAGCCCTACCTGAAGGCGAAGGTCAACTACCTGTCCGGCAACGTGGGGGATTCGGTCGAACTCACGGCCCTGACCCGCAACGCACGCAAGGCCTTTGAGGAGGTTGTGGAGCTTTCCCCCGGATTGAGCGAGTCGGTCAAGGAGACCGCGGAGAACACGGACGACCCCAGCCGGCTGTCGGACCTGATCGCCGCCAATCTGAACCTCGGCCTCGACGAGCGGCAGGAACTCCTCGCCGCCAACGATGTGGTCGAGCGGTTGAACCGGCTGTTGCCGCTGCTGCACCGCGAGCGGGAGGTGCTGCTGCTGGGGTCCAAGATTCAGAAGGACGTCGCCGGCGTGATGTCGCAGACCCAGCGTGAGCATTTTCTCCGCGAACAGATCCGGGCAATCCAAAGGGAACTCGGCGAGACCGATCCCGCCGCCGACGAAGCCAACGAACTGTTGTCCGAGATCGAGAAGAACGAACTCCCGCCCGAAATCGCCGGGGTCGCGCGCAAGGAGCTCAACCGGTTGCAGCAGACCCCCCCTTCATCCGGGGAACACGCCATCATCCGCAATTACCTCGATTGGATTGTCCACCTGCCGTGGAACACGACGACGGAGGACCGGATCGATCTGGACGAGGCGGCGCGAATTCTGAATGCCGGGCATCACGGTCTGGCCAAGATCAAGGACCGGTTGCTGGAATTCTTGGCCGTCATCCAGTTGCGCCGATCGTTGAAGGGGCCGCTGTTGTGCCTGGTCGGTCCGCCCGGCGTGGGCAAGACCTCGCTGGGCAAGAGCGTCGCGGAGGCCCTGGGCCGGAAGTTCCTGCGCATCTCCCTCGGCGGCGTGCGCGACGAGGCGGAAATCCGCGGGCATCGGCGCACCTATCTCGGCGCGATGCCCGGCCGGATCATCCAGGGACTTCGGAAGGTCGGCAGCGCAAATCCCGTGGTCCTGCTGGACGAACTGGACAAGGTGGGCGCGGATTCCCGCGGCGACCCCGCGGCCGCCCTGATGGAGGCCCTCGATCCGCAGCAAAACCAGACCTTCGCCGATCATTACCTGGACCTGCCCTTCAACCTGTCGCGCGTCATGTTCATCGCCACGGCGAACTGGCTGGACCCGATCCACCCCGCCCTGCGCGATCGCCTGGAGGTCATCGAACTGCCGAGTTACACCACGACGGAAAAGATCCAGATCGCCAAACGACACCTCGTGCCGCGTCAACTCGCCGAACATGGCCTCAAGAAAAGTCAGGCTCGGATCCAGGACGCCGCCCTGAAGGGCATCATCGAACTGTACACGCGCGAGGCCGGCTGCCGGCAGCTCGACCGTGAGATCGCCTCGGTGGCCCGCAAGGCCGCCCGCGACATCGCCGGCGGCAGGAAGGGCCGAAAGCCGTTCAACGTCTCGGGAGCCTCATTGCGCAAACTCCTCGGACCGCCGAGGTTCGAGTCTGAAACCGCGGGCCGGGTCACCCAATGCGGCATCGCCATCGGAATGGCATGGACGCCGGTCGGCGGGGAAATCCTGTTCATCGAGGCCACGAAGATGCCGGGCCGGGGGAAGCTGATCCTGACCGGCTCCCTCGGCGAGATCATGAAGGAAAGCGCCCAGACCGCGCTGAGCTACCTGCGGTCGAATGCGGACGACATCGGCGTCGACGCCGCCGTGTTTGAGAGTAATGACATTCACGTCCATGTGCCGGCCGGGGCCACGCCCAAGGACGGCCCCAGCGCCGGCGTGGCGATCGTCATGGCATTGACCTCGCTCCTGACCGGGCGGCGCGTGTGCTCCGACCTGGCCATGACCGGCGAGATCAGCCTGCGCGGCCGCGTGCTTCCCGTCGGCGGCGTGAAGGAAAAGTTGTTGGCCGCCGCGCGGGCGGGGGTGAAACGCGTGATCCTGCCGGAACGCAACCGCAAGGACTGGGACGAGGCCCCGCCCGAGGTCCGCGATAGAATAGATGTCAGTTTCGCGCGTCTAATCTCCGACCTGAATCCTTTGGCCATATTGAAGAGATGAAAACTGTCGTCGCGTCATTCGTGTTGCTCGCGCTGCTGGGGGCCGCGCCCCCGCAGTCGACCGGCGCGGACGCGCAGCGCGATACGGAGCTCAGCGAAGGGCGGCGGATCGCCCGGACGCTGCTGGGTCAGCGGCCGACGGCCGACGCCTCGATCTCCGGCTCCATCCTCATCCGCCCCCGCGGCGGAAAGGCGCGTGAGATCCCCTTCCGCTCGTCCGTGACGGTCGACGGGAATGACTGGAAGACCGTCTACGAGACCGAGGCGATCGAAGGAACCCCGGCGGTCCGCCTGACCATCCGTCACACTAGCAACGTCGTCGCAGAGTTCCATCTGCAGGATCAGGAGGCGGACGGGACCTTCGGTGAGGCGAGGAGGCTGACCTGGGCCGGGACCTTCCAGCCGTTCGCGGGCTCCGACTTCCGGATCATTGATCTCGCCTACCCGCATTCCGATTATTTGACCTGGCCGACGCAACGGTTGCTGGGCAGGGACATCCGGCGCGGACAGTCGTGCCACCAACTGGAGAGCGTCAACCCGACTCCGGCCCAAGCCGGCTTCGCCCGCGTGATCTCCTGGATCGACATCGACACCGGCGGCCCCCTGGAGATCACCGGCTACGATCTGAACGGCGACAAACTCCTCCAGTTCTCCCCCAAACGCTTCCGCAAGGTGAACGGCGAATTCAAGGTCACCGAACTCCATATCTCCAACCGGAAGACCCGCTCCCGAACCGTGCTGCGGTTGGATTACGGGAAGCCGGAAACCGAAAAGGAAGCCGCCAAAGCCGCCGAATCGCGCCAATCCGCCCTCAACGCCCAAGCGGATGCGCTCCTCAATCCGAAGGATTGAAAGCCCGGTCTTCAACCCGAAGGGTTCGAAAGGTCAGCCCCGGAGAATGGATTCGGATTGTGTCCCCCATTCCACAGGATTGACGAAACCATAAATATGGGTGATGGGTATTTGCATGAAGACGACGTTGGAAATACCTGACCCGCTTTATCGTGAGATCAAGGCGCATGCCGCGGCGTGCGGGCAGACGGTCAAGGTGTTCGTCAATGAGGCCGTCGAGGAGAAACTGGAGAGGGGGAAGCCGAAGGCGGGCGCGCAACGCGGTTGGCGCTCCGTGTTCGGTCGGGCTTCGGTGAAGAGCGTTCAACTGGCGCAGGAAACCATCGACGCCGAGTTCTCCCGGATCGATCCGGAGGATTGGCAGTGATCCTGGACACCAACGCCGTCTCGGCGTTGTTCGCGGGCCATGCGGGCCTGGAGGCTGTGCTCGCGGACAGGGAGCGGATTCATGTTCCGGTGATTGTCCTCGGCGAGTATCGCTACGGCATCAAGGGCTCGCGGAGCAGCGCAAAGCTCGATCTGCTGTTGGATCAACTGGAAAGCGAATCGGATATTCTCCACGTCGATCCCATCACCGCCCGAACTTACGCGGAGATCCGCAAAGAATTGAAGGCCGCCGGTCGTCCCATTCCCGAGAACGACATCTGGATCGCCGCCCTCGCGCGACAGCACGACCTCCCGGTCGTGAGCCGGGATTCACACTTCGATCACGTGAAGAAACTGACGCGGGTGGATTGGGAGGCTTGATCCCGGGCTGAAGGCCCGGCCGCACAAAGCACAGGGCTTCAGCCCTGTGAAATCGTCCGAAACAACGAAGGCGGCCTGAAGGGGCGCGCGCGAACCGGGGATCCTGCGGCGCGCACGGCCTTTCAGGCCGTATTTCTTCTCAAACGCGCAACATAGGGCTGAAGCCCAATGCTTTGCGCGGTGGGGCCTTCAGCCCCGAGAGGCGCCATAGGTTGCATCTCAAGTTGCGGAACTGAGGCAATGGGTTGGATGCTCACGCTCGGAGTCCTTGGATGCTCCACACACAAAAAAAACGCGCCGCCTTTTGGCGACGCGCTTGTGGTGATTGGAATGTGAGGCCGGCTCAGTCCTGGGCGGCTTCGGCAGCTTCTTCCGCCGGTTTGTCCTCGGCCGGGGCGTCGCCGCCTTCTCCGCCTTCGCCCATTTCCTTGTCGCGCTCTTCCATTGCGGCCTTGCGGGAGAGCTTGACGCGGCCCTTCTCATCGATGCCGAGGCACTTGACCCAGATTTCATCGCCCATCTTGACGATGTCCTCGGTCTTGCGGACGCGGAAGTTGGCGAGTTCGCTGATGTGGCAGAGGCCGTCCTTGCCGGGGAGGAACTCGACGAAGCAGCCGAAGTCCTTGATCGTGACAACCTTGCCGCGGTAGGTCCTGCCGACCTCGGCTTCGGCGGTCATGCCCTCGATCTGCTCCTTGGCGATGGCCATGCCTTCCTCGGCGATGGAGTAGATGTGGACGCTGCCGTCGTCGTCGATGTTGATCTCGCAGCCGGACTCCTCGACGATGCGCTTGATGTTCTTGCCGCCGGGGCCGATGAGGGCGCCGATCTTGTCCGGGTTGATCTGCAGGGTGATGATGCGCGGGGCGTACTTGCTCATCTCCTCGCGCGGACCGGCGAGGGTCTTGGCCATCTCGGCCAGGATGTGCGTGTTGGCCTTGCGGGCCTTCTCGATCGCCTCGGCCATGATGTCGAGGCGCAGGCCCTTGAGCTTGAGGTCGAGCTGGAAGCCGGTGATGCCCTTGGCGGTGGAGGCGATCTTGCAGTCCATGTCGCAGTAGGCGTCCTCCCAGCCGATGATGTCGGTCAGCAGGCTGTAGCGGGAGATCTTGCCTTCGTCGTCGGACTCGGTGCAGAGACCGATGGAGATGCCGGCGCAGGGGCTGCTCATCGGCACGCCGGCGTCGAGCATCGCGAGGCTGCCGCCGCAGACGGAGGCCATCGAGGTGGAGCCGTTGGACTCCATGATCTCGCTGGTGATGCGGACGGTGTAGGGGAAGTTCTCGTGATCCACGAGCGAGGCGAGCGAACGCTCGGCCAGGGCGCCGTGGCCGATCTCACGACGGCCGGGGCCCATGATGCGGCCGGTTTCGCCGACGGAGTAGTTCGGGAAGTTGTAGTGCAGCATCAACTGCTTCTCGGTCGGGCCGCCGGTCCAGGCGTCGAATTCCTGGGAGTCGTCCGTGGTGCCGAGGGTGACGATGGCCATGCCCTGGGTCTCGCCGCGCTGGAAGATCGCGGAGCCGTGGGTGCGGGGGAGGACGCCGGCCTCGGTGTAAATCGGGCGGACGTCGTCGAAGCCGCGGCCGTCCTGGCGCTTGCCGTCATTGATGATCAGGCTGCGGACCGTCTCCTTCTGCAACTGGTAGAAGGCCTGCTCCACGATGAAGCCGGTGACCTTCTCCTCGCCGTGCTTCTCGATCATCTTGGCGGCGACTTCCTCCTCGATCGCCTTGCAGGCGTCCTGGCGCTCCATCTTCTTTTCAGTGAGCAACGCGGGTCCGAGGCGGTCGCCGACCAATTCGCGGAAATCGGCCATCAGCTCATCCGGGACGGTCTTGAGCTCGATCTCGCGCTTCGGCTTGCCCGCCTTTTCGGCGAGTTCCTTCTGCGCGGCGATCAGCGGCTGGCAGGCTTCCTGACCGAAGGCCAGGGCCTTGATGAAGTCCTCGTCGGAGATCTCGTCGGCGGAGCCTTCGAACATCACGACGTCGTTTTCATTGCCCACGTAGATCAGGTCGAGGTCGCTGTCCTCACGCTCGGTGTGGGTCGGGTTGGCGATGAACTCGCCGTTGACGCGGCCGACGCGGACGGCGCCGAGGGGGCCGGCCCACGGGATGTCGGAGACCATCAGCGCGGCGGAGGCGCCCATGATGCTGAGGATGTCCGAATCGTTCTCGCCGTCGGCGCTGAGCAGCAGGCTCTGCACCTGCGTCTCATTGTACATTCCCTTGGGAAACAGCGGGCGGATCGGGCGATCCGTCATGCGCATGGTGAGGATTTCCTTCTCGGAGGGGCGTCCCTCGCGCTTGAAGAAGCCGCCCGGGAACTTGCCGGCGGCGGAGGATTTCTCGCGGTAATCGACCTGCAGGGGGAAGAAGTCCTGTCCTTCCTTGGCCTTGGCGGCGGCGACGCAGGCGACCAGGATGACGGTCTCGCCCATCTGGATGGTGACGGCCCCGGAGGCCTGCTTGGCCAGTTTGCCGGTTTCAATGCTGATTTCCTTGTCGCCAAGTTTGGCGGTGACTCTTGTTGCTTCCATTGTCTTCTTTCATCTGCGCCCGCCGGCCCAGAGGAACTTCATTCAACGTCCGGAATCGGACTCGGGGCGCTGAATGAAATTTCCCTTGGCTGGCGGGCGACGGGTTGAGGTGAGGTGTTGTTGTGTGGGGGTTGAAAAACGCATCGACCGGACACAACGAATCGGTCGATGCGTGAAATCATCGGGAAAACCTTCTCGAGGCTTGGGGAACTGGAATGGAAAAAGCCGGACGAATCCGCCAAGCGGCGGATTCGCGCAAAAAAAGCCCGCCCTTAGCGGCGGAGCTTCAGCTTCTTCGTGAGCGCGTGGTAGCGGTCGGTGTCCGTGTCGTGGAGGTAATCCAGGAGACGACGGCGTTGTCCGACCATCTTCAGGAGGCCGCGGCGCGAGCTGTGGTCCTTCTTGTTCTCCTTGAGGTGACCGGTCAATTCATTGATGCGCTGCGTCAACTTCGCAATCTGCACGTCCGCGGACCCGGTGTCCTTTTCATGCAATCGGACGTCCTCGATAATCTTTTCGATCTTGTCTGCCATAACCCTTCGTGGTTCGGTTTGTTCTTCTTTTCTTCTAGCGGAAAGCGATCAGCATAGATTTCTGGGATGGGGGTGTAAAGGCATTTCAGGAGATTTTTTAGGTCCCCGGGAACCGTCCGTCCGTCATTGCCAAACCTCCCCGGGCGCCCTTACCATCCCGCCTCCGGTGAAAATCCGACTTCGGACGCCGGTTTGCCCATGACCGATTACAAAGTCCAGATCGAACTGTTTGAGGGTCCGCTCGACCTCCTGCTCTACCTCGTCCGCAAGGAGGAGGTGGACATCTATCAGGTCAACCTGACCAAGATCGCCACGGAGTTCATCGAACACGTGGAGCTCATGCGGGAGCTTGACCTGGAGATCGCCGGCGAGTTTCTCGTGATGGCCTCCACGCTGGTGTACATCAAGAGCAAGGAGCTGTTGCCGGTCGACAAGCAGGTCACGGACGAGGAGGATGAGGAGGAGGGCGATCCCCGCTGGGAGCTCATCCGCCAACTGGTCGAGTACAAGAAGTTCAAGGACGTGGCCGAGCAGCTCAAGGGCCGCGCCGAGGAGCGGGAGCAGGTCTACCCGCGTCTCGCGCCGAAGCCGGATCTCGAAGCCGCCGCGGCCTCGACCCTGGGGCCCGATTCCAAGGTCTCCATCTTCGATCTCGTCAACGCCGTCAACGCCATCATCAAGCGCTTCGACGAACGCGATTCCGAAAGCCGCGAAATCTACGAGGACAAGTGGACGGTCAGCGAGAAGATCGAGCACATTCGCGTGACCCTGACCAACAAGAAGCGCTTCCGCTTCACCGCGCTGTTCGCCGACGCCACCAGTCGTTCCGAGGTGGTTGTGACCTTCCTCGCCATGTTGGAGCTGATCCGCATGCGCCAGTTGCGCGTCGACCAGGAGGAGAGTTTCGGGGAGATTGACATCGTCCGCGTCGAGGAGGCGGAGCGGCAGGCCGAGGACGCGGAGCGCGAGGCGCTGGCCCAGGCCGAGGAGGAGGCCGAGGCAAAGCGGGCCGCCGAAGCCCGGACCCAGGCTGCGTTGCCGATCGACGACCGGCGCGGGGCCTCCGACGAAACCGACAATTCCCAAGACGAAGCAAGGTCCTGACATGGAACTCAAGAAGGTATTGGAAGCGATCCTCTTCTCGGCGCAGAAACCGCTGAGTCCGAAGGAGCTTCGCGAGGTGTTGAACACGACCGCCAAGGAGGCCGATGAGGAGGCCGACAGCCAGGTCAGGCTGCTCAAGAAGCCGAAGGCCGCGGAGATCGAAAACGCGTTGGAACTGATCGCCAAGGACCACGAGGACGCCAATCGCGGATTCCGGCTCGTGTGCATCGCCGGTTCCTGGCAGTTCGTGAGTCCGGCCGAGTATCATCCCTGGATTCGCGCGTTGCTGGGCGAGAAGCCCAAACCCGCCCGCCTTTCGCAGCCAGCCCTGGAAACCCTGGCCATCATCGCCTACCGCCAGCCGTTGACCCGTTCCGAGATGGAGGACATCCGCGGCGTCGCGGTGGATGGCGTGGTCGCCACGTTGGTCGAGCGCGGCCTCGCCGAGAAGGTCGGTCAGGCCGATCTGCCGGGCCGTCCCGCCCTTTACGGGACAACGCCGCTGTTCCTTGAGTATTTCGGCCTGGCTTCATTGGACGATCTTCCCGCCGCGGACGACCTGCGGCGCATTCCCGTGCAGAAACCTGAAACCCTCATCACCGCGAGCCCCGATCTCGCCACCCAACCGGAGGAGCAGCTCGATCTCGACGAGTTTGAATCCGGGCCCGCCGGCGGCGCCGGGGAAGCCGAAGAAGATCCGGCCTCCGAATCTGAAGAGGCGCCCGAGGCCGAGGCCGAGGCCGCCGGCGAAGGGGAGGGCGAGGCGGAGGAGCCGGCTTCCGACGAACCCAAGGAGTAACCGCGTCCCGTCATGACCATCGCCCAGCGACGCAAACTCATCGACAAACTGGACGCCGAGATTGTGCGGCTCCTGAATGAACGGACGACGCTGGCGCTTGAGATCGGGGAGGAAAAGGCCAAGTCAGGCGAGGAACTGTTCACCCCGGATCGGGTGAAACGTCTCATCGACCGTCTCAGGCGATTGAATGGCGGCCCGCTTTCCGATGAATCCCTGCGCGCAATCTACCGGGAGGTCATCTCCGGTTCGCTTGCCCAGCACAAGACCATGACGATCGCCTACCTCGGGCCGGAGGCGACCTACACCCACCAGGCCGCGCTGAACCGCTTCGGCGCCAGCCTCAATTACGCGCCGCAGAAGACCATCGCCGATGTCTTTGCCGAGGTTGAGCGCGCGAGCGCGGACTACGGCGTCGTGCCGGTCGAGAATTCCACCGAAGGCGTGGTCACCCACACGCTGGACATGTTTGTCGACAGCGATCTCAAGGTCGTCGCGCAGGCGCTGATGCCCATCAATCATTGCCTGATCGGCAAGACGAAGCTTTCGGGCGTGAAGAGACTCTTCAGCCATCCGCAGGCGCTGGCGCAGTGCCGCGGCTGGATCCAGAAACGCCTGCCCAAGGCTGAAATCGTTGAGACGTCGTCCACGACCCGCGCCGCGGAGCAGGCGTCCCGGGAAAAGGCCTCGGCGGCGATTTCCAGCTCGCTGGCGGCGGAGGTCTACAAGTTGAAGGTGATCGAGGCGGGCATCCAGGACAGCGCCGGCAACATGACCCGCTTTCTCGTCCTCGGCCGGAAATCGCCTGAGCCCTCCGGTGACGACCGCACCAGCGTGATGTTCAGCATCGCGCACAAGGCCGGCGCGCTGCACAAGGCTCTGGAGCCCTTCCGTCGCCGTCGCATCAACATGACCAAGATTGAATCCCGCCCCAGCAAGCGCAAGGCCTGGGAGTACTTCTTCTTTGTCGATATCGAGGGTCATGAACAGGACCGAAAGGTCGCCAACGCCCTCGCCTCCCTTGCCGAACACTGCAGCCTGGTGAAGGTCCTGGGTTCGTTTCCGACGATGGATTAGCGGAGCTGCGCGCGATGGATGACGTTCCGCCGCCAGCAGATTCGCCGCCGCGCCCCTGGGATCGCGCGGATTTTCACGGCATCCTGCAATGGGGCGGCGAATACGGATTCTATGACAGTCGCGGGCGCGGAAGGAAGCGTCGCTTGGTTCCGCAGGCCTGCGATCGGGAGGAGTTGATCGCCCGGTGCGCGGACCTGAAGGCGGCGCCCGTGAATTTCGTTTGGACGCCCGAAAGCCCCTTCATCCAGAACATCCGCGACGTGGCTTTTCTCGCCCCGGCGTTCATGGCGCGCCGGAAGCGGGAATCGAAGACGGGACTCAAGCGCTCGTTGATTCATGTGATTCTCTGGCCGGCGCTGCTCTGGCATGCCAGTCGGGCGGAGGATTTCGAGCCTGGGGACCTGGAGATGGCCTTGTTCTGCATGACGCTGATCTTCGGGGCGATTCCATTTGTCCGGAACCTGCTGATCCTGATGACCGCGCGGCGATGGGATGCGGCGCGGGTGCGTGAATCCGGCCGGGTCGCCCGGTTTCAGGAATGGGTCAATCGCGACCGCGCGCCGACAACGCTGGTCCTGTGCGTCGTCCTGCTCGCCCTGGGTGGAATGCAATGGGCGACGGCGCCGGTCATTGACGCATCCATCAGGGACGCCGGGTTGGTCAAGCAGGCCGTCCGCGACGGCGAGTATTGGCGGCTGCTGACCGGAACGCTGTTGCATTGCGGTTGGACCCATCTGCTGGTCAACACGATCGCGCTGTTTGCCTTGGGACGCCTGACGGAACGGCTGGCGGGCGCGAAGATGATGACGCTGGCGCTGCTGTGTTCGGCCATGGTCGGGAGCGTCTGCAGTCAGATCTTTCTTCCCGACGTGGCCTCGGTCGGTTTCTCCGGCGCGATCCTGGGGCTGCTTGGCTTCCTGGTCGCCATCGGACGCAGAAAGCTGGGCATGATGCCGGCCGGATTCCGAAGGCTGCTCGCCTTTGATGTTTTCTTCATCACGGCCCTGGGAGCGGCTCTTTACCAGTTGGTCGACAACGGCGCGCACATCGGCGGCCTCGTGACCGGCTGGTTGTTGGGGCTTGCGCTCGTCCGCGGCCCGGTGAAGACGATTCCTTTCGAACCGGGGCGGTTCGTCGGGGCGTTGGGTTGGTTTTCCTACCGTGTCCTGCTGGCATTCGCCGGATTGGCGCTCTGGAAAATCTGTTGACGTCCGGCCGGTGTTCCGACGGAATCCCTGACCATGAAGCGACTGACCTCCATTCTTGCATTGCTGTCCGCCCTCGGTTTCGCGGGTTGCGCCACGACGAACCCCGACAAGCCGGCCAATGGAAAAGCCGTTGCCGACAAGAAGGCCGAAGCCAGGGGAACGATCTCCTCCCATCAGTTCCGCGCGACGCGTCCGACGGTCACGAAACTCAACTACCTGCTGCATCTGCCTGAAGGCTACGACGCAGCCGCCTCCAAACGCTGGCCCGTCATCCTGTTCCTCCACGGCGCCGGCGAACGGGGAGACAATCTTGAAAAGGTCCTGGTCCACGGCCCGCCCAAGCTCGCGAAGCAGGATCCGAAGTTCCCCTTCATCGTCATCTCGCCGCAGACGCCGACCGGCGGGCGCTGGCATGCGGACGAATTGATCGCCCTGTTGGACAGCGTGATCGACGACCATGCGGTCGCCCCCAGGCGCATCTATCTGACCGGACTCAGCATGGGCGGCTACGGCTCCTGGGAACTCGGCACCGCGCATCCGGAGCGCTTTGCCGCCATCGCTCCCATCTGCGGCGGCGGAAACACCATCGACATCCGCCTCGCGCGTCGCGTCCAGGGCCATCCCCTGAAATCGCTGCCCGTCTGGGCGTTTCATGGAGCCAAGGATTCCGTGGTCCCGTTGAACGAATCGGAGCGCATGGTCGAGGCCTTCAAGTCCATCGGAAACGAGAACGTGAAGCTCACGGTCTATCCCGAGGCCAATCACGATTCCTGGACCGCGAGCTATGACAACCCCGGGCTTTACGACTGGTTCCTCAGCCATGCCTCGGCTGGAGGCGGACAAGAACCCGCCGCCGGCAATTGAGCGGACTGCCCGGGGCGGACCGGGACTAGATGGGGAGTTCGCGTTCCCCCTTTTGACGCAGATTCGGCCGTTCTCACTGGAACGAGCCCGCCGCAGTGATCGGAAGTCCCGAAAAAAAAAGCGCAAACAAAACTTGATCGGCGGGATAAAATCTCTAGTTGTATCCGCTTTCCCTTTCGGAATAGGCCGGGAGGACAACGAAGTTAACACACTATGACAGACCTGACGAAATACCGGAATATCGGCATTTTTGCGCACGTTGACGCCGGCAAGACGACGACGACCGAGCGCATCCTCAAGCTGACCGGCAAGATTCACAAGATGGGCGAGGTGCACGATGGCGCCGCGACCACCGACTTCATGGATCAGGAACAGGAGCGCGGCATCACGATCCAGTCCGCGGCCACCACCTGTTTCTGGAAGGATCACCGCTTCAACATCATCGACACCCCCGGTCACGTTGACTTCACCATTGAGGTGTATCGTTCGCTCAAGGTCCTCGACGGCGGCGTCGGCGTGTTCTGCGGTTCCGGCGGCGTGGAGCCGCAATCCGAGACCAACTGGCGCTACGCCAATGACTCCAAGGTCGCCCGTATCATCTACGTCAACAAGCTGGACCGTGTTGGCGCGGATTTCTACAGCGTGATGGATCAGGTGAAGAACGTGCTGGCGGCCAAGCCCCTGGTCATGGTGCTGCCGATCGGCAACTATGAGAACTTCACCGGCGTGGTGGATCTCCTGACCCGGAAGGCCTGGATCTGGGACGATTCCGGCGAACCTCAGAATTTCGTGGTCGAGGACGTGCCGGCCGACATGGCCGACAAGGTCGAGGAATACCGCGCCGCGCTCATCGAGACCGCTGTCGAACAGGACGACGAGGTCATGGAGAAATACCTCGAGGGCGAGGAGCCGGACATCGACACCCTCAAGCGCTGCATCCGCAAGGGCACGATCGCCCTGGACTTCTTCCCGACCTACTGCGGCTCCTCCTTCAAGAACAAGGGCGTGCAGCTCGTGTTGGACGCGGTGGTGGACTACCTCCCCAATCCGACCGAGGTCAATCCGCAGCCCGAAGTCGATCTGGAAGGCAATGAGACGGGCGAATTCGCCGTGGTGGATCCGGAGGGTCCGGTGCGCGCGCTGGCCTTCAAGATCATGGACGACCGTTTCGGCGCCCTGACCTTCACCCGCGTCTACTCCGGCAAGATCGAGAAAGGGCAGAACCTGCTGAACACGTTCACCGGCAAGGAAGAGCGCGTCGGGCGCATCGTGGAGATGCACGCCGATTCCCGCGAAGAGCTGGACATCGCCCAGGCCGGCGACATTGTCGCGCTGGTCGGACTCAAGAACTGCCAGACCGGGCATACGCTTTGCGACCCGAAGAACCCGGCCACGCTGGAGCCGATGGTCTTCCCCGATCCCGTCATCTCCATGAAGATCGAACCCGCCGAGAAGGGCGCGGTCGACAAGATGGGCGAGGCCCTCGCCAAGATGATGAAGGAGGACCCCTCCTTCCGCGTCGAGACCGACCCGGACAGCAAGGAGACCATCATCAAGGGCATGGGCGAGCTTCACCTCGACATCAAGGTGGACATCCTCAAGCGCACTTACAAGGTGGACGTCGCCACCGGCAAGCCCCAGGTGGCCTACCGCGAGACCGTCCGCAACAAGGTGGATGACTCCTACACCCACAAGAAGCAGTCCGGCGGTTCCGGTCAATACGGCAAGATCGACTACACCATCGAGCCGCTGGAGCCGGGCTCCGGTTTCGAGTTCGAGTCGGTCGTCACCGGCGGCAACGTGCCGCGCGAATACTGGAACGCCATCGAAAACGGCTTCAAGAACTCCTCCGAGAAGGGCGTTCTCGCCGAATTTCCCTGCCTCGACTTCAAGGTCACGCTGCGGGACGGCGGCTACCATGTGGTCGACTCCTCGGCCATGGCGTTCGAGCTCGCGGCCCGCGCGGCCTATCGCCAGACGATCCCCAAGGCTGGCGCCTACCTGTTGGAGCCGATCATGAAGCTCGATGTCTTCACGCCCGAGGACAACGTCGGCGACGTCATCGGCGATATCAGCCGTCGTCGCGGCATGATCAAGTCGCAGGAACCGGTCGCCACCGGCGTGCGCATCAAGGCCGACGCCCCGCTGAGCGAAATGTTCGGCTACATCGGCGACCTGCGCACCATGACCTCCGGTCGCGGCCAGTTCTCCATGGAATTCTCGCACTACGCCGAGTGCCCGAAGAACATCTCCGATGAGATTGTCTCCGAGTACCAGAAGGCCAAGGAAGAGAAGAATAAGTGATCCGTTGATCCGGACTCTTTTTCCCAAGCCCCGCCAATCGCAAGGTTGGCGGGGCTTTTTTGATTGCCGCGTGGTGCGTGGTGCGTGGTGCGTGTTTGGTAGTGGTTTTGTCTGATTTGGTTTTGAAAAAGGGCGCAACAATGCCCGCCCGTCTCGAATCACACCGACACGCGACACGCGACACGCGACACGCAACAAACTTGCCCCAACCGCCTGCAGCGGGTATGACCATCCGCCCAATCCAATGAGTGAGATCCTTGTCATCGGCCACAAGAACCCCGACAACGACGCCATCTGTTCCGCGATCGGATACGCGGAGTTCAAGCGGCGTACGGGCATGATGGACGCGGTGGCCGCGCGCTGCGGCGAGATCAACGACCGCATCGCCTTCACCCTGGAGACCTTTGGCGTCGCGCCGCCGAAATTTGTCTCGGACGTCTCGCCGAAGGTCAGCGACGTCATGCAGACCAACGTCGTCTCCGTTGAACCCGACACGACGATCGCCCAGGCCATGGCGATGATGGACGCGGGCAACCTGCGGGTTCTTCCTGTGCTCAATCCCAACCGCACCTGCGCCGGTCTCATTTCGCTGTTCAAGATCGGTCGCACCGTTTTCCCGGCAACCGGCGACAACACGGATTCCCGCCGGCTGTTGACCTCGCTCGGCGGACTCGCGCAGACCCTTGGCGGCTCCTTCGAGTTCGGCGTGCGGCCGATGGACGAGGAGGAACTGGTCATGGTCATCGGCGCCATGAGCGTCGAGGCCTTCGGGAAGCGGATGGCTCAACGCGATCCCTCTAATGTGGTCGTTATTGTCGGCGACCGTTGGGACGTCCAGAACCTTGCCATCCGCGAGAAGGTCCGCGCGTTGATCGTCACCGGCGGCCTGAAACTGGAGGACAAGACGCTGGAGGCCGCCAGGGAAAACGGGGTCGCCGTCATCAGTTCGCCCCACGACACCGCCACCACGGCCGGGCTCTGCCGCGCGGCCACGCCGGTGAAGCACGTGTTGTTGCAGGATTACGTCGCCTTCGAACACGACGAACGCCTCGACAAGGCCCGGGCGACGGCTTCGGGCACCGCCGGCTCCACCTTCACCGTGTTCGACAAGAACAAGCGCGTCGTCGGCGCGCTCTCCAAGT
>JAYPGD010000031.1:0-349 GCA_038126655.1 Verrucomicrobiales bacterium
GAACAACTACACGAACTATCTGCGCAGCGTGCAGCAGAGGATCCGGGCGGAATCGCGGGCCCAGTTCCTGGGCAGCCCATTTGATGCGCAGCTGGCCCGCACGACCGAGTTGGACGCCAAGAACGCCTACATCGGCGGCGTCGCCAACTATCAGCGGGATCTGGACCGCTTCAAACTGAAGTTGGGCGTGCCTTTGTCGGTGAATGTTTACCTGGAGGACATGGACTTGAAGACGTTGCGGGAGGTCGGGCTCCCCGAAACCGCCATTGACGAGAATGACGCCATCCGGGTTGCCGTCGATTCCTATCTTCCCCTGCTCAATGAGATCGATCGCTACGAGGACCGGAAG
>JAYPGD010000031.1:359-8787 GCA_038126655.1 Verrucomicrobiales bacterium
CTGCCCGGGTTGGATTTCAAATCGGACGCCAGTCTGAATTGGGACGATGAGGAGAATTATGTCGATTTCGACGTGGATGACGTGATCGCCAATTCTCGGCTGGAGCTCGATCTGCCGATCAATCGTTGGAAGCAGCGCAACGATTATCGGGATCTGATCATCAAGTTTGAAGCGGGCATCCGCACATTGGCCAGGAATCTGGATGATCGGCGGAATGCGGTGGCCAATGGGATTCGCGCATTGGAGCGGAACCGGAACACCTACCTGATCAATGTCGAGAAGCAGAAGAACACCAAGGCCCGTCTGGATGAGCAGGACATCAAGTCCCTGGCGGGGTCGGTGGATCAGCAGGAATACATTTTCGCTCAGAATGCCTACATCCAGGCGCAGAACGCGGTGACGGACTCGCTGGTCAACGTTCTTTCTTCAAAGCTGGATCTGCAGCTTGATCTGGGCGTTTTGGACGCCAGCGCTTCCCGGTTCTGGCTCGACAGGAAGATCCTGGAAACCTCGTCCCGCGCAGAAGAGCCCAAAACGGCGGAAGAAATTCAAATGGTCCCCCCCCACGAACTGTTCAAAGAAAATGAAAACACCAACTGACAATCCCCTGAGCAAACGCGCGCCGCTCATCATCGGCGCCGTGGTCGTCGTGATCGGACTGATCGTCGCCATGGCGGGCGATTCCGATGACGAAACGAAGGACGAGGAATTCTACCTCGTGAAGAAGGACGACTTCCTTGTGACCATCGTAGAGGGCGGCACGCTGGAGGCGGTGAACGAGGTCAGCATCCGCAACGAGATGAAATACAGCAGCAAGATCGTCAGCATCGTGCCCGAGGGCAGCTATGTGAAGAAGGGCGATCTGCTGTGCGAACTGGATGTCTCGGAGATTGAGGACCGCTTGGACGAGCAGAAGCTTTCGGTGGAAAGCGCGGAGTTTGCGGTGACCCAGGCCGAGGAGAATCTGAAGATCCAGCAGAGTCTCAACGAGTCCAGCATCAAGGCGGCGGAGTTGAAGCTGGAATTCGCCCAGACCGACCTGGAGAAATACAAGGACGGCGACTGGCCGCAGGCGCTGCGCGACGCGAAGGCCAACATCCTGACCGCCGAGGAGAAGCTCAAGATCGATGAGGAGACCTACGAGTGGTCCAAGAAGCTCCATACGCAAGGCTTTGAGACCCGCAATACCATGGAGCGCAACGGACTGACCTTCACGCAGTCCAAGAACAAGTTCGAGCAGGCCACCGAGGCCAAGCGGCTCCTGGAAACCTATGAGTATCCGAAGATGATCCGCCAATACGAGGCGGACCGTGATGAGGCGAAGGCGGATCTGGAACGCGTCAAGCAGCAGGCGGCCAGTCGCATTGCGCAGTATGACGCGGAGGTCACCTCGGCCAAGGCCAAGCTGGAATTGCAGAAGAAGAAGCTGGACGAATTCAACGACGAGATTGAAGCCGCCAAGATCAGCGCCCCGGAGGACGGCCTGGTCGTCTATCCCTTTGTCAGCTATCGCTCCATGAGCCAATCGATGATCGAGGAGGGCGCCGCCGTGCGTTCCCGGCAGGAGATCATCAAATTGCCGGATGTCTCCCAGAT
Source organism: Verrucomicrobiales bacterium (assembly GCA_038126655.1). Lineage (GTDB taxonomy): Bacteria > Verrucomicrobiota > Verrucomicrobiia > Limisphaerales > JAYPEY01 > JAYPEY01. The sequence continues at coordinate 1,956 of JAYPGD010000031.1, forward strand.
GAAGGTGACCATCAAGGTGCATGAGACCCACGTGAACCAGGTGGTTCAGGGCATGCCCGCCTACGTGGTGTTGGACTCCTTTCCCGATTCCCGATTCGCCGCGCACGTCCGGAAGGTGGCCACGATGCCGGACCAGCAGAGCCGGTTCTCAAACCCGGACCTGAAGGTCTATGGAACGGAGATTTTGATCGATGAGAAGCTGCCCGACGTGAAGCCGGGCCTTTCAGCCCGGGCCGAGATCATCATCACCAACCTCCAGAGCGTGATCAAAGTGCCCGTGCAGTGCGTGACCACGCTCAAGGGCAAGCAGGTCGCCTACGTTCAGAAGGGCAATGAGCCGGCGCCGGTCCCGGTGGAGGTCGGGATGTTCAATCACAAGTTCATTGAGATCAAAACCGGCTTAGAGCCTGGCGACAAGGTCCTGCTTTCCCCGCCGCTGGACGCCAGCGACGAGGGGCTCGAGGACACTTTTGTCGGCGCGGACGAGTCGCTGCCGAAGGGCAAGGATCCCAAGGAAGTGCAGGAGGAACTGCGCAAGTCGGAGCAGAAGAGCGGCAATCAGAAGAAGGGAGGCTTCGACCGCGAGGCCATGATGAAGCGCTTTGACAAGGACGGCGACGGCAAGCTCAGCGAATCCGAACGCGCTGAGATGCAGAAGTCATTCAAGGGGCGCCAGAAGGGCGGCAAGGGAGGCAAGGGCGGCGGCGGTCAAGGCGGACGGCCGAAAGGTCGCGACGGCGCGGCTCTTGAAGAAGCCATGCCTGATCTCGGCGGGCAAGAACTGGCTCTTCAACGCGCGGCTGAAAAGGCCGTGGCCAAGGAGGACAAGAACGCTGAGAAGGCCATCCGCAAGGAGGACAAAAGGCGGTTGGCGGACCTCGGGGTGAAGAAGCCCGGAAAGGCTCCGAAGAAGCCGTCCAAGAAAGACCGCGGTTGAGCGGGCAACGGGAAACGAGGGACAGCGCGCACGTGAGCAACCACGCGGTCATCCGGATCGAGGAGATCCAGAAGAAGTACGTCATGGGCGATATCGACGTCATGGCGTTGAATGGAGTGAATCTTGAGGTCCTTGAGGGCACCTACCTCGCCATCATGGGGCCGTCCGGCTCCGGCAAGTCAACGATGCTGAACATCCTCGGCATGCTCGACCGGCCCACCCACGGACGCTATCTCCTGGGCGGTCAGGACGTTTCCCAGATGCCCGACGATGAGCTTTCGGTGAACCGCGGCAAGCGGCTGGGCTTTATCTTCCAGTCCTACAACCTCATCGACCAGTTGACGGTCATCGAGAACATTCACGTTCCTCTGTTCTACCAGGGCGTCGATCTGAACGACTGCTACGATCATTGCGTGGAGTTGGCGAAGCTGGTCGGGTTGGCGGAACGACTGGATCACCGGCCCAAGGAGCTTTCCGGCGGTCAGCAACAACGCGTCGCCATCGCCCGTTCGTTGGTGAACGATCCCCTGATGATCCTGGCGGACGAACCCACCGGCAACCTGGACTCGAAGACCGGCAAGGAGGTTCTGGAGATCATCGACAATCTGAACGCCAGCGGGAAGACGATCGTCCTGGTGACGCACGATCCGAACGTCGCCAAGCGCGCGCATCGCGTCGTGCACATGAAGGACGGCAACGTGGACCAGGACATCATGAACCGCGAGATTCCGAAGCTGGAGAAGTCCCGCTTCATGGAGGAGTCAAATTCCTGAGAGGTATTCGACCATGATTTCCCTCCGACTTCTCCGCACCATCCAGCTTGGCGTCAAGAGCCTGCTGCTGCACAAGTTGCGCTCGGGCCTGACCATGCTGGGCATCATCTTCGGCGTCTGTTCGGTGATCGCGATGTTGGCGATCGGCGAGGGAGCCTCCTACGAGGCCCAGGAGCGCATCAAGCGGCTGGGCAGCAAGAACATCATCCTGCGCAGCGTCAAACCCGCCGAGGACGAACAGGAAGCCGCGTCGGGGCAGGGCGGTTTCGTCCTGGAATACGGGCTGACCTACGATGACGCGCACCGCTTGAAGGACACGATTCCCGGCGTTGAGCGGGTGTTGCCGATGCGCCTGATCCGCGACAACGTGCGCTTTTCCCGGAGTTACATTCCCTGCCAGATCGTCGGGACCATGCCGCACTATGCGGAGATTGTCGGGCTCGACATTGTGGCCGGACGTTTCCTCTCGGCGACGGACGAGAGGAATCAGCACAACATCTGCGCGATCACCCAGGGATTGGCCGAGCGGTTGTTTCCCTATCAGAATCCGCTGGAGCAGCCGATCAAGGTCGGGTCGGTGTACTATCAGGTGGTCGGCATCGTGCGGGAGACCAACATGCCCGATCAGCGCGCGCAACAGGGCGACGCCGATGGGGAACCGCTGGACAACAACATCTACCTGCCGCTTTCGACCGTGCGGAAACGCTTTGGCGAAACCCTGATCAAGCGCTCGCAGGGCAGCTTCAGCGCGGAGCGGATCGAACTGCACGAGATCCGCATGCAGATGAAGGAGGAGAAATTTGTCGAAATCGCCGACCCGCAGGTCAAGACCGTGTTGGGGAGATTTCACGAGAAGACCGATTACGAGGTGATCGTGCCGTTGGAGTTGCTCCGGCAGGCGGAAGAGACCAAGCGGATGTTCAACATCGTGCTCGGCGCGATTGCGGCGATCTCGCTGCTCGTCGGCGGCATCGGCATCATGAACATCATGCTCGCGACCGTGACCGAGCGCACCCGGGAAATCGGCGTGCGGCGCGCTCTCGGAGCCAAGAAACAGGACATCATCACCCAGTTCCTGGTCGAGACGGTTGTTCTGTCAGTCGGCGGCGGTGTGATCGGCGTGATCTTCGGGGTTGTGATTCCCGCGGCCGTCGAGCATTTCGCGGAGATGAAGACCATCGTGACGCCGGCTTCCGTGATCATCGCCTTCGGCATCTCCGGCGCGGTTGGCATCCTCTTCGGCATTTACCCCGCCTCCGCCGCCGCGGACCTCGATCCCATCGAAGCCCTACGGCACGAGTGATTCCAATGCGGAATGCGGAGTGGGGAATGCGGAATGCGGAATGCGGAATGGGGAGTGGGGTATCAGGGGAGGCCAAACCAGGAAAATCAGAAAGGCGGCTTTGGTTGCTCGCCCGGTCGCGCCACAAGCCATTTTACCCAGGCTTCGTAATACCCCGGCAACGTCAGCCCGGTCGCTGTTTGCAGGGCGCGGTCGGCTTCTTCCCGGGGGACGACTGACAACGCTTCCCGATCCGTCCACCGGGCTCCAATGACGGCTTCCAGGCAGTCAAGGAATGGCGCGGGCGCCGGGGCGGGATTGTCCTTGAACGACAGCCGGTTCGAGTTCTTGGATTCGAATGTCGATGAGAAGCAGTTGAAGTTCTATCGGGTGCGGGAGGACCTGGGTCCTTGAATTGAAGTGGCGCGTTTCCAATCCGCCGGACGCCTGCGCGATTGATTTGCGGCCGCGGCGGTCTCGGCGTGAGAAACGCGCAATTCGCGTGATGGACAATTCGGGCGATACCCTCTAACTTCCCCGTCTCTTTCCGGGCCCATAGCTCAGCGGTTAGAGCAGGCGACTCATAATCGCTTGGTCGTAGGTTCGAACCCTACTGGGCCCACCAATAGTCATCCCGGCGTCGCGATCTGAAACCCCGATGGCGTCAATCCCGTGTTCGGCGCAGGAAGCGGTCGTGCGCCTTTTGTGATTTTATAACCCAGTCCCGGCGCGAATGGCGCGACCTCCATGACTGAAGGCAAGACAGACGCTGCAGCGATCCGGACCGGGCAGGACGGCTTTCAGACGACGCAGTGGACGTTCGTGCGCGAGGCCGCGGACAGCCAGGCTCCGGAGTTTGAACCGGCCTTGGAAAGGCTTTGTCGGGACTACTGGTATCCGCTCTATGCCTTTGTGCGCCGGTCGGGCAACGGCCCGGAGTAGTCCCGGGATCTGACGCAGGGTTTCTTCGAACACCTGCTTTCGAAGCGCGCGTTCAAGCAGGCGAACCCGAACCTGGGCCGTTTTCGTTCCTTTTTGCTCGGTGCGCTGAAGAACTATCTGCGCAAGACTCACCGCGACGCCAACCGGTTGAAACGCGGCGGCGGGATGCGTTTTTCCCCGCTGGAGTGGGATGACGCTGAGGGGCGTTATGCGAATGAGCCGGCGGATGAGGCGACGCCGGAGTTGTTGTTCGATCGGAATTGGGCCCGGACAACAATCCAGTTTGTGGCGATCGGCCTGAAGGAGGAGTATGAGGCCGCCGGTCTGAGCGACAGGTTTGAGGCGCTGCGATTTACGCTCGAGGATCCACGGGCCGTGCCTTACGCGAAGATCGCCGTACGACTGGGATTGTCCGAGGCGGGCGTGAAATCGGCGGTGCATCGTCTGCGCGGTCGATTCCGTGAGCTGATCCGGGAAGCGGTGGGGCAGTTGGTGGACGATCCCCGCGACGTGGACGCCGAGATCCGCCTGCTCATCGAATCGCTTGCCTGAAGGCCCCATGCCATCGTCCCTGGAAACGACTTTCTACCGGAAACCGTGAAACCTTTTCTCTGTCGTGGATTAGGAATGGGAAGAACGCCGTGGCGCTGCGCCGATCCAATTCCGGGTAGAGGATGTCGCATGGGGCAGAGGCTTTTCATCGGAAGGCGCCGGGCATTCGGGGCGATTGTCCGTCCCCGGAAAAGTCCCTGAATCGATGACCGAACTTGGAACAGAGATTTGCGCCGTCTGTGGCAGCCGGATTCACGGATCCACGGCGTTCTGCGTCGCCTGCGCCCTCACCAGCGTCTTCGAGGAAGCCGACGCGTCGCAGAAGGCGGAGGGCGATGAAGGGCGCGTTGCGTTCGACGGCTCCGACGCCAGCTTCCCCGATGCCGCCGGTCCCGAGGGTTATCGATTTCGCGGCGTGGTGGGGCGGGGCGGCATGGGGACGGTCTACAAGGCAGTCCGGACGGCCGACAATCGTGAAGTGGCGTTGAAGTTCATATCGGTTTTCGGGGCCAAGGATGAGCGGGGCGCGGCGCGTTTTCAGCGAGAGGCCGATGCGCTGATGTCCCTGAATCACCCAAACATCGTGAAGGTGAGGGGCGGGGGCTCCTGGCGGGGGCGTCAATTCATCGCGATGGACTGGATCGACGGGGTGGGGTTCGACATCTGGGTTGAGATTGCGCGTCAAGACGCGGCGAAACGGGTTGGCGCGACTCGAAAGAAGGTTGAGGCGGAGATTCTGCGCAGGTCTGTCGTGGCGTTGAAGGCGGCGGCCAAGGCTGTCGCGCATGCCCACGAAAGGGGCTTCATTCATCGGGATCTCAAACCCGGCAACATTCTGATCGATCGCTTGGACGATCCTCATGTCGTCGATTTCGGACTGGCGCGGCAACTGGATGGAACGAACGATCTGACCTTGACGGGGGAGGCTCTGGGCACGGCGGCTTTCATGTCTCCGGAGCAGGCGGCAGGCGCCCGGCATCAGATCTCGGAATCGACCGATGTCTTTGCCTTGGGCGCCATTCTCTATTGGTTGCTGGTCGGTCGGGCTCCGCAGGACGGGAATGCCGACACAGGGGAGCGGGCCGGATCACGGGCATGGGAAGCGCCGGATCCGGCGGTGATGAATGCGGATGTTGATCCAGAGTTGGCCGCGGTCGCACATCGCTGCATGCGCAGGGATCCGGACAGCAGGTATTCCAGCGCCCGGCAGGTGGCTGACGAACTCAGGCGATGGCTACGGGGCAAGCGGGTTCTGGCGGCGGTGAAGATCGAGGAAGATCGGGCGGGGTAGTCGCGCAGCCTCGTCCGGAGCGGGGCCGGGCATCGGCGGGTTCCGACCGAATGATTGCAATTCCGGTAGCGTCTGACACTTTATGCGCCTCGTGAAGAAGCTCCCATTGATTGTCGCCCTGTGTCTGGCCGCCGGGTCCCTGTCCGCCGCAAAGAAACCCAACATCGTTTTCATCATGGCTGATGATCTCGGTTGGTCGGAATTGGGCTGCTACGGCCAGAAGAAGATCCGGACGCCGTATATCGACTCACTGGCGAAGCAGGGGCTTCGCTTCACCGACGCCTACACGGGCAATGCTGTCTGCGCGCCCTCTCGCTGTGTATTGATGACCGGTAAGCACCCGGGCCATGCCGAGGTGCGCAACAATCGCGCGATGCAACGATTCGGCGAGCCGGAGGGGCAGCATCCAATCTCCGCCGAAGCGGTGACGATCGCCGAGTTGTTGAAGAAGGAGGGCTATACGACCGGGGCCTTCGGCAAGTGGGGGTTGGGCAACACCGGCTCCACCGGCAATCCGATGAAGCAGGGATTTGACCGCTTCTTCGGCTACAATTGCCAGGCACATGCGCACAGCTATTACCCGGAGACGTTGTGGAGCGACGACCAGAAGGTGAAGCTGAACAACCACCCGCCGGTTCCGGGGCACGGCTCGCTGGCCAAGGGCTCGGATCCCAAGGATCCGCGGAGTTACGATGAATTCAAGGGGCAGGATTATGCGCCGGACCGGATCAATGAGCAGGCGGTCAGGTTCGTCCGCGACAACAAGGATCGGCCGTTTTTCCTGTATTACCCGACGATCATTCCGCACGTCGCGCTGCACGTTCCGGACGAGGAGTTGGAGCCCTGCCTGAAGCTGAAGTGGAACGATCCGCCGTTCACGCGCAGCGGCGGCTACGGCTATACCCCGCATTTCACGCCGCGCGCCGCTTATGCGGCCATGATCACGCGCATGGATCGGTATGTCGGCAACATACTGAAGGAATTGAAGAAGCACGGGCTGGAGGAGAACACGATCGTCGTGTTCACCTCGGACAACGGCACGACCCATCTCAAGG
>JAYPGD010000031.1:8887-20047 GCA_038126655.1 Verrucomicrobiales bacterium
GAGGAGAACACGATCGTCGTGTTCACCTCGGACAACGGCACGACCCATCTCAAGGGCTCGCTCTACGAGGGCGGCATTCGTGTGCCGTTGATCGTGAAATGGCCCGGACGGGTGAAGGCGGGCGGCGTCTCAAGTTTTCGCACGGGAACGGAGGATTGGATGCCCACCCTGCTGGATCTGATCGGCGCGAAAACCGAGGCTCCTAAGGACATCGACGGCTTCAGCGTCGCCGGCGCGGTTCTCGGGAAGAAGCAGAAGCCGCGGAAGTTCCTCTATCGCGAATTCACGGGCTATGGCGGCCAGCAGGCGGTCTGGATGGGGAAGTGGAAGGGAGTCCGACAGAACATGCTCAAGAAGTCCAACAAGGATCCGCTCAAGATCGAACTCTACGATCTGAAGGCCGATATCTCGGAGTCAAAGGATCAGGCCGGGGCGAACCCGAAGGTGGTGGCGCGCATCCGCAGGATCATGAAGGAACAACACACGCCGGACGAGATCTTCAAGTTCCCGCCGATCGATTGAGCGCGCGCAGCGGGAGGGATCGGCGGCTCAGCGCAGGGGCGCGCGGTTGACCGGCTTCCAGCCCTTGCCGGGGATGAATTCGCGGTCGTAGCGTTTGGACTTGCAGCCGGTCGCGAGAACGGCGGCGACGAAGGCGAGGAGGACAACTTTGCGCATTACTGTAACCTAAACAGGATTGTCAGCATGGCAAGTCCGGTTAACATCCGTTCCGGAACGACGACACCATGGCGGACAATGCACCATACCTGAAGGGCCAGCTGATTCTCGACGGGGGCAACCTGGCGGGATCGTTCTTTCATCGCACGGTCGTGTTGATCTGCAGCCACGACAAGGAGGGGGCCTTCGGTCTGGTTCTCAACCGCGACACCGGCGACAAGGTGGAGGATGTGCTCAATGAGGATGTGCCGGAGCAGATGCGGGAGCAGAATGTCTTCATTGGCGGTCCTGTCCAGCCGGGCGCGTTGAGCTATCTCCATACGGACGATTATCTTCCCGAGGCGAACGTGATTCCCAATGTGAATGTCGATCACTCCCTGGAGAATCTGCTGGCCTTGGGCGACAACTATTCCAAGAACCAGAAGCTGCGGGTCTTCGCCGGCTATTCCGGTTGGAGCCCGGGGCAGCTCGAGGATGAAATGAAGCGGGATTCCTGGCTGGTCCAACCCGCGACAATCGACCTGGTCTTCAACACCGATCCCGCGGAACTATGGAAGAAGATCATCTCCCAGATGGGGCCGCAGTATCGGATCCTGTTGGACGCGCCGGATGACCTTTCCTGGAACTGAGCCGCAACGAGGCTCGGAAGGCGCTAGGAATCCGTCTTTTCAGTCGACCTGTGCGTCGGGGGCGTGAGTAGTCGCCCCGCGGATCGACAGGGCCAGTTCCATGAGCGCGTCCTGGGCTTCGTCGAGATCGATCTGATCGGCGGCGCGGGCGGTGATGAGGAGGTCTTCGGACAGCAGTTCGTCATATTTCTCACGGGTCTTGACCGGGAGCCGCTTGGCGAGGGATTCGGCGGTGAAATCCTTGTCGAGAAGCGGTTGAAGATCTTCCGTGCTCTTCACTTTGAAGCGGATGGAGAGGGCGTCGTCGGCGGCCTTGATGTCGCAGGCGTCGGCCATGAGCTTGAGCGTGTTGAGGCAACGCGTGCCGCGCCAGGGGAACCAGATGATCTCTCCGCCGCCGCAAAGAAAGCCGTCCTCGAGCAGTCCGCTTTCTCGCGCAAAGGTTCTCGCGGCGGCGAGCAGGCCGCGGCCGGCTTCGTCAAGGAAGGCGGGTTCGTCGTCGTCTTCCAGGACGGCCTTCATTTCGCTGACGACCCGGGAATGCACTTCGGAGCCCTTGCCGCGAAAGGCGGGGGCCGCGTCCTTGCCCTTGCCGGGGGTGACGCAGACCCGTTTGGCATCCTCGGCGATTTCCTCCACGCGCCAGCTTCGGCCGCCGAGCATGAGGCCGCCGCCGACGGGCGGGATGGCGGAGGAGGGGAGTTGGCCGAGGTCCTCGTTGCGGTGGCGCAGCGTCAGTTCCTCGGAGCCCATGAAGGCGGCGTAGAAGTCGAGTTCGTTGGCGAGGCGTTCGCCTTCGAGGGCGAGGATCAGGTCGCCGCCGGGCATTTGTTCGATGATTTCCTTTTCACCGAGGCTTCTGAGCGTCGCAGCGAACAGCCCCGCATCGATGTTGCGGAAGGGGCCCTTGGCGCAGAGTGTTTCGAACAGGGCGCCCGCCTGCATGCCGCCGGTCTGTTTGAGGCAGCTCATCAACTGCTGGACCATCGTGCTGAGATGCAGTTGGCGGTTGTCGAAAGGTTCCACCCATTTGCGGATCATCAGGCGCGTCAACGCGACGGCCCGGAGAATGTTGGGATACAGCAGGCTGCTCAATCCCGCGCGGGTGGAGGGCGTGTTCTCCTGGGTGAAGACGCGCATGATCGCGGGGACGCCGGCGCGGCGCCCTGAGCGTCCGAGGCGCTGCACCATGGAGGCGACTGTCCAGGGCGGGTTGATCTGCCCGACGGCGCGGACGTTTCCGATGTCGATGCCCATCTCCAAGGTGCTGGAGCAGAAGGCCGTGGTGGGTCGGCCGGACTTGAGGCGGGCCTCGATCTCCTCGCGCTGTGAGCGCGAAAGGGTGCCGTGATGAATGACAAAGGCGTGGGAACTGGCGGCCGAGGACTGTTGATTGACCGAGTTGAGCAGCGATTCGAGCAGCGCCTTGGAATCGCCGAAGATGAGGTTGGTCTCCTTGCCGAAGGCCTGGATGAGATCGGCCGCCAATAATGTGGTGGAATCGTCCCCGGCCTCCTGCTCGTCGGCGTGGTCGCTGTCCAGGATTTCGCCTTGTTCCTGTTTCCAGTCGAAGTCGCCGGCGCGGAAGCCGGTCGCCAGCGTTTCCGCCAGAGCTTGCAATGCTTGCGGAGTTGGCGGCGGGCCGGGTTTCCATGACGGACCTTCGAGATAGGTCTTTACACCGAACTTCACTTCGCGCTGCGAGCTCGCGGCTTCGAGCGCGGTCACGGTGTCCGGCGCGTCGGGATCGATGTAGATGGCGGCCTCCTCCGGCTCGGCCAGGGTGGCGGACAGTCCGATGATGCGCGGCTTTGGTTCGGTGATCGTCCCGAGGCGGGCCAGGAGGCTGCGCAGATGGATGCCGCGTTCGTTTCCGAGGAAGGAATGCATCTCATCGATGACCACGAAGGAAACGTGGCGGTAGACGCGCGGGACATCGGCTCCGAAGTTGACGAAGTTTGACTCCAGCGATTCGGGCGTGATCAGGAGAATGCCGGCGGGATTCTCTCGCAGCCGTTTCTTTTGGTTGGCGGGGACGTCGCCGTGCCAACGGTGAACGGGAATTTCCAGATGCTCGCAAAGGTCTTCGAGGCGCCGGAACTGATCGTTGATCAGCGCCTTGAGCGGGCCGACGTAGATGGCCTGGACGGAATCTTTTGGGGCGTCCGCGAGTTTGGAGATCACCGGCAGGAAGGCGGCCTCGGTCTTGCCGCCGGCGGTCTGGGCGCAGACGAGGAGATGGTTGTCGGTCTGGTAGACCGTGCGGATGGCCTCCTGCTGCACCTCGCGGATCTCCTTCCAGCCCATCTCGTAGATGGCCCGTTGGACTCCGGAGTGGAGGAGGGAGAAGGCATCCTGGCTCATGGGAGGCGGGGTGGGGAAAGCTCCAAGCTCCAAGCTCCAGATCCCAAGGAAGCTCCAAGCTCCAAGTTCCAAATGGAGCGGCGGGGGAAGTTGGGGACGGAGGAGGCTTTGGAGTGAGCAGAGGCGTCTGCGATTCGGCCGCGAAGCGGTCTGGGAGGGTAGCCGGCGGTTTTAACCGCCGGTGCGCGCCGCCCAACGATTTTGCGTCCCGACAGGGACGATGCGAGGTTGTTTTTGGATCGGGCGCCATGAAGGTCGGCGTCCTGTAGGGACGCAATTTGATTGGCGGGTTTCAACCGCCGGTTGGAACCGCCGGCTACCTTGCGGCGCCGCTTCGCGGCGGCGGATGGCATCTGGAACTTCATGTCTGGCTCGGAACGCAGCGCTCCCATTCAAAGTTTGAACGACGCCAGGTCGTCGTCCTCCGCCTCCCCGTCTTCCTCCGGTTCTTCGCCGCGTTCGATCGCTTCCTCGATGGATTGGGCGGCCTCCGGAGCCTTGCCGAAGCCATCCTTCACGAACTCGTCCCAATTGCGGTCGGGGTTTTGTTCGAGCACGTTGAGCAGGCCGACAAAGGAGCGGACGATGTCGCGGGGCGTCTTGTAGAATTCGGCGCCGAGCGTTTCATTGGCTTTTTGCAGGACGCCCATCAGGGCCTCGTCAGGCACGATGTATTTTTCGGGATCTCCGGCGGCATGGACGTGGCGGATGTTGCGGAGGAGGACGAACAGGTCTTCCGCCGAAAGCGAGGGGAGATGCAGCGTCGGGCCGGAAAAATCCTTCACGCCTTCGGCGGCGAATTCATTGGTCGCCAAACGCGAGCGCAGGGCCTCGTAGCTGTAGAGGCCGCGGCGTTTGTCCTCGAGGAACTCGTCCGTGCCGGCGAGAAGGAAACCAAGGCCCTCGACCGTGCCTTGGAGACAGTCGTTGAGCATCGTGAGGATGGCCTCGTAGTTTGTCTGCCGGGCTCGGGAACTGGGCAGGCGGTGGGAGAGTACGACCAATTCGTCGAGGTTGACCAACAGGCCCTGGTAGCCGGCCTTCCTGCAGAAGGCGGCCATGAGCTTGAGACTGTCGTAGAAATTGTCGTCGGAAATGATGCGCCGGACGCCGAGTTCCTGGTTGGCTTCGGTCTTGTTGTTGAACTCAGCGCGCAGCCAGCGGAGCGCGGATCCCTGCTGGTGGTCGTTGCCGGTGGCGAATCCTTCGTAGTATTGCGCGAGGACCTCGGCGAACTCGAAGCCGCCCACGTGGTCCTGCAGGTCCTTGAGGTCGTCGTAAATCCGCTTCTTCACCTCCTCGTCATCGCCGCCGTTCGATTTGACCTCGTGTTGGATGTTGGAGATCCAGCCTTCGCAGAGGTTGCGCAACGCGCCGCCGTCGGGCTTCGACTTGATGGCCAGGTTGCGCATGAGTTCGGAGTAGAGCGCGCGGCACTGGCCGCCGGTGGCGTGCAGTCGGCGCTCCATGGTGATGTCGGCCTGCGCGACGACCATGCGCTTCTGGAGCGCGAGGGAGCGCACGAGGTTGAGGAAGAAGCTCTTCCCGCAACCGAAGCGACCCACCACGATGCGTAACGCCGCGCCGCCTTCCTCGAGCCGTTCAAGGTCGTTCAGCACGGCCTGCACTTCCTCCTTGCGCCCCACCTGGATCAGATGGAGTCCCTGCCGGGGGACCAGTCCGGCCTGCAGCGATTGAATGATGGCGTCGCGTTCGCGTCGTTTGATTTCCGTGCTCATACGTCTGATGACAGCTAGCTGATTACCGATTACTGATTACTGATTACCGGATAAGGCCGCGGTTTACCTCGATGGGATTCTCGCCTTCGAAGAGAAAATCGCCGAGGGCGTCGTCGCTCCACTCGTTGACGGAGTCGAAGATGTTGAGCGGCATCTGGTGGCATTCCTGGGCGATGGCGTTGAAATCCTCGCGGCTCCATTCGGGGCGGCTGATCAGTTTCTTCAGGGCCGGTTTGAGCGGTTCATCGAGGCCGTCCATCCAATCGTCGTTGGGCGGCGGGATGAAATCGTCGGAGAGTTCAGGCGCGGCGTTGACGGGGGCGGCGTTGGTCGAGGGGGCGTCGCCCAGAACGGCTGAAAGGATGCCGACCACTTCCCTGGTCTCGTCCGCGATGGAGGCGATCTTGTCCATGTCGAGGGAGAAGGAAGCGGAGGCCCCGGATTCGTCGGGCAGGGCGGGCTTGTCGGATGGCGTCTTAGGGGACGCAGCGGGCAGCAGTTCAGCCAGCAGGTCATCCAATGAATCGAGCGGCAGTTCGAATGCCTTGTAGATCTTTTCCAGGACAGCGCGTTCCACCTTCTTCACGTGGCCGCCGGCCGCGGCCACCTGCGCCAGGACCCGGCCGATGATCGGCCGTTGCGCGCCTGGCACGGAGGCGGCGACGCGCGCGATGGCGCGGGCTCCGGCGGAGGAGTCCGCAATCAGGGTCTTCTCCAGCGCGATGAGGCGTTTCCGATCCAGTTCGGTGAGGGCGAGTTGTCCTTCGAGACAACCACGGAAGACATCCAGTTCGTGTTCCTCGACATTGCCGTCGGCCGCGGCGATGGCGACGCAGAGGGTGAGCAGGGTGGCCATGCCGGCGTAGCCCGGGCTGTTCTCACGGGGCGCGACCTCGTCGAAACGGAACACCGCCACGTCCCTAGTCCAAGCGTAGGCGCGTTGGGTCATGCGCGCGTCGGGTTCGATGGCGCAACCGAAGCTTTCGACGGCCTCGGCCAGTTCACGGCTTTCCTTGATCGAGAGGCGGCCTTTTTCGGTGAGGTTGAGCAAGGGCGCGAGGTCGTTGATCTTGAGCAGGGAGACGCCATCCACCGCGTGTTTGCTGGCGATGAGGGCATTGAACAGTCCGGCGGCGATGGGATTGGCCGCCGGAGTGGTCGGAGCTTCCCCGGCCTTGGCGTCGGACTCCGGCGCGGCCTTCTCTTTGGCGGGTTTGGAAGGTTTTGTTGTGTTGAAGGTCAACGCCTTGACCGGTTTGGGCCCCGCGGTCTTGCGGAACTGCATCCGATGTTCGAAGAGTTCCATCGACGCCGGCGGGGTGAGTCGCTTGAAGTTCAGTTTCGAGAATTGGCTGCGGGGCATGATGACCGAGATCAAGGTTTCGTCGGTGTCATGGCCGGTCCGGGAATCGACGCCCACAGTGACGACGTTGACCAAGGCCTCGTCGATGGGCAGCAACGCGAAGAGTTCCCGCGCAATCCTGAGCGCGCAACCGCAGAGGTAGTGTTGATAGATTTCGTAGAAGCGCCCCTTGGCCATGGCCTTGGTCGAGAGTTTGCCGGTGGCGGTGAGTTTGCGCTCCTCGGCGGGGACAACGCTTTCCCCCCGGGCCTGGACCCGGACCGAAATCCGCTTTGACTCGACGAGGGGAAAGGAGATGGAGGCGCCGAGTTCGCTGATTTCCTCGAAGGGGTTGATCTCGGTCAGAGCCTGGGTGTAGGCGTCGGTGTCGCCATCGACCATGCGACGCGCGAAGGCCCGTTGGGCTTCGGCCTGCGCGCATTCCTCCTCGTGGCGGCGTTTGGCGGCGGAGAGATTGATGGCGTCATTCTTGCGGCCGGCCTGGATCTGGGCCTCGAGTTCGGCGATCTTCTTTTTCGCCCCGCCGAACAGGTTTTCAAAGAAACCGGGCTTGTAGTTTGCCAGAGATTCGCGGGCGGCGCGTTCGAGAGGGCCGTCTTCCGAGGGCGGAGCAGGGTCGGAGGCTTCGCTCAGCTTCTTCCAGTTCCACGCCTCGGGTTCGTCCTTGTGGACCGAGAGGAGGCGGTCGATCTCATTCTCGAAGAGTTCGACCTCGTATTCAGCCTTCTGGCGGGCCTCGGCCTTCGCCATCTCCTTGCGGCGTTTCTCCAGTTCGCGTTGGCGCTTCTTCGCCTCGCGTTCCGCGCGTCGCGTCGCCGCCGCCAACTCTTTGAGAACTTTCTTGCCGCCTGATGCCATGGGATTGTCCTGCAACTGCCTCGCCCAGGAAGGGGTGAGGCGGAGAGGATACGATCTGGGGCGCCTGCGTCAACGATGGGCTGGGGGGCGACGCCTTGGGGTGTGGTTAAAGTAGGGCGAGTCGGCACATTGACCGCGGGTCCCTGCTTTAACCGCGCCCAAGCGCGCAGGTTCGCGAAGTTTCCACTGGCATTGGGCTTGGGGTGAAGGTGTATTCTGCCGCACATGTCGAAACTGGAATTCAAGAGTCATCGATTTCACTGGCGCGGCGTTGTCTTGACGGCCGCGATGGTCCTGCTTGTCGGCGTCGCGGCGATGGGGCAGGAATGGCCGCGATTTCGCGGAGTGAATGGCGCGGGCGTGTCCGACGCGGCGATTCCCGCGAAGTGGACGGAGAAGAGCTTTGTCTGGAAGACGGATCTTCCGGGCGTTGGGCATGGCTCGCCGGTTGTCTGGGGGGATCACGTGTTTCTTCTTTGCGGCGACGAGGCGACGGCCGCGCGGATTGCGGTTTGCGTCGATGCCGCGGATGGGGCGATCGCCTGGAAGCGGGAGTTCAAGGCATTGAAGCATCGGCATCACAAGTTCAACAGCGTTGCTTCGACGACGCCGGCGGCGGATGGGGATTGCGTGGTGTTCAGCTGGGGCACCAAGGAGCGGTTGACCCTGCTTGCGTTTGATCATGCGGGCGAGAAGCTCTGGGAAAGCGATCTGGGGCCGGTGTTGGGCGGACACGGTTTTGGGGCGTCGCCGGTGATTCACGGCGATCGTGTCGTGATCAACAACGATCAGGACGGCGAGAGTTCGTTGATTGCCGTGGACAAGAAGACCGGGAAACGGGTGTGGGAATTGCCGCGCAACAGTGAGCGGCTGAGTTATTCTTGTCCGGCGGCATTCACGCAGCCGGGAGGTGAAGAGGCCCTGGTCTTTACGAACTGGCGGCATGGAATCACCGCGGTCAATCCGTTGGACGGGAAGGTCATCTGGGAGAAGAGCGTCTTCAACCAGGAGAAGAAGGAGCGGGCGATCGGATCGCCGGTGGTCGCCGGAGAGTTGCTGATTGGGACCTGCGGATTTGTGCAGAATCCCAAGCACGTGGTCGCGCTTCGGCCCGGCGCGGGCAAGGCCGAGGAGGTGTGGCGGATCGAGGAGGCGGTTCCACACATCCCGACGCCTCTGGTGGTGGGTAAACGGATTTTCCTATGGGAGGACAAGGGCACGGTCACCTGCGCGGATCACGCCACGGGGCGGGTGATCTGGCGGGAGCGTGTTTCCAGCCCGACCTTCAGTTCCCCCGTCTGCGCCGGAGGAAAGATCTTCAGCATTGACCGGAACGGGGTGGTGACGGTGATCGCCGCTGCGGACCGTCTCGAAAAGCTGGCCGAGAACAAAGTGGGGGAAACCTGCCATGCGACGCCGGCGATTTCCGGAGGGACGATGTTCGTGCGCACCTACGGAAAGTTGATGGCGATCCGGTAGGCAGGCGGGTCGAAAGGGGGATCAAGAATGGGCGGAGCGCGTGTGTGTGCCGCCTTCGGGGAAGCCGCAGAGAGGCCGACATGCGAATCGCGCAGAGCCGAGCCATGACGCAGGTGTATCGCCGCGTTGCTGCGGCTGGTCTTCGACACAGCCGCGCCCCGTTCAGTCTTCCGCATCCCGCCGGTCAATACTGGAAGATGGGGAGGTAGTGATACTTCACCGAGAGGCAGAGAATGGCCATGCTGGTGCTGTAGATCCGACCGGCGCTGCGTTCCTGGCTGTCGCCGCTGATCCAGGCCCCGTCCGGATCCTGCTTGGGGAGAAGGAGGCCGCGGGTGAACTGGGAGGCGCGTTGGGCGAAGGTCTTGCCGCGTTTCTGCATGCCCTGCGAGTAGTAATACATCCCGTAGAAGAACCATTTTGTGCTGTAGCTGACCGACTGGCGGGGGCGTCCACGGGCGTCGATTGCGTGGGTCAGGTCGAGCAGCCAGTCGGTCACGCCAATGACTTCGGGAGCCTCGTATTCCCCGCAGACCTGAAGCGCGAGCAGGCCGGCGGCCGCGGTGGCAAACTCCGGACCCCGGCCGGGTTGGTAACCGAATCCGCTCTTCATGTCGGTCGGATTGCCCGAGGCGTCACGACTCGATTTGTAGCTGAGCTTGAGGTATTTGACGGCCTCGTCGATTGCCTGTTTGGGAACGGGCATGCCGGCGTTCTTGGCGGAACGCAGCGCCATGGTCTGCCAGACAGTGACGGAAAGGTCGGCGTCGCCGGAGGTCGGGGTATAGCGCCAGCCGCCCTGGAACTTGACGGAATGTTTGCGAACGCGCTGCGAACGGAGGATCAGTTCCACGGCCTTGACGCAACGTTGGCGGATGAGTCCGTCCTGCTGCTTGTTCACGCCCATGCCGAGCATCTCGGAAAGGGACAGGGTGATGATGCCGTGGCCGTACATGCGGGAGCCGTCCTTGCGACCGAAATAGCCTTCCTGGTCCTGCCGGTCCTCGCGGACCAGGAAATCGATGGCGCGGCGCATGGAGGCGCCTTCCACGGTCTGGTCGCTGGGGAGGTGGCCGACCGAAGCCATGGACATCAGCGCCAGGGCGGTCATGACCGAGTGGTGCTGGTCGCGGCCCCGCTGGTCGACGAAGGAGCCGTCGGGCCGCTGCTGAGTGAGGAGGAACGCGACGCCGTTGTCGACGGCCAGATCGACGGCGTCCTTGCGGGGGGGGAGGTTCTGGGCGCGGGGCGACGGGGCGGTGACCGTCAGTAGAAACAGGAGCAGCGTGAGCAGTTGCGCAGGCATTCGGGCGACGAATGGGCGGGGCGCTTTCTCCTCGTCTTGCGGCGGGACGCCGCAGGAACCCGCAGCCGGGACGGCTGCGCTATGGGCGAGGTCGGGGAACGGGCGTTTCATCGGCAGTGATGGCGATTGGGCTTGATCAGGGAAGAGGGCGCCGGATTCCTGTCATTTCCCTTCGTTGGCCTTTTTGGCGATGACCTTGAAGTAGGTTTCCACCATGGCGCGGTATTCGCCGTCAAGGTCGTCCTTAGGGGTGGCGAGCGCTTCGGCGACCTTGGGGGGGAGGCGGGCCCAGGCGTCGTCGTCGAGGTAGGGCATATCGGGCAGTTCGCCGTTCATCAGCTCTTCATCCTGGGCGACCATGGGCGCTCCGGCGCCGTTGCCTTCCTGGGATTGCTGCTGTTTCTGGCCGGGGACCTTGCCTCCCTGACGAGATTGAGCCATCTGTGACTGTTGCGCCTGCTGGGCGTTCTGCATGGCCTCCTGCGCGGCCTGCTGGGCCTGGCTTTGTTGCCCCTGGCCGTTTTGCTGTTCCTGTTGGTTCTGGCCGGATTGTTTTCCTTGCTGCTGGCCTTGTTGATTGCCTTGCTGTTGGCCCTGATTGGCGGCCACCTGTTTGGCGGGATTCATGGCCGCGTCGATGCGATCCAAGGTCCGCGCCTTCCACTTCGACTCTTCAGGATTTCCATTCCCGGCCATCTGCCCCTGCTGGCCTTGTTGGCCCTGTTGACCCTGTTGACCCTGTTG
>JAYPGD010000031.1:20147-21594 GCA_038126655.1 Verrucomicrobiales bacterium
GGCCCTGTTGGCCCTGTTGGCCCTGTTGGCCCTGTTGGCCCTGTTGGCCCTGTTGCCCCTGTTGCCCCTGTTGGCCCTGTTGACCTTGCTGGTCTTGTTGGCCCATTTGTTGAGGAGGGGAAGGCGGCGTTTCCTGACGGGGGACCAGTTGGGCCATCATTGGAAGGCGTTCGAGTTGTTCCTGCATTGCGTTGCGTGCGTTGTCGACGGCTTCGCGCGCTTCAGAAGTATCACGGTTTTCGTCGGCGAGACGGGACTGGGCCTCGGGGACCTGGTTGTTGCCCACATTTTCAATGTCCTTGCCGATCTCCTCCAGGTTTCGTCCCTCGGGGGCGTTGAGACGAGATTCATGTCGGCCGGCGCGAGCGATATCGGATCCGGCCTGCAGGGTCTGGTTCTGGATGCGCGGTTGGAGTCTGGCGCCTTCGGAGCGGGCGGATTCCTCGGTGGCAGCCGCGCGTTCCATTGAACCGGCGAGGCGTCTGGCTTCGGTGGCGAGCCTGCCCAGTTCGGCGGCCTTCTCGGAGGCGAGTTGCTGGGCGGCATGGGCGGCGCCGGATTCCGCGCTGGTGGGGGAGGCGTTGCGCTTGGCTTCGCCGGCCTTGTTGGCGGTCGTCATCAGGTCGCGACGCGCCTGATCCAGCGGTTTGGCAAATTCGTCGATGTGTTCGGCGAGTTGTCCGGCGGATTGGGAAGCGGCGTTGGGGGCCTTTTGCGCCGCGTTTCTGAGGGCGTCGCGCGCGGAGTTCAAGGGTTCCTCGGCGTTGGCCTTGGCGACGCCGGCCTCGGCTTTCATGCGGGGTATGTCGCGTTCGGCGATTTGGCGGACGGCGTCGGCGATTTCGTTGAGTCGCTGCATTTCCTGAGGTTGGCGGGCCTTCGCCTCGGCGGCGTCGGCGAGTTCGCCGGCCAATTCGTCCTCGCGTTCGGCGGCCAATTGGAGGGTGTTGCGGGCCATGAGCAGGTCGCGGTCGGCGATGCGGGAGAGTTCGCGCTGCATCTCGGGGTCGGTCTTCAGCTCTTCCTCCAACTGCGCGAGCATCTCCTCAGGCGTCTTCTTCTGCATCTCGGCAAGCTGTTCGGCCTTGCGGTATTCGTCGTCGAGGCCGCTCTTGATGCCGAGGTCCTCCTCGGCGGCGCGGAGTTCCTCGCGGGTCTTGGCGACCTCCGCGAGTTCGCCGTTCTCGACCGCCTCGAAATGCTTGGCCAGCTTGCGGAGGCGTTCGGTGAGTTCCTTCTGGTGATCGGCGGCGCCGGCGAGGGCCTGGCGTCGCATGGCGGCCTCGGGCGCGCGGGCGGATTCGCGCAGGGCGTCCTCGGCCTTCTTGGGGGGATCGGCCAGGAGGGCGACGGCGTCATCCGCGTCGCGCGCGCTGGCGCGGCCCTCCTGCTCGGCCATGTCCTGGACGTTGGCCTCGCGGCGGAGGGCGGACTGGATGTCCTCGAC
>JAYPGD010000032.1:0-10410 GCA_038126655.1 Verrucomicrobiales bacterium
CGCGTTTTGCCGGCAACTACAAGGATTCCGGCAAGCCCAAGCCGGCGCAGGCCTTCGCCACACTGATCGAGGGCATGGACAAATCGCTCAACGACATGCTGGACCAGTTCGAGGAGCTCGGCATCGCGGAGAACACGCTGGTTTTCTTCCTCGGCGACAACGGCTCCGACGCGCCGCTCGGTCATCAGCATGACGTCGCCTGCGCCGCGCCGCTGCGGGGCAAGAAGGGCGCGCACTACGAGGGCGGCATGCGCGTGCCGTTCATCGCGGCCTGGGCGAAGCCGAACGCGGACAACCCGCACCAGAAGCGCCTGCCCATCGCGGTCGGCGAGATTCAGAGCCAGGTCGCCTCGGTCATGGACCTGTTTCCCACGCTGCTTGCGTTCACCGACAGCCAGCGTCCCGACAAGCATGTGGTCGATGGCGCGCGTCTGGATGTTCTGCTTTCCGGCAAGTCCGACCCCACCCGACGCCAGCGATTTCTGATGCACTACCCGCACGGTCATCATCGCAGCGACTACTTCACCGTCCTGCGCGACGGCGATTGGAAGGTCGTCTACCACACCTTTCCTGACCGCCCGCCGCTGGGCGGCAAGCTGCAATCGGGAGGTTCCCGCTACGAGTTGTTCAACCTCGCCAACGATCCCTTCGAATCCGCCAACCTGGCGAAGAAGAATCCCAAGCAACTCAAGCGCATGATGCGCAGCCTGACCAAGGCTTTGTCGGAACACCGCGCGGTGTATCCGGTGAACGATGATGGGAAGGCATTGAAGCCCGAGGCGCCGTGAGAGCGAACTTACGGAATCACAAAAGCTCCGGGAATGCCGGTGTCGAGCGTGGCAAGTTCGGCGTCGTGGGACTGCGCGAGGGCGAGAAGGTGGGCATCCGTCGTCCTTGCGGCTCCCTGACACCACGATGGCCAAGCGCGGGCATCCTGGTCATCCGGGAGAAACTCGTGCGCCTTGCCCAGAGAATTCACCATGCCTTCGAGAACGGCTCCGGCCTGCGCTGCGGTCACCTTGCCTGAACCTCGCTGCACGGACACACGGACGAATCCAAGTTCTGGAATGGCGGAAGTCAGGATCCTGGCGCTATTCCTCTTGAGAACTCCGGCGATCCAATTGTCGACCCGATCATGGTCGGGATGATCCCGCCATCCCCAGGCGATCAGGACGTTGACGTCGAAAAGGTATTTCACGGGAATTGGCTCAACATCTCCCGGACCGTGTCCTGGTTCAACGGTGGCATGTCTGCGTCACCACTGAAGGCTGGCGCCCCAGTTGCAACGCTTACGCTCAGTTCCGCTGTGCCCGTAGTTTGTGCGGAGGAACGAAGTTTCCGTCTGAGATACTCGGATATGGTCAACTTTGCACGTCGGGCCTGCGTCCGAATGGCCCGATCTTCCTCCTCCGTAACCTTGAACGTGATGGTCTTCACGGGTAATACGGTAATACTGAATTGGTTTCCTTTCAACCTCTTAATCGCCACTGGAGCATTTCTTTGCTCGCGGTATGACGTCTGCCGATTCAGCGCTCGACTATTCCTCCCCCACACAAACCAACTGCTCTCTCGTGCGGATGAAGAGTCGTCCATTCGAGATGGCCGGCGTTGCGAGGCAGGCGGAGCCGATGGTGTTCTTGGCGAGTCGAGTGAACTTCCTGTTCGCGGCCATCACAAAGCCGTAGCCGTCCTCGCTGACGTAGACGATCTTGCGGCCGTCGGAAACCGGGGAGGCGGTGAAGCCGTAGCCGGTCTTTTCAATGTTCAACCGCTCCTGGAAGAAACGTTCTCCGGTCCTCGCTTCGAAGCAGGACATGATGCCGCTGTCGCGACAGGAGAACAGCAGGTCGCCGATGACGATGGGCGTCTGCATGTAGTTGCCGCCGCGGGGGATCTTCCAAGCGAAGTCCTTTTCATTCACGCCGACCGACTCGACCTTGCCGGAGACGGATTCACGAATGGCGTAGATCGGCGAGAGTTTTCCATGCGCGCTGGTGAAGTAGATCAATCCGTGCGCGTGCAATGGCGTGGGGACGGGAATGTCGCCGCCGCCGCGCAGGTTCCAGATTTCCCTGCCGGTTTCGAAATCGTAGCCGCCGGTGTGTTGGTAACCGTTGACTGCGATCTGCGTTCCGGCCTTGGTTTCCACGATTGCCGGCGTTGACCACGTGGGGATTTCATCGCGCGCCGTGCGCCAGATCTCGTCGCCGGTCTTCACGTCCAGCGCGACAAGGAAGGAGTCGCCCTGCACGTCGCACTGCGCGATGACGCGTCCCTTGTGAATGATCGGCGAACTTCCAAATCCCCATTGCGCCGTCTTCACCTTGAAGTAGCCCGCGTCGAGTGCTCCGAAGGATTTCTTCCACATGAGCTTGCCCGTCATGTCGAGGCAATGCAGACCTTCGGAGCCAAGGAAGGCGATGACATGTTCTCCGTCGGTGGCGGGAGTGGAGTTGGCGTGACTGGCCTTGGTGTGGCGCTTGATGGCGGGTTTCCCGTGATGCAACTCGCGGGCCCAGAGTTTTCGGCCCGTTCGTTTGTCGAGACAGATCAAGCGCCAGGATTGCGGTCCGTTGTCATCGGCGGTGCCGATATTGCCGTAGAGGCCCGCCTTGAGTTTCGCCTGGCCGGCCTCGGCGATGGCGGTCGTGAGGAAGACCTTGTCGCCCCAGACGATCGGGCTGGAGAGTCCCAGCCCTGGAATGTCGGCCCGCCAGAGGATGTTCTCGCCCGATTCCACATTCCAGTTGGCTGGGATCTCTTTTGCTGAAGAAACACCCGAGGCGCGCGGTCCGCGGAAGGACGGCCAGTTGTCGGCGGCTTGAGCATGGGTAGCGAAGACGAGCAGGAGGATGATGGCGACGACTCTGAACATTCGGGCATTCTGGCGTGTCTTTTGGGAAAGGCAATCAAGTGAGATTGGAGTTGCAGGTAAATGCGGATGTCGGCGGTGCCTTATCCGGGGCGCGGAATTCATTCCGCTTCAGCGCCCGAAGTCTCGGCGCTTCGGCAATGACGGGAACCACAGAATTCGGAGATTGATGCGGAATGAATTCCGCGCTCCAATCGAGTTAGTTACGATTCGGGTCATTGAATCCCGTAATTCAGATGCCTTGCGCTCCAAGTCCCGAGAGAAGTCTGATGCCGCGATCCCTTACAAGTCTTTCAGCGTTGGCCGTCCTCTTGTTGCTGACGCAGTCAACGATCGGCCGCGCCGCGCCAGGCGACCTGCGCCATTTCGAACAACACGTCCGGCCCCTCCTGGTTGCACGCTGTTTGGAATGTCATACGGCCGGAAAGAAGACCAAGGGCGGCTTGGCCTTGGATTCAAAGCTGGGTTGGGAGAAAGGCGGCGACAGTGGACCCGCTATCTTGCCGGGGAAGCCGGACAGCAGTCTCCTGATTCGAGCGGTGGGTTACGCCGACAAGGACCTGCAGATGCCGCCGAAGGAGAAGCTGTCCGCCAAGGAGGTTGACGTCCTGCGTAAATGGATCGCCATGGGCGCGCCGGATCCGCGAACGGCGACTGCCACGTCGGACGCTGGGAAAAGAAAGTCCGCCAGGATCGCGGCCGCGGAGTTGTGGTCCTTTCAATCGTTGAAGGAAGTGGAGCCTCCGCAGTCGGACGATCCGGATTGGTCGGGCGGCGCCATTGATCGGTTTGTGTGGGCGCGATTGAAGAAAGCCAAATTGTCGCCGGCCCAACACGCCGAGCCCGCGGTCCTGTTGCGTCGGATGCATCTCGACCTGACCGGGCTTCCGCCGACGCCGGCCGAGGTGAAGGTCTTTGGCAAGGCCTTCGAAGAGGATTCCGGCAAAGCGATCGAAGCCGCGGTGGATCGCCTGTTGACCAGCGATTCATTTGGGGATCGTTGGGGACGACACTGGTTGGACCTGGCGGCGTATGCGGACACGATTGGGGTGGGGCGTTCGATTCCCGCGTTGGAGGCGTGGCGGTATCGCGATTACGTGATTGCCGCGTTCAATGCAGACAAGCCCTTCGATCAATTCATCCGGCAGCAGATTGCCGGCGATATCAAGATTCCCTCGGCGCCCGGTGTGTCGGAGGGGCCCGATCCGACCGCGGATGGGATTATCGCCACCGGTTTTCTGGCGATTGGTCCCTGGGAACTCGTCGGCGGCGACAAGCCGCAATTGCGGATGGACGTGGTCGATCGGCAGATCAACCGCGTGGGCAAGGCCTTTCTCGGCATGACATTTGAATGCGCGCGTTGCCACGAGCACAAGTTCGATCCCGTCTCGCAGGAGGATTACTACGGCTTGGCCGGGATCTTCCGCAGCACGGTCACCTTGAATGGGCGCATCAACGGCGTGTTCAGCGCCATCAACCACACGCCGTTGCCGGAATCGGCCGACGACCTGATCGCCCGCGCTGAACGCGTGATGAAGTTTCAGACCGAAAAGACGGCCCTGACCCGACAGCGTGATCAGGCTTCTCAGACCGCCAAGGATTTGAAGGCGAAGATCGCCAAGCTCGAAGCCGCTCAAAAGGAAGGCGCGACGACCGAAGTCGCGCCATCCGATGTCGGCGAGTTGGACGATTTGAAGAAACGCCGCGCCGCAGCCGAGGCGGAATCAAAGAAGCATGCCGCCAAATTGAAGGAGTTGGAGTTCTTACGCCATCATCGCACCAGGTCGATGGCCATGGCGGTGATTGACACACCTGAGCCTGAGGACGCCGCGATCAACATCCGCGGCAGCGCGCATCAGTTGGGGCGCGTGATCCCTCGTGGGTTTCCCGGGGAAATTGCGCCCAAGGACAAGCCGATGTTCACGCGCGGCGGCAGCGGGCGCGTTCAGTTGGCTGAATGGATTGTGGACAAGCGCAATCCGCTCACCGCGCGGGTCTGGGTGAATCGCGTCTGGCATCATCTCTTCGGCGCGGGGCTTGTGCGCACGACGGACAATTTCGGCGCGACCGGCGAAGCGCCGAGCCATCCGGAGTTGTTGGATCATCTGGCGGCGGAGTTCATGCGCGAGGGATGGTCCACGAAGAAACTGATTCGCCGGATCGTGTTGTCGCAGACGTGGCGTCAGGCCTCGGTGAATCCCGCCGCTGTCGAGACCGGCGCCGACAAGTCCGATCCGAACAATCGTCTGCTCTGGCGGGCAAATCGTCGACGACTGGAGGCGGAGGCGATCCGTGATGCCATGCTGTTCGTCAGCGGTCGGCTCGATCCCGCGCGGGGCGGGCCGAGTCTGCCCTACGCCGTTCCGGGCAACCTGTCTCCCAGTGGCACGGGCAATTTCAAGGATTCCAGCCGGATGCCGGATCACCTGAAGAATCGGCGCACGATCTACCTGCCGCAGAAGCGCAAGGGGCCCTTCGACGAGATCGATTTCATCAACGCATTCGATCTGCCGGACAACAACCAGGAAACCGGAAGGCGCACGGTAACCGCCGTTCCAACGCAGGCGTTGTATCTCGCCAACTCGAAGTTTGCGCAGGATTGCGGCAGCGCCTTGGCGGAACGATTTGCGAAGCACGATCCGGAAAAGCGGCTCAAGCTCATCTATCGAAACGCGTTGAATCGTCGTCCGACGAAGAAGGAGAGAAAGCGGGCGTTGGATTTTGTTGGGCGGATCACAGCGGAGTTGCAGGCCGGAGGAGCGAAGGAGCAGGATGCAGACAGCCAAGCCTGGGCGCGGCTTTGTCATTCCCTCCTGATGAGCAACGAGTTTTTGTTCAGGAATTGAGATGAACGCGACGATGCCAGTCCCGAAGGGACTCAACGAGAATAGCCCGGCGTTTCAACGCCGGGGGTATTGCATGACGGAGTGCGTCCCGACGGGACGATTGAGACTCTCGATCGCGTTTCAGCCGTCCCTTCGGGACTTCGACGCATGCCATCTCCAACCCGGCGTTGAAACGCCGGGCTATTCTCGGTTGTCCCTCTGGGACAGGCGCGCGGATTCCGTCCATCTCGCAAAAAGGGACCCAAGATAACTGCAATGATCCCGCTCATATTCATCAGCCTTGTCGGATGCGCTTTGGCGTTGTCCGTCGTGCATGCGCGCAAGCGTGACATCCCGACTCTGGTCCCTTTTGTATCCCAGTTCATTCCCATTGGCATGTCGGCGACCATGTTCGCCCTGTTCGTGATCCACGGCGGTTCACCGGCAATCTCAGCAACGAGCGGTTTCGCCGCCAATTCAGTTGCGTTGTTGTGGCGCGATGTTTGGCTTGGCCTGTTGCTCCTTTCCTTTGTTTCCTTTCTTCTTCACTTGGTGGTTGGCGCAGGCTTCTTGGTCGAGAGAAGAACGGAAGGAGTTCCACTTCTTCTGGTCGGGACTTTCGTCAATGGAATCACGGTGTTTGCGGTCATGACCGTTCCCCCATCGATCTGATCCAGATTGCCTATGAGGTCTTTATTCTCCGCGTCTCGTCGCCGGTTCCTCCAACAGGCCGCCTGTGGCTTTGGTTGCACGGCGTTGTCGGCGTTGGCCCATGAGGAGGCGCGGGCGGCGGCGAATCCGCTGGCTCCGCGTCCGGGGCATCACCCGGCGCGGGCGAAGCGCGTCATCTTCATGTTTATGCAGGGCGGGCCTTCGCAGATGGAGTCTTTCGATCACAAGCCCCGCCTCAATGCCGATCATGGCAAGCCTTCGCCCTTCGACCGGGAAAAGCGGATCGAACAGCCGGGCGTGGCGGAGATGCGTCTGTTTGGTTCGGGTTGGAAGTTTGCGCAGCATGGTCAGTCGGGAACATGGGTGTCCGAACTGTTTCCCCACATGGGCGCGTCCGTCGACGACATCTGCGTGCTCAACGGCATGCACACGGACAACCTCGCGCACGCGCCGGCCTGCCTGCAAATGCACACGGGCTTCACGAATCTCGTGCAGCCTTCGATGGGCGCCTGGACGGTCTACGGACTTGGAACGGAGAACCGGAACCTGCCGGGCTTCGTCACCATCTCGCATCCGTTGAGCGGCGATGGCGGCAGTCCGCAGCACTTCTCCAGCGCCTATCTGCCGGCGATCAATCAGGGGACCAATCTTGAACTGCCGAGGACAGCGGGCGCCGCGGCGCGATTGCGCAACCTGGAGGATAAGGCGTTTCCGTCGAAGCTGCAGCGCGAGCAGTTGGATTTCGTCCGCCAATTGAATCAGCGCCACCTGGCCGCCTCGGAACGCGACCAGCAGATGGAGGGGATGATCCAGTCCTTTGAATTGGCCTTCCGCATGCAGACCGAGGCGCCGGAGTTGTTCCGCTTTGACGGCGAGTCGGACGCGACGAGAAAGCTCTACGGCATCGGCGAAGGAAAGACCGACTGGTTCGGGCGGCAATGCCTGCTGGCGCGCCGCTTCGCCGAGGCGGGCGTCCGTTTCATTCAGGTCAACATCGGCGGCTGGGATCATCATGGCGGCATTCGCAAGTCCCTGCCGAACAGCGCCGCGCAGGTGGACAAGCCGGTCGCGGGATTGATCGCCGATCTCAAGGCCCGGGGCATGCTGGAGGAGACGCTGATCGTCTGGACCGGCGAGTTCGGTCGCACGCCCTACGAACAGGACCTGACGAACGGCAAGGGCAATCTCAACACCTACGGCCGCGGTCACAACCCTTTCGGTTTCACCACACTGATGGCCGGCGGCGGCGTGAAGGGCGGCCTGGTCTACGGCGCGACGGACGACTACGGCTATCGTGCGGTGAAGGACAAGGTCCACCTGCACGATCTGCATGCGACGATCCTGCACCTCCTCGGCCTCGATCACGAACGCCTGACCTATCGCCACGCCGGACGCGACTTCCGGTTGACCGATATTTACGGCGAGGTTGTGAGGGGAATTCTCGCGTAGCCTACTTTTCAAACCGCAACCGCGAACGTGAATTCGCCCATTCGAATCCCATGAACAACACGAAGTTGGATCGACGCTGTTTCGTTCGCAGCGCAGCGGTTGCCGCAGGCGCGTTCGCGGCGGGTCTTGCCAATGACGCCCTTGGCGCGAAAGGCAAACCCAGGTGGGAGACGGCAATCGGGTTGAACGGCTTCGCGTCAGCGGCCGGGAAATACAAGAAGTCGTTTCCCATCGAGGAAGTTCTGGCCTACACGGCCAAGGCGGGCTTTGACGGGGTGGAGTTGGTTCAGGGGTGGCCGCGCAAGGGCTATCCCTCCGCCGGCGACGCCAAGGCGGTCAAGGCGTTGCGCGACCAGTATTCCAAACATGGGCTTCAGATCTTCTCCATTCAGACCGGCGCGGCCGGAGCTTTTGCGCCGGATGATGATTCGAGAAGGCGTTGGCTGGCGGAGATGCGCGACCGGGTGAAGCTGGCGAAGGCTCTCGGTTGTGATTGCATCGGGATGTGGCCGGGGGGTGGGTTGCGCGGTCAGACGATTGATGAAGCGATCAAACGTCTGGCGGGGTCGTTCCGGGAAATCGCCGCCATGGCGGAAGATCAAGGCATCGTCGCCGCCTTCGAGATCGAGCCGCCCTTTCAGTTCAACACCGAGGAGCATCTGGTCCGGATTCTCGAACAGGCGAACGACGACCGTCTGAAGACGATCTACGATCCGAGCCACTTCGACCTGATGAACAAGTCCGCCGGACGCCCGCACGAGATGCTCACACGCATCGGTGTGGGGAACATCGGCTATGTGCACTTCACGGACACCGATGGAACGCTGCGCGACGGCGGCACGTCCAAGCATCTTCCGGCTGGCGACGGCCACATCGATGTGGAGGCTTCATTCCGAGCCCTGCACGAAGGCGGTTTCAACGGCTGGATGATGATCGACGGCTGGCAGATCCCCGATCCCTACGACGCCGGCACAAAGGGAATCCGGGCGATCAAGGGCTACCTCGAGAGAGCGCGGTAATCGCGGAATGTGGCTGGAGGGCGAGGGGCGTGCTGGATCGCGCGTCAGAGCTTGCCTGACTTCAAGAAATCATGGCGGACCGGCGCCTTGACCCGGAAACCGCTCTTGGAAACAAACGTGACCGAACCGGCGCCGAATTCAACCTTGTCGGTTTCCGTGTAGCCGGCCGGGATCTTCACCACGCCCTGGATGTAGTTCACCGTGTGGCCATCCTTGATATCGACCGAAGTCTGAATGCCTTCCCTGGTCAGGATGTTGTCGCCGGCCGAGGGGGCGAGTCCGTCCGCGAAGAAGGCGGTGACGTCCTCCATGCCGACGCAATTGTTGCGTCCGAACCAGGGGAGACCGTGGCGGCCGTGGTTCTCCAGCCAGAAGACGGTGGCCGTGAGGACCTTGGGATCCTTGAGTGAAAACCACATCCAGCCCTGGTCCTTGCGCACGGCGGTGAGCCAGGCCGGCTTGCCGCCGGTGTCCTTGGGGAAGATCATCAGCAAATCGGCGTAACCCCGGGTCTGCGGCAGGCGCGAGCAATCGACGTCCTTCGCGCCTTTGAAAATGGACGGCACGGAGGTGAGGCTCTGGAATTTCTGGCCGATGCCGAGTTGCTGATATTCGGCGTTGGCCGGAGAGCTGAACTGGGTTGGGTTTGTCAGCCCGAACTTGATCGGGCTGTGCGAGATCTTGAAGGAGCCTTCCTTGTCCGGCATGGCGAGCGTGGCGTGATGGCCGAGGGAGGTCCTGCCCGTGAAGCCATTGATGACGTGGGAGGAGTAGACGACGTTGTCGCCGTCGCGCAGGCTGAGGCGTTTGGTTACCTCGCCCTCGCGGACCTTGGTCTTCAACTTCAACGTGAGGGTGGTGATATCGCCCTGCTTCTCGACGCCGCCGAGCTTCCATTCGCTGCCGGCGGTCTCGCCGTGGGGAGGATGTTCCTCTCCATTGTAGGCGGTCCCGTTGCCGCCGAAGGGCAGGCAGAAGAAGTCGCCGCGCAGTGGAACAAGCACGGGGACGGGGTAGTCCAGCTTGTCTCCCTGCCAGGGGCTGATGTAGTAGGGCGCGACCGGGGAATCGGAATCGCGAAAGAACGTCACCGGCGCCATGTGGCCGCCCGTGCGGGTGATGGCGAGTTCGACCTGGTCCGAGGCGACGACCCAGCAGCGTTGGCCGGACAGGGTGCGGGATGCGGCGCGTTGGGCGGTTGTCGTCGACACAAAGCCCAACAGTGTCAGTCCAATGAGGAGGCGGGAAGTCGTTTTCATCAGGTTGTTGGAATCAGAAAGGGCAGGGTGGCTGTCCCGGTTGGAATGGCGGGAAACTAACGGAAGCCGGCGCGGCGAGTCCAGCGCGGATGGCAGGGGGCGGGCGAGCGCGACTGTGTCGACGACCAGTCGCAGCAACATTGGCGGCGACCCTGGCCCACGTTTCCAAGACGTTCGTGGATCGGGGGCTGCCGCGGCTGGTCTCGAAGACGGGACACAGCCGCGCCCCGCAGAGATTTGACCGTTCCAGCTGGATGGATCAGCCCCCCAGATCCCGCTGCCGCGCGTTTTCCAGATCCTCCGGAGTGTTCAGG
>JAYPGD010000032.1:10420-11981 GCA_038126655.1 Verrucomicrobiales bacterium
ATTGAAGCCGCGCGCATTCAGTTGCCGAGCCAGGGCCTGGATGGACCGTCTGCCGCCTGCCATCTGCGACTCGATGACCGGCAGAGCGTCGGTTATCATCAAGGCCGGAAACCCGAACCCCCTTTCGCCATGCGCAAACACCGCCCTGTCCCTGGCCCGCGCCGCGCGGACCAGACGTTCCACGAATTCCCGGCCCACAAACGGCATGTCGCCCGACAGAATCAGCACAGCCGGTCGCCTGGCCCGTTTCAGGGCCGTGTAGATTCCTCCGATCGGGCCGCAGCGCGGAACGAGATCCTTGCGGATGACGCGGGACGGCAAGGCCAGTGACTTCGCCAGCGCGCGCACGTGCCCCAGGGTGGTGCGTCGACCGAGGCGCAGGCGGAGTTTGTCGCGGCCCATGCGTTCGCTCAGGCCGCCCGCCAGAATGGCGATCTCGGCGTCGCCGGTGGACCAGTGTTTCTTCAGTGACATATCGACGCAAAATGCCCGCAAAAGTAGGGTTGCCGCGGTGAAGGGCGATTGATACTTTGCTCGTCCTTTTTCCGCGGAAAGGCGGATGAAGGGATCAACGGCCGTGAATTGTCCGGTTTCAGGTGGAGCCGGCGGCCAAAACAACACCCAAACAAAATCCCCTTTTCCGGGGGATGGTTCGCCGGACGAAACCGACGAGCTGCAACCATAGGAAACACATTGAACATCGGAATAAAAGAACTGCTTGAAGCCGGCGTCCATTTTGGACACCAGACCCGTCGTTGGAACCCGAAGATGAAGCGCTTCATTTTTGATGCGCGCAACGGGATTCACATCATCGATCTCGGCCAGACCATCCAACAGCTGAAGGATGTCTGCGACACCCTGGGCGACATCGTCCGCAAGGGCGGCAAAGTCCTCTTCGTCGGCACCAAGAAGCAGGCGCAGCAGGCCGTGCGCGACGCCGCCACCTCCTGCGGTCAACCCTACGTCACCGAGCGTTGGCTCGGCGGCACGTTGACCAACATGAAGACCGTCCGTCAATCGATCGGCCGTTTGAAGGAGATCGAGAAGATGTTTGAAGACGGCTCCATCAACAAATTTGGCAAGAAGGAGCAGGCCTCGCTCAACCGCGACCGCCAGCGTCTGATCCGCAACCTTGGCGGCATCCGGGACATGGAGAAGTTCCCGGAGGCGATTTTTATCATCGATGTGAAGCGCGAGCACAACGCCGTCGCCGAGGCCAAGCGGCTCAAGATTCCGTTGGTCGCCATCGTGGACACCAACTGCGACCCGGACGATGTCACGCATCCGATCGCCGGCAACGACGATGCGATCCGCTCCATCCGTCTCCTGCTTTCGACGATCACGGAGACATTGACCTCGGCGCGCGCCGAGTATGAGGCGAACGCGGCCGCGAAGGCCAAGGCCGCGGCTGAAGAAGCCGCCGCCGAGGAAGCCGCCGCCGCCAAGGCGAAGGAAGAGGCCGAAGCCGTCGCTAAGGCCGCCGAAGCCGAGGAAGCCGCCGCTCCCGCCGCCGCCGAGGAAGCTCCGGCCGCTCCAGCCGCCGCGACGGACGCTCCGGCCG
>JAYPGD010000032.1:11991-17930 GCA_038126655.1 Verrucomicrobiales bacterium
GAATAAGCCCGCCTGACCGCACAAACGATTCAAGGGGCGCGCGGTCGCCGTGACCGCGCGCCCTTTCCAATTACGGCACCGACAGAGAACATCAAACGACAGATACGAATATGGCAGATATCAAAGCATCCGACGTCGCCAAGCTGCGCAGCATGACCAATGCGGGCATGATGGACTGCAAGAAGGCGCTCACCGAAGCCAACGGCGACCTTGACGCCGCCGTGGAGATCATTCGCAAGAAGGACGCGAACATCGCCGTCAAGAAGGCGGGTCGCGAGGCCAACGAGGGCGTTGTCGCCCAGCACATCCAGCCCGGCGGCAAGGTCGGCGTCCTGGTTGAGATCAACTGCGAGACGGACTTCGTCGCCAAGAATGAGACCTTCCAGGCCTTCTGCGCCGAGGTCGCCGAGAAGCTCGCCGCGAATCCGGACGAGGACCTCGAGGAATTCCGCACGTTGCAGGTCGCCAAGATCGGCGAGAACATCCAGATCACGCGTTCGACCCGCATGCAGGTCGAGGGCGGCGGACTGGTCGCGGCCTACATCCACCCGGGAGCCAAGGTCGGCGTGCTCATCGAGGTGGGAGCCGGCAAGGAAGGCTCCGCGGACAGCGAGGACTTCAAGCAGCTTGTGCGCGACCTGACCCTTCAGATCGCCGCCGCCAATCCGGCCGCGGTCAGCCGCGATCAGGTCGACGGCGAGGAGATCGAGAAGGAGAAGGCGATCATCGCCGAGCAGTTCAAGGACAAGCCGGCGCAGGCCATCGAGAAGATCACCCAGGGCAAGCTGGAGAAATACTACCAGACGCACTGCCTGCTCGATCAGGCCTTCGTCAAGGATGGCGACGTCAGCATCAAGGATCTGATCGCCAACACCGGCAAGGCCGTGGACGACGAACTCAGCGTCCGCAGCTTCGTCCGCTACCAGGTCGGCGAGTAAGCCGACGCGACATACAATTCAAAACAAGACGGCCTCCGGAAACGGAGGCCGTTTTTTTTGTTGGGGGGAGATATCGGGGCGCAACCTGAAGGTCGCGGCTACCGGCGCAACCTGAAGGTCGCGGCTACCGGCGCAACCTGAAGGTCGCGGCTACGAGGTCGCGGCCTCAATCCACCCAGGCGCTCAATCCGCCCTTGCTTACATCGCCCCAGTAGATGCGCGCGTCTTCGATCAGGCCCTTGAAGTTGTTGCCGGCGGGATAGTCGTTCACGGCGGAGCCGGTGTCGGCGCCGATGGTCAAGGGATCGGCGGGCTTGCCGGTGATGAATTTGGCCCCGGCCTTGGCCCCGGAGGCATTGCCGCCGATCAGGACCTGGAGCTGTCCTTGCCGGTTCAGTTGACCCGCGATGTGCGTCCAGTCGCCGGTCGGGACATTCGCGCCGGCCTTGGCTTCATAAAGCCGTCCGCCGACGCGCATGCCGAAGTGTGGGACGCCCTTTTTCAGGTAAAGCGTGAAGCCCATGGACTCGCCGCCTTGGGCGAGGACGACGCCGGAGTCGGACGTCGGATGGACCCAGGCCCCGACGACCATCGGCTTGTAGGAAGGATCCGGGCTGGTGGCGCGGATGAAGCCGATGTTCTGCTTGCCGTTGAATTCGCCGGCCTTTCCGTTGCGGCCGAACCAGGCCTTGACGCCCTTGGCTTCCTGCTCGTCGAACGTCAATCGGAAGGCGCGCTCGTTCCTCGCCTTGGCCGGATCCGGCGGCAGGGGAGGTTCCTTGAAGTCGGCGACGCGGTATTCCTTCCGCAGGCGTTCGAGTTCGGTCTTCAGTTCGGCAATCTCGTCCTGGTATTCCGCGGCCCGGTAGAGATTCTTCATCTCGTAGGGATCGTGAAGCAGGTCGAACATCTCCCATTCGTTGATGGGGTAGTAGTGGATCAATTTGTAGCGCCCGGTGCGCACGCCGTAGTGCCGCTGCACCATGTGGACGGCCGGGTATTCGTAATACTGGTAGTAAAGCGACTTGCGCCAGTCGGCGGGCTTGGAGCCCTTGAGCAGGGAAAGAATGCTGCGGCCCTGCATGTCCTCGGGCACGCGCGCGCCGGCAATCTCCAGGAAGGTCGGGGCGAAGTCGATGTTCTGCACGAGATCGGAGTTTTCCGTGCCGGGATCGATCATGTCGGGCCAGCGGACCATGAGCGGCGCGCGGAAGGATTCCTCATACATCCAGCGCTTGTCATACCAGCCTTTGTCGCCGAGGTAGAAGCCCTGGTCGGAGTTGTAGATCACGACGGTGTTCTTCGCGAGGCCGGTCTGGTCGAGGTAGTCGAGCACGCGGCCGAGATTGGCGTCCACCGAGGCGACGCTGCGGAGGTAGTCCTTTATGTAGCGTTGGTATTTCCAGCGGACGAGATCCCTGCCCTGCAGGTTCGCGGCGCGGAAGGCGTCGTTCTTCGGTTCATAGGCGGCGAGCCATTTGGAGAGTTGCTCCGGGGTGAGATTGTTCGGCGGGACGAACTTCAGGTCCCGGTCGCTCATGTGATCCGAGATGGTCATCTCCTGTTTGCCGGCGGCGGAAGTGCGGCCCTTCCAGTCATCGAACAGGGTGTGCGGTTCCGGGATGTTGACGTCGTCATACTTCGTCAGAAAGTCCGGCCCGGGCGCCCATTCGCGGTGCGGCGCCTTGTGTTGGAACATCAGCATGAAGGGGCGGTCCTTCTCGCGCTTGTTCTTGAGCCAGTCGAGCGTGATGTCGGTGATGACGTCGGTCGTGTAGCCGGTGTAGTTGACGACGCCGTCGGCCGTGCGGATCGGCGGGTTGTAGTAGGGGCCCTGGCCGACGAGGACCTTCCAGAAATCGAAGCCTGTCGGTTCGCTCTTCAGATGCCACTTGCCGACGATCGCAGTCTGGTAGCCGACCTCGCGCAACAGCTTGGGAAAGGTCTGCTGCGCCCCGTCGAAGGTGACGCGGTTGTCGATCTGGCCGTTGAGATGGGTGTGCTTGCCGGTGAGGATGGTCGCGCGGCTGGGGGCGCAGATCGAATTCCCAACAAAGCAGTTTCTGAACAGCATGCCCTCCTTCGCAATGCGGTCCAGGTTGGGCGTGACATTCATCTTCGAGCCGTAGGCGCTGATCGCGTGCGACGCGTGATCGTCGGTGAAGACGAACAAAATGTTCGGACGCGAGTCCGCGGCGTTGGCGGCGACGACGCCGGTGAGGAAAAGGGCGGCAAGGAGGCGAAGGACTGGTTTCGTCATGCGCGGCAGTTTGAGGAATGCGGGCGCGCGGTCAAGGGAGAGAATTGGGGGGAGGTTCAAATCCCAAGCTCCAACCTCCAAGGGCCTTGGCTGGGAAACGTTGATTCGGTAGCGCTGTGTTGCATCACAGCGCCACCTGTGGTGGGGCTTGGTTGTGCGGGGGCGTTTGCGGATTCGCGTCAGCGTCTTGGAGTGCGGCGCTGTGCGCCGCTTTGTTGGGCGATGGGCGTGCAACGAACTTCGAGTGTTTTCCGTTAGTCTGGGCGAACCGGACGGCCGCCTTGCTTGGCGAGGGCGGTTGGAAAAGTGGATACGCTTCAAAGCGGCGCACAGCGCCGCACTCCAAGACGCTAGCGCGCAGAAGATCGCTCGATGATATGCTCGCGTTCGGTCTTTGTCGGTCGTCGGATTCTTAACACAGAGGGCATGGAGAACACAGAGGACCACATAGAGGAAATGTCTTTCTCAGTGGTCCTCCTTTCCTCTGTGTGCTCTGTGTTAAGAATGGGGCACTCTGGTTCCCATCGGATTGTCGTTGATGTTTGGCGTGCACAGCGTCGCAGTCCAAGACCTACCGCGAGGCCAGATGCGTATTCCGGGCTGAAGGCCCGGCCGCGCAAAGCACTGGGCTTCAGCCCTGTGAAACTCGGAGGGCGTTGCATTGCGGCCTGAAAGGTCGCCCGCGGTATCCGACGCCGCGACCGGCCCTTCAGGCCGGGATGTTTGTGTTGTGCGAGACGTAGGACTGAAGCCCTACGCTCTTAGGGACGGTT
Organism: Verrucomicrobiales bacterium; assembly: GCA_038126655.1. Lineage (GTDB taxonomy): Bacteria > Verrucomicrobiota > Verrucomicrobiia > Limisphaerales > JAYPEY01 > JAYPEY01. The sequence continues at coordinate 15,963 of JAYPGD010000032.1, forward strand.
GCTCGTTGCGCTTGAGCAGTAGACCGGCAATGACAGCCAATGCGCTGGAGGCAACCCATGCAGGGGATTCGAAACCTCGACCGAAATACATCAACTCGCTCGGGAGGAGTGCCGCGGCTGTCACAATTCCGAATGCCAAATACATGTTGGAAATAGGAACGTGGAAAGGTGGTTCCGCTCGTGCGATCCGAATTGCATCCCGAAACAGAAAGCCAAAGAAAACAAAGAGAAGTGAGAATACGACGACGAGCCCTTTGGGCGAATGGGTGGGGTATTTCCCGATGATGGTCTTTCCGATTCCGAAAATGAGCAGAACACAGCAGACGCCTGAGGCGCAGGCTGCCACGAAGGCGGCGACCCTATGCGGTGCGTGCGGCTTTTCGTTCGGAACGCCCATGAATGAAAATGTGCTGATCTGAACCCAACCTACCCCAAAACGTTCCTTATCACATGCCGTTCCTCCACGCCGGTGAGTCTTTGGTTCAGACCCTGGTGGAACCAGCTGAGCTTGCGGTGGTCGAGGCACATGAGGTGAAGGATGGTGGCGTGGAAGTCGGAGACATGGGCTCGGTCGTCGACGGCCTTGAAGCCGACCTCGTCGGTGGAACCGATGGCCTGGCCGCCCTTGACGCCGCCGCCGGCCAGCCACATGGAGTAGCCGTGCCAGTTGTGGTCGCGGCCGGGTTTGTCGACGCCTTCGCTGGTGGGCGTGCGGCCGAACTCGCCGCCCCAGACGATCAGCGTGTCATCCCACAAGCCGCTGCGTTTGAGATCGGTCATCAGCGCGCCGATGGGTTGGTCGGTTTCGCCGGCGTGGAGCTTGTGATTTGAAATGCAGTCGTTGTGGCCGTCCCAGGTCTCCTCGATGTGGCCGCCGCCGGAATAGAGCTGCACGAAGCGGACGCCCTTTTCGAGGAGTCGCCGCGTGATGAGGCACTTGCGGCCGAAGTCCGCGGTGAGCTTGTTGTTTAGGCCGTACATTTCACGGGTGGCCGCGTTCTCGCGATCGACGTCCACGACTTCGGCGGCGGTGGTCTGCATGCGGTAGGCGAGTTCGTAGGATTCGATGCGCGCGGCGAGTTCGGTTTCGTTGGGCCGTTGGCGCGCGTGATCCTGATTGAGTTTCTTGAGAAGGTCGAGGCTGCTGCGTTGCGCGCGTTCGCTGGTTCCCTTGGGCGTCGCCAGATCGAGCAACGGGCTGCCCTTGCTGCGGAACAGGGTGCCCTGATAGGCGGCGGGCATGAAGCCGGCGGACCAATTCGACGCGCTGCCGATCGGGCCGCCGCGGGGATCGGTCATGACGACGAAGGTGGGCAGATTCTGGTTCGCGCTGCCGAGTCCGTAGCTGAGCCAGGAGCCGAGGCTGGGCTTGCCGATGAAGATGCTGCCGCTGTTCATCTGCAGGCAACCCGAGGCGTGCGCCGCGGTGTCGCTGTGCATTGACCTGATCACGCAGAGGTCGTCGGCGTGCTTTGCGGTATGCGGGAACAGGCTGCTGATGGGGAGTCCGCTTTGCCCTTGCCGCTTGAACGGGAAGGGCGACTTCATCAGGTGGCCGATGGGCCGTCCGTTGGAGCCGACCTTGGCATCGCCGGAGTATTTCCTGCCGTGGTGTCGATCGAGTTCCGGCTTGGGGTCGAAGGTGTCCACGTGGCTGGGGCCGCCGTTCATGAACAGGAACACGACGCGCTTCGCCTTGGCCGGGAAATGGGGGGCGCGTTCGGCGAGGGGGTTCTGGGCGTCGTAGTTCTGCGCCGCGGCGGCGGACGGCGTGAGGAGTCCGTCGTTGGAAAGGAGGTCGATCAGGGCCAGTCCGGCGAAGCCGCCGCCGACTTCCCAAAGGAATTCACGCCGAGTGCGGCCGCAGGGTGTGAGGTTGGGCTGGAAGCGGTTCATGGCGTTTCAGCGGTTTTCGATGGAGTTGCCCCACGGATGGCAGAGCCGACCCACGGATGAAGAAAACATATC
>JAYPGD010000032.1:17940-21594 GCA_038126655.1 Verrucomicrobiales bacterium
AAACATATCCGTGGGTCGGCTCTGCCATCCGTGGAGGGGGGTGTCTTGTGAGATCATCGGATCACTCCGGGTAGGCGAATTCGTTGAGGTTCAACAGCACGCGGCAGAATTGTCCGAGGGCTTGGCGTCTGGCCTGCGTGGGATTGATTTGTTTCTCCTGCTGGATCTTCGCGGCTTCCGCATTGAGAAACTTTGCTGCCGTGTCGGCTTCGGTTTTGGTCGGATTGCGACAGAGCGACAGGCGGTAGGCGCGTTCAACCTGCGCCATGGAATCATCGCCGACTTCGTGTCGCAGTCGATCGGCCAGATGGCGGGCCTGGCGATTGACGAAATCGCCGTTGAACAACGTGAGCGCCTGCGGGGCGACCGTGGTGACCGCGCGGCCATCGGAGGGGCGGGTCGTGTCGCAGAGGTCGAGGACTTCCAACATGGGCACGACCATGGAGCGCTTGATGAAGGCGTAGACGGTGCGGCGGGAGGCGTCCTTTTCATTGAACGGTTTCCAGATCTTCTCGGGATCGCTATGCCCTTCGAGGGCTTGTGGAGGAACGGCCGGATACATGGAGGGGCCGAACATTTCGCGGTTCAACCGGCCGCTGACAGCCAGCATGGAATCGCGGAGGGCTTCGACCTCAAGCCGTCGGTAGGGCATCCGCCAGAGGAGGCGGTTATCGGGATCTTCGGCGGCATAGGATTCGTTGTTTTCGCGGCTCATGCGCCAGGTGGCGCTGGTGAGGATCAGGCGGTGAAGCTCCTTGAGCGACCAGCGGGCGTCGCGCATGAACCAATGCGCGAGCCAGTCGAGCAGTTCGGGATGGGTGGGCGCTTCTCCCATGAGGCCGAAGTCGCCGGCCGTGCGCACGAGGCCCTGGCCGAAGTGGAGCCGCCAGACGTGGTTCACGATGACGCGGGCGGTCAGCGGATTCTGTTCATTGATGATCCAGCGTGACAGGCCCAGGCGGCGACGGGTGGTGTGCGAATCGGGTTCCGGGAAGTCGGGCTGGCGTTGCGCGAGGATGTCCGGGACCGCGGGCGAGACGGCGTCGCCGGGACGCGTGGCGCTGCCGCGGATCAGGATGCGGGTGTCTGGCGCCTTGGGGGACTTCTCCTGAAGGACATAGGCCTGCGGCAGGTCGGACGAGGCGTGTTTCAATTCCTCGCGGGATCCGGCGGGGACCGTGAGTTCGGTGCGTCCCTTGCGTGGTCGGGACAGGGGATCGAACACGGCCAGCAGGCTGTAGTAGTCCTTGGACGTCAGCGGCTCGACCTTGTGGTCGTGGCAGCGGGCGCAGGCGAGCGTGAGGCCGAGCAACGACTGCGAGGTCGTGTTGATGATGTCGTCGAGTTGATCGAAGCGGTCGGTCTGCGGATCGGCGGGTTCGTCGTCCCAGTGACCGAGGCGGTAGAAGCCGGTGGCGATGACGGTTTCGCTGCTGGCGTCGGGCAGTTCGTCGCCGGCGAGTTGTTCGAGGAGAAAGCGGTCGTAGGGTTTGTCCTCGTTGAGGGCGCGGATCACGTAGTCGCGATAGCGCCAGACCATGGGCTTGATGGCGTCGCGTTCGTAACCGTTGGTCTCGGCGTAGCGCACAAGGTCCAGCCAATGTCGCGCCCAGCGTTCGCCGTAAGCGGGGCGGGCGAGGAGTTGGTCGATGATGCGGTCCAGAGCCTCAGGTGTCGGCGATTCGGCGAACGCCTGTTGATCCTGCAACGACGGAGGGAAGCCGAGCAGGTCGAGAAAGACGCGGCGAAGCAGGGCGGGGGGCGCGGCGGCCGCGGCCGGTTGCCAACCGCGCGCCTCCAACGTTGCGAGAACAAAGCGATCGATGGGGTTTCTGGGCCAGGAGGCGTTCGACACTTCAGGGATCCCGGGCCGTTGAACCGGTTGAAAGGCCCAGTGTTCCTCCGGACGAACGGGGGCTGATTCGTCCCTGGGAAACGGGGCGCCCTGTTCGATCCACTTGCGGATCAGTTCAACCTGTTCGGACGTCAGCCGCGCGCCTTCGGGCGGCATTTGTTCGGATTCGTCGGAGGACAGGATGCGGGCCAGGATCTCGCTGTGATCCGGGGAATTCGGAACCAGGGCGTCTCCGGACTTGCCTCCCTGCAGGATCAGGCTGCCGGAATCCAGCCTGAGCCCGCCCTTCTGTTTTACCGGCCCGTGGCAGCTCTGGCAGTGGTTCTTGAAGATGGGTTTGACGTCGCGGACGTAGTCGACGTCCGGAGCCTTGGGATCCCCCATGGCGTTGGCGGCCATGATCAGCAACGCGATGGCGATACTGCGCGACATGCCCGGGACCATACCCGGGCATGCCGCGCGGCTTCAAGTCGAGTAAGCGACTTCGGGAGTCGGCGCGGGGCAACCGGACTCGCTTGCTTTCTCCGCTGCGGGAAACAACTCCAGCGAGATCACCGCGGACACCAGCCCCAGACCGCCGCAGGCGATCCACAGCAGGTCAGGCGCGAGTTCGAACAGGGCCAGTCCCGCGGCCGGACCGACGGTCAACGCGCAGCCCCAGACCAGTCCGTAGACTCCCATGTAGCGTCCGCGCATGTCCTCGGGCGCGAGGCTGGCGGCGTAGGCCATGGCGATCGGCATGGCGATCATCTCGCCGAAGGTGAACACGATCATGCCCGCGGCGTAGACGGCGATCGAATCGCCGAGCAGGAAGATGGAGTAACCGCCGCCGATCAGCAGGTAGCCGATGGCGATGGCGGTCGTGGTCTTCCACCGCTGGGTGATCGTGATCAGGGGCAGTTCGATCAGGATGATCAGGGCGCCGTTCAGCGCCATGACGCAGCCATAGACCGTCTCCTTGTAGCCGGCGGTCTTGATCTCCATGCCCAAGGTCGAGGACATCTGCATGAACACGATGGCGGGTCCGAACGCCGCCACCAGGAAGCGCAGGTAGCGGCGGTCGCTCAAGGCGCATCGACATGCAGTTGCGATGCTGGAGAAGGCCTTGCCCACGTTCTTCCAGTCCTCGCGGTTCTTGTTTCGCAGCGAGGGCAGGAACTTCCAGGCGATTGCCCCGAATGCGAACGAGGTGACGGCGTCGCCAATGAAGAGCCAGGTGTAGGAATACTGCGCCATCAGTCCGGCGGTGGCGGGACCGATCGCCCAGCCGGCGTTGATGGCGAAGCGCATCGCGGCGTAGGCGGTCACCCGGTTCTCGCTGGTCGTCAGGTCCGCAAGCAGGGCGCTGCTGGCGGGTTTGTAGAATTCGGCGGTGATCCCCGCGAGGCAGGCGAGCGAGACGATGGCGGCGAGGCTTTCCGCCTGTGACAGGCACAACATGACGCTGCCGGCCGAGAACATGGAAAGCACGATGGTGTTTCGCCGTCCGATGGTGTCGGCCAGGTGCCCGCCGATCATGGAGGCGACAAGATGACCGCCGCCATAGGCGGCCAAAGCCATGCTGGCCTGTTTGATCGAGAAACCCAGTTTGGTCATGTGCAGCGCGAGGAACGGCACGACGAAGGTCCCGAAGCGGTTGATGAACACGCCGAGAAACACGATCCACACCGGACGCGGGAAGGCCTTCAACGTGGTCCACAATGAGGGCCGCGGCGTCTTGGAGGAGTCCGATTGGGTGGGGCTTTGGGTTTTCATGGGAAACAAAAAACCCGCTCTCCTTGCGGTGAGCGGGTTTGAGA
>JAYPGD010000033.1:0-6530 GCA_038126655.1 Verrucomicrobiales bacterium
GTCGGCGCCGGCGGGGCCGCGACGGGCCGGGTGGCCGAGGGTTTGGGAAGCGACGTGGGTTTGACCGGTATCGCATTGGTCAGGTGCGCCGGCGGTTCCTGCCCGCGGTCGCGGTAGGCCTTGATGAGTTTCTCGCGGATGAGGCGTTGCTGCTCTGCGGTGGGTTGAGAGACCTTGGGCGCGGGGGGCGCCTGCGCGAAGGTCAGCGTCAGCCCGGCGGTCAGGACCGCGAGGGCGAACAGCAGTTGGAAGGCTTTGGCGTGTTTCATTGCGGATCAGTTTTTCGCGTCAGGGGTCTTGGCGACCGGCAGGGCGCGGACGTTGTTGTCGTCGGTGTGCTGAAAGTGGATGCCGTTCAGTCGCAGGACGGTCTCGACGGCCCAGGCGGCTTCATTGGCGGCGAGCTCGTCGCGATTTTTCAGATCGATGGAAACCTCGGCGAGGCGCGGTTGAGAGGCGACGACCTTGGCCTTGGCAAGCTCCTGGTAGCGTTGGAAGGCCCGTTTTGCCGGGGCCTTGTTGAACTTGATCGCGCCGGGTTTGATTGTCGCGGCGTCGGGATCCGGATCGGGCGGGCTGGAGAGTTGACCAGTGTCGTAATCGAGTTCGGTGATTGCGGTGAATTGGTCGCCGAGGAAGGTGGATTTGAGGCCGTTGAGCGCCAGGGTCATGTCGAGGGCGTAGATGGCCTCCCAGCGGTTCATGTCGGTCTGCGTGATCAGGGAGAGGGCGGTCCCCTGCAGCGCCGCCGGTTTCAGGACGGTCCGCTCGGTGAGTTCCGAGTAGAATTCCAGGAACTGGGAGAGGTCGAGGTTTGGGAAGTTGATGGAGCCGACCTGGATCAGCCTGGATTCCGTGGTCTTCTTCGATGTGTCGCTGGCAGCCTCGACGATTTCGGCGTAATTCGGCAGGGCGGGGATGACCGCCCCGTTGCGCCGGGCGATGGCGAATCGTTTGCCGTTCGGGATGAGGTCGATCTCCTTTTCCTTGAAGGCCTCGATCAATCGGGATGAGGCCTTGGGAGTGTCAAAGTTCTGCTCGCGGAAGCTGAAGGAAACGTCGCCCAGATCGGACGCGCGAAGCACGGTGCGGGTGGTGATGCGTTGGTAGATGGCGGTGATGTCGGCGAGGGTCGCGTCCTGCAGCCAGATCACGCCGCGGGGGCTGGCGGCGGCCTCGTCGGGCGGCGCATCCATCTGCATGGCATGTCGGCGCCCGCGATCGCGGATGACCGCGGAGCCGGTGGCGGGATCGAGCGAAACGAGGGTCACCCCGCCGTCGGATTTGCCGGTCCGCAGCATGTAGGTTTTGCCGGGCGCGGAGGTGTCGGCGAACATGGCGTGCCGGGCGCCGGCGACGGTGAGGATGGCGCGGAGTTCGAAGCGGGCCTCTTCCTCGGCGCGGGATTCCAACGGAGGCAGCGCGAATGCGAGGCAGGCCAGGGCAGGCAGGAGCAGTCCTCGAAGCGGGTTTCTGCGGGTCGCGGGGCCGCGCTCCGGGGCCTGGGGCGGGCCGCCGTTTGAACCCGCAGCCGGGACGGCTGCGTTGCGGTGAGGATTCCTGGAGCAAGTCCGACGCATCATTCGTTGGCGTTGAAGCCGGTTTTCTTTTGCCGGCCGGAGGCGCGATAGCTGGCGACGAGTGACATGCGGCCGGCGAGTCCGTTGCGCTGGCTGTTTGGCTGCACGCGGAAATCGCGCACGCGGATCAGGGATTCGTCCTCGCTGACCGAGACGAGGAAATTCACCAGAGTGGTGTCCCAGGTGTTCACGAACTGGATGGGGAGGGTGATTTCGACGAACATGCCATTGGTGCCCAGCGGGCTTTCGGTCTGGGGTTCGTAGCGGTTGACATTGACCTCGTGTTTGGCGGTCAACCCCTGAATGGTGCGGAGCAGGTGGACGGACTCTTGTTCGGCCATGAGGTTGGACGCTCCCGACTTGGTGAGCTTCTGGCTGGTGAGGTCGAGTTCGCCGGCCGTGGCGCTGTATTCCTCCAACTTGGTTCGCGCGGCTTCCAGGTCGTCCGTGGCCTGTTTCCAGTCATTGCGGTGCGGCCAGACGAACCAGAAGTTGAGCACGATGAAGGTGACGATCGCGACGAGCACGATCAGGCGTCGTTCACCGGGGCGCAGGTTCAGATTGTCGAACAGCGTCTTCATCGGGCGAGCGTGCAGGTGAAATTCCACTGGATCTGGCCGTTTTGCACCATGGTGATGGAGGCCGGGCCGACGGCTTCGAAAATCGGCCGGCCATCAAGCGTGTAGTTTCCGAGATCCTCGTTGAAGTCGGTGACCTTGGAGCTCTGGCGATTGCGGGCGGTGCCGACGAGCCGGATCCTTTCGCCGCGCATGAAGTCGAGGGCGGTCAGCGTCAGGTCGCCGGGGAGGGTTTCGGAGACGGCCTTCCAAGTGTCCAGGGACGCGTAGCGGAGATTGACCTGCTTTTCCTGGATCTCGATCTGGGTCCGCATCTCCTTGACCTTGTCGTAGTCGTCGGTCAGGGCTGCGATCTGCTGCCCGATCTCGGATTTCTGGATGCCGAGGTATTGGAGCCAGCCGAAATAGCAGCCGACGCCGATCATGTAGATGACGATCAAGGCGCCGACCGCGCGCATCCAGATGCGATCAGTGAGCTCCTGCTTGTAGCGGGTGGCGCGTTCGGCCGGGAGGAGGTTCGCGGTGGCGTCGCCGTTGGCGACCCGGCGCGCGTTGAGGGCGGCGAGTTCGTTGCGCGAGGGCGGGGCGGAGCGTTCGACGTCGGTCCCGCAGGCCTCCGTGAGCAATTGTTGCCAGGTCTCGGCCAGTTCGTCCTCGCAGACGAGGCGCGCCTTCGGATCGCCGGTGATCCAGCCCTCGACCTCGCCGGCCCAGGCGACCTTGTTCAACTCGGAGAGAACCTCGTCCTTCCAGTTCGATTCGTCGGTGAGGTTGACGAGGCTGAGGCTGTGCAGGGTCCTGTGATACCACCAGGCGGTGATGCAGAAGGCGCGGTCCTTGGTGACGAAGGGGAAGATCCAGACGCCGTCGTCGGCGATCGGCATGGTCAGCAGGTGGTGGAGGAAGGGGATGTCCAGGCGGTCGGGTTGGTAGCCGTCGGCCTCGAGTTCGCCGAGTTGTTTCTCCAGGGCGGAGCGCGAGGCGATCACGACGATGGCCGTGCGCAACTCATCCAGCATGTTCGGGTAATGCGGCGCCTTTTCGAAGCCCCAGACGATGTGGGTGAGGGGCAGCGGCGAGATGCGCTCGAGTTGGAACTCGATCATCGTCCGCAATTCCTCGTCGTTGTCGGTCCTGGGAACCTTGACCGCGGCCATGAAAACCTGGTCCGGCGGAAGCCAGGCGATGTTGACCGACTTGTGCCAGAGCGAACGCCAGCCCTTGGTGACCTGCTTGGTCGGCAGCGGATCGCTCGGCAACCCCGAGAATTCGCCGGCTTTCCTGACCTGTCCGCCGCCGGCCGAAAAACGCCACAACCGGCGGGAATCCCAGGCGCTTTCGAGAACGTTGCAGCTGTCGATTCCGGCCATGGCTATTCGCGCGTGAGGAACATGGTGTTCTCGTCCCCGTTGAGATTGCCCTGGTGTTCCTCGGTCTGGGTGACGCGCAGGACCTCCTCGACGGTGGTGATGCCGGCCTTGACCTTCTCCCAGCCGTCGGTGCGCAGGGTGCGCATGCCGCCGGCGATGGCGGTCTTGGAAATGGTGGTCGCCGGCGCGCGGTCGAGGATGAGCGGGCGGATCGATTCATCGACGACCAGCAGTTCGTAGATGCCGAGCCGGCCCTGGTAGCCGAGTTGATGGCATTCGTCGCAGCCGACGCCGTGATAGACCTTGGCCGTCTCGATGTCCTCCGCGGGAAAGCCGATCTTCTGGAGGAAGCTCTTTTCCACCTTTTGTTCCTCCTTGCAGTGCTTGCAGATGGTGCGGACGAGACGTTGGGCGAGCACGGCCTCGACCGAGGTCGCCACGAGAAAGGGTTCGATGCCCATGTCGATCAGACGCGTGAAGGCGCTGGGGGCGTCGTTCGTGTGGAGGGTGGAGAACACCAGGTGGCCCGTGAGCGAGGCGCGGATGGCGATCTCGGCGGTCTCGAGGTCGCGGCACTCACCGATCATCACCACGTTGGGATCCTGACGCAGGATGTGCCGCAGGCCTCGGGCGAAGGTCAGGCCGATGTCCGAGCGGACGGCGATCTGGTTGATGCCCTTGAGTTCGTATTCGACCGGCTCCTCGATCGTGATGATGCGCTTGGTGACCGAGTTGATGGTGCTCAGGAAGGCGTAGAGCGAGGTGGATTTGCCCGCGCCGGTGGGGCCGGTTACCAGGACGATGCCGTGCGGTTTGACGATCAGTTCGCGCAGGGCGTCCTCCTCGCGCCGGGAGAAACCGAGCTTGTCCAGACTCAGGAAGATGTTGCCGCGGGTCAGCAGACGGAGGGAGACGCTTTCGCCGTAGACCGTCGGAACGGTCGAGACGCGGATGTCGATCTCCTGCCCCTTGATGCGGACGTTGATGCGGCCGTCCTGCGGGAGTCGCTTCTCGGCGATGTCCATGCCGGACATGACCGTGATGCGCGAGATGATCGAGTCCTGGAAGTTTTTCAGCTGGGGCGGCATCGGCGTCTGGTGGAGGATGCCGTCGATGCGGTTGCGGATGCGCAGTTCGTCCTCGGCCGGTTCGAAATGGATGTCTGTCGCGCGCTCCTTGAAGGCCTCCCAGATGATCTGGTTGACGAAGCGGATGACGCTGGCCTCGGAATCGTCCTCGTCGATGTCCTTGTCGTTGTCGAACTCGAGATCGATCGGTTCGTCTTCCTGCTGGAGGGCGTCGAGGGTTTCCGCGCCGAGGCCGTAATATTTCTTCAGGGCCTTCTCGATTTCCTCGGTGGGGGCCAGGCCGAAGCGGACCGGAGCCTTGGCGTTGAACTGCACCGCGTTCATCATCGCCGAGTTGAAGGGGTGGGTGACCGCCACGCGCAGGACGCCGTCCTCGAATGCGACGGGCATGACCTTGTATTGGAAGGCGACCTTGGTGGAGATGCGCTCGCGGGCCTCGGGCGGGATGTCCATGGCCGGCAAATCCAGCAGGGGCCAGCCCAGCGCGGCGGAGAGTTTTTCCAGCAATGCGTCCTCGCCGAGCCCTGTTTCCCGGCCCAGAAAGTCGAACAAGGTCTCGTCCGAACCGTCGTCGCGGGCGATGCGCCAGGCCTTGACCCAGCTCGAAAACTGGTCAGCCTTGGCCAATTCGGCCTGCTCAATGGTGTTTTTCAGTGAAATCAGCGCCATTTGATGACAATACGGGTTCGGATTTGGAACACGGGAAGCTAGAGAAAGTTGCGGTACGGGTCAAAGGATTTGGGGCGATCCGGCGCTTGCGGCGTGCGATCAAGGAAGGGTGGTGATTGAAGTCGGTCACGTTTGGAATGCGCGCCAATGACGAAACACCCAAGGACTCAAGGACCCAAGGAAACCCGAAATCCGAAATCCGAAATCCTAGGCCAGCTGTGACCTCAAGCTCCGGGAGTCTTCCCGGTCAGGGTGCGTTTGTCGCCGTCGCGTTTGGTGACGCCTTCGCGGTCGAACTGTTCGAGGAGGGGCATGACGATGCGTCGGCTGGCGCCGACGGCCTGGCGGAGTTCGCTGACGGTGGCGGGGCCGTTGGTCTTGATCCAATCGACGATGCCGCGGGTCATCTGGTCGTAGGCGGATCTGAGCATGACGATATCGGCGTTCAGTTCGACGATTTCGCTGGTGGTCAGGAGGAAGCGGATCACCTCCTGCGAGGCTTCATCGGGAGCGACCTCTTTGCGGCCGGGCGGTTCATAGGGCTTGGCGGAGAGGGCGGCCCTCACTTTGGCTTCGATTGCTTTGAGTCGGTCGGGCAGGGAAGGCGTGTGCGATTCGCGGGCGATGACCGCGCCGTGGCGGGCGAAGCCATCGGCGCAGAGATCGCCCAGCAAGAGTTCGATGGCCTCGGGCGATTGAAGGCGGTCGGCCAGCTTGGCTCGGGCTTCGGTGAGCGGCAGTCCGGGGAGTTGCGGCATGCGGCGGTGTTGGGTGTCGATGGATGCCGCCAGGTCTTCCTTAGCCGCCGTCCAAGCGGCCTGGTCGGCGGCGACGCCTTCGCGCTCGATGACCGATCCGTCTTGAACAAGTTCCTCCAACGCGGCGCGAACATCCGTTTCTCCAAAGCGGGACTGAAGCAGGAGGCGATCCGCTTTCAAGGCGGTGTCGCGCTGCAATTGGGAGGCGATCCAGGCCTTGATATTGTCGTGGGCCTCGGCTCGTGCGGAGAGCATTTCGCCCTGGGCATCGCTTCGGAAGCGGCGGCGGTCGGCGGATTCGTCCAGGATCAACCCGCCGGCCAGAGTCGCCTGTTCGGGCCAGTCGCGGATGATGAAGCGATCGCCCGCCGCAGCGAAGACGGGTTCCTCAAAGCGCAGTTCCGCCAATTCGGAATCGCCGGGGAGAAGCTCCTTCTTGTCGCGGAAGAGGATGCGGGCGGGGACGTTGCCGCTGCCCATATGAACG
>JAYPGD010000033.1:6540-21512 GCA_038126655.1 Verrucomicrobiales bacterium
GATGCGGGTGTTGTTCTTGAGGGGGCGGTTGACGCTGTATTGTCCGCTGTCGAGCCGGGCGGAACGTTCGACCAACACATCGATGGCGTCTGACGTTTCGCCGGCATTCTCGAGGGTGACGATGTCGCCTCGCTGGACGCCGTCGGCTCCGTGTGAGGTGTCGTGGCCGAGGTCGGGGAGATTGACGGCGGTTCGTGTGCCCGGTCCGACGGCGTCGACGTCGGCATTGTGCGCCTGGATGCTGCGGAGCCGGCTCGTCTTGCCGGAAGGTTGGAGCCCGACGCTTTGGCCCGTGGTCAGCGTTCCGCCGGTCAACGTGCCGGTGACGACTGTGCCGATGCCCTTGAGGGTGAATACGCGGTCTACCGGGAGACGAGGCTTGCCGATGTCCGCGGGCGGCGGTGTTTGGGCCAACGTGTCGAGCAAGGCCTGCTTCAATTCCGGGAGGCCCTCGCCGGACATGACGGACGTGCCGACGATGGGCGCGTCGGAGAAAGGGGTTCCGGCCAGTTCCTCCCGGACCATCTCGATCGCCAGTTCGGCGTCCGCCTCAGCGAGGTCGATCTTGGTCAGGGCGATGACGGCGTTGGTGACGCCGAGGTAAGTCAGGATCTGCACGTGCTCCTCGGTCTGCGGCATCCAGGAGTCATCGGCCGCCACGACGATCAGGGCCAGATCGATGGAGCCCACGCCGGCAACCATGTTCTTGACGAAGTCCTCGTGTCCGGGGACGTCGATGATGCCGAGGCGGTATTGCTGGTCGCCGGCGTCGAGATCCAGCGAGGCAAACCCCAGATCGATGGTGATGCCGCGTTCCTTCTCCTCAGGCAGGCGGTCGGGATCGGTTTCCGTGAGGGCCTTGATCAGGGAACTCTTCCCGTGATCGACGTGCCCGGCGGTGGCCAGGATGTAGTTGGCGGGGGGCATCAAAGGATTGTTTTCAGGCCGTAATCTTCGAATAGGGAGTCGGAGGTGACGACGCGCCAATTGTTCAAGGCCGCTGTTGCGATGATGAAGCGATCGCAAGGATCGTCGTGGATATTTGGCAATGACGCGGCTTTGAGGGCAACCTCGGTGTCGACGGGAGCCACGAGGCAGCCGAATCTGTCAACCGCGCGACGTATCCATTCGTCTGGAGAAACAGACAGGCGCAGTTTGCCGGAACAGGTCTTTTGAGCGATCTCAAAGGAGGAGATTGCGGAGAATGCCAGAACGGGACTTGAAGCGATTTCACGAAGCGTCGTGCGGCTGAGCTTGCCGCCCCCGGCTCCAAGCCAAAGCAATGCGCAGGTGTCCAACAACATTACGACTCGCGCGGCCATTCTTCTTCGGACATCTCTTCAGTCGGATCGTAGTTGATCTCGATGTTCGACAGGATGGGGTCCGGCGAAATGTCCCGGAGGACTTTCAAGGGATTCAATTGTGCCACCGGATGGCCGTTCCGGCAGATGACATATGACTCGCCGTGTTCTTCGATATCGGACAACAACTTGGAGAAGTTGGTCTTCGCGGAATGAATGTTCACGGTCTTCATGGAAGTGAACTTAGTCCACTTAGTCCGGGTGTCAATTGACGATTCGTTTGAACCGAAACTGACGTTTGACGGGGACCGGCTTGCTGTCGGATTCCACGATCGGATACACTAGGTAATTGATCGGGCCGGAGGCGGGCGCGGGATCGGTCTTCAGATCTCGGCCGCCGGAGAATTGAAACCGATTCGCGGGATGGCGGCCGAGGTAGTAGTCGGCGAGTTCCGGATGCTTGTCCGCCTCGCTGATGTCGACCGGATGCCACTTGCCCTCGGCGAAGTATTCGGCCCAGCAGTGATAACCGCTGATTTCGCCTTCGTTCATGTCGGCGGGAATGGTGAAGCCGATGGCAAAACGCGCGGGGATGTCGACCGAGCGCGCGAGGCCGATGAAGTAGGCGTGGAAGTCGGTGCAATTGCCGGCGCGCGAGTCGCAGGCGAAGAGGGCGTCGCCGCGGCCCCAGCCCGTCCCGCTCTTGTCGTAGGCCATGCGGTCGAGCGTGTGGCGGTAGAGCGCTTCGCCCCTGGCCTTGTCGGTGGCGGCGTCCTTGGTGATGTCGCGCGCAATCCTGGCGAGGCGTTTGTCCCTGGGCACGAGCGCTTCCGCCTGGAGGTGCTGTTTTACGTCCTCGTCCTTGCCGGCCCGATAGGCGGACTTTTCACGGCGTTCGACGCGGTAGCGCAGTTCGATCTTTTTCCCCGCGTCGTGCTTGCCGAAAGACATCGTCAAAATCTGGTTTCCATATTGCGCGTCCCTGGTCAATCGCCAGGGACTCTGCGTGGTGACGCCGAGTAGGTCGACCTTCTGATGGCGGTCGGAGGAAGCGATCGGGAGCCAAAGCCGGCCATTCTTGCCCTCAATCTCGGGGATGGTGACCTGGTAGGTGAATTCGAAGACATCCTTGTGCTTGATGATTTGTTGGTTTTCCGACGCGTTGATTGCGGCGGCCGACGTCAGGCTGCTGACCAGCAGCAAGGGGAGACACGATCGGAGGCGGGGCATGGGTGGAGTGGTGGAGTGGCGGAGTGGTGGATGTCAGAACAGATTCCTGAAGGCTTCGATGATTTCCTGGTCCTGGCGGGGGAAGACAGTTCGGAGATCGAGGTTGAACCGGCCGGAGCCCACAGAGCCGATGATGGGCGGGGTGGCTTCGCGCAGGGCTTGAGCCAGCGCCGGGGGCGTCATGGTCTGCGGGGTGATCCGGATGGTGGTCGATTCGATTTCCGATCTGGGCAGGGTCCCGCCGCCGATGCGGGATTTGCCACGGTTGATTTCGAATTTCAGCGGCAGGCCGCGCAGTTCTTCGGCGATCAGCGCGGCGCGGGATTCGAGGTTTGCGTTGTCTTCCGCCAGCATGTCCAGAGTCGGCATCGAAGGCAGGGGGTTCTTCCTTCCGCCTGAGTTGTCGAGGTAGCTCTCGGCGGTGGCCTGCATGGCGGCGAGGATCAGTTTGTCGCAGCGCAGGGCGCGGAAGAAGGGGTTCTTTTTCAGCGCGGCGATGTGGCGGCGTTTGCCGGCGACGATCCCGGCCTGCGGGCCGCCCATGAGCTTGTCGCCGCTGAAGCAGACCAGGTCGCCGCCGCGCTTGAGGATTTCGGCGGGCGTGGGTTCGTGCTCAACTCCGGAGAATTGTTCGGTGGCGATCAGGGCTCCGCTGCCGAGATCTTCGACCAGCGGGACCCGCTTCTTTCTGGCGAGGGCGGCGAGATCCTCCGTGCAGGTAGAGTCGACGAAGCCGTCCATGAAGAAGTTGCTGCGATGCACCTTGAGGATCAGGCCGGTGTCCTTGCCGACGGCGCGTTCGTAGTCGCGCAGGGAGGTCTTGTTGGTCGCGCCGACCTCACGCAGCGTCGCGCCGCTGGTTTCGAGGATGTCGGGGATGCGGAAGCCTCCGCCGATCTGCACGAGTTCGCCGCGCGAGATCACGACCTCCTTCTTCTGCTCGGTGAAATGGCGCAGGGCGAGGATCAGGGCCGCCGCGCAGTTGTTGACGATGGTTGCGGCCTCGGCCTTGCAGAGAATGGCGAGGCATTGTTCCAGATAGGAGCCGCGGGCGCCGCGCTTGCCGGAGGGGAGGTCGAACTCGAGGTTGTTGTAGCGGGAGCCGATCGCGGCCAGGGCGTCCACCGCGTCCGCGCTGATCGGGGAGCGGCCGAGATTGGTGTGGACGATCACGCCGGTCGCATTGATGACGGGCTGGATGCGGGATTGACGCAGTTCGTGGAGCGCGCTCGAAATGCGATTCAGAATGTCCTCGGACTCGGGAACGGATTCGGATCTGCGAATCGCGGCAAGTTCCTGCCGGACGGTCGCGACGACAAGTGGACGGGGGAGATCTGTGTTCTCCAGTGATTGCAGAACTTTCTCGACCGAAGGAATGGATCGAAGCTTGGCCATGGCAATATTGTTCTCGTCCTCCTACTTGTGATTCAGTTTCTTGTGATCGAATTGCGTGCGCATGGTCGGATGTCGGAGAGTTGGCGGAGGAAGAGGAAGGACAGCCTTTAGTCGCGGAAATCATCCGCGCACATCGCGCCGCGCAGTTGGTCGGCAATGTTCCAAAGGGTCCGGCCGAGTTGTTGCTGGGATTGTTGCGTCATGGAAATGGGCGGAGATGCGCTCAGGCTGAATTGGCTACACATGTGTAGCCAATTGCCGACAACGCGAATCAATCGGATTTTGGGCGTTTTTTCAGCTTTTGTTCGAGAGCTTTCAGTTCGGTTTCGTCCTGGAGGTCCGCTTCGATAGCTTCTTGTTGTTTCCGGTTTTGGTCGAACTCCAGATAGAGTTCCGAGGTCTTTTCCTCCATCTGCTGGTGGCTGATGGAGCCCGCGTGCTCGAGCAGCGGAAAACCGTTGGAGGTGACGATCTGGTCGACGTTCTCCCTCCAAAAGCTCATCCGGGTCTCCTGCCGGTTCTTGGCCCGCAGTTCGGCGGTTTCCAGGAAGATGACGACCAGCCGGTTGAGCGTGTCGATCTCGTCTTCGGTCAGGTAGTTCTTGGCGACAAGGATGTCCTGCTTGCGGACCTTGTCCCCCTTCCAGTTCAGCAGGCCGAAGTGGGGATCGTCCGGATTCGCGCGAGTCGTGATGAGTTCCGCGGCGGTCGTTTGGGTGACGGCGTAGAGCAGCAGATTCTGCACGGTGGCGAAGAACTGGCGCGTCGCGGCGTCGGTTCTGTCGTAGTCGCTGCTGAGGGCGAAGAGATCGCGCACCTTCTGGTAGAAACGCTTTTCGGAGGCCCGGATGTCCCGGATGCGCTCCAGCATCTCGTCGAAGTGGTCCGGGCGTCCGTCCGGATTCTTCAGGCGTTCGTCGTCCATGGCGAAGCCCTTGAGCAGGTATTCCTTCAGGACGGTGGTGGCCCAGCGACGGAATTGCGCGCCCCTGGGCGAGCGGACGCGGTAGCCGACCGCGAGGATGGCGTCGAGATTGTAGAGGGAAATCGACCGCTGAACCTCGCGTTTTCCCTCGGTTTGAACTGTCAAGGATTCCTTGACAGTTGCCGCTGGGTCCAATTCCCCATCCTCGAAAATGTTCTTCAAATGAAGCGAGATGTTTTGCTTGGTGGCAGTGAACAGCTCCGCCATCTCCAACTGGGTGAGCCAGACTGTCTCGTCTTCCGCCCGAAGCTGGATTCGGCTATTGCCGTCTTCGGATGTGTAGAGGATGAGCATCTGGAAACGTCAGTTTGAAAGGATTTCGGGGAGTTGGAACTGAAAGCGATTCAGAAAAACGTTCAGAATGCGGCGGAAGAGTTCCTTGTTGTCGTCCACTTTGAGGATGTAGGGGGCACTGGACGGAATCTGATCGTAACTGAGTTCCGAGGATGACATCTTGACGTCATTGCTGCGGTCCGTGGCATTGCCTGTCATTCGTCCACCCGACCGAATGCGGCGCGCAGATTACGAAGGTCTTACATGAAAACAAAGATCATTCTAATGTGACTGATTCCTTCGATGCGCAGGCCCCCTGAGTCATTCGACGCTTGTTCCGCGATCCGCAAGGGAAGTGAGGAAAGTGACGGGCTCCAAGCCCAAGGCGCTGCGGCTGGTCCCGAAGACGGGGCGCCGCCGCGTTCGGCCCAGTTGCAACCGCCCTTGGGACGACGAAGGCGACAAATTACAGTTGAAAAGCGAATCACGGGTTCGAAAGATCGCGCCATGAATCCCGCCGCGCAACGCATTGAGAAGGCGCTTGTCCTGATCGGCGGCGGGCATGCGCATGTGGGCGTCCTGATGGATCTCGGAATGAATCCGCTGCCCGGGGTGCGGGTCACGGTGATTTCTCGCGATGTCGACGCGCCGTATTCCGGGATGCTGCCCGGCCTCATCGCGGGGCACTACAGCTTTGATCAGGCGCATCTGGATGTGCGGAAGTTGGCGGGTTTTGCCGGGGCGCAGTTTTACCATGCGGCCGTCACCGGGATTGATCTGGGGAACAAGGTCATTCATTGCGAAGGACGGCCGCCGGTGCGATTTGATGTGGTTTCCATCAACACCGGTTCCACTCCGGAAATGGACAGTGTGCCCGGCGCGCGGGAGCATGCGATTCCGGTCAAACCGGTGGATCGGTTCCTGGATCGGTGGAAGGACGTTTGCGAGAAGATGCCTTCGGATGATGCCTATCAGTTCCGCGTGGTGACCGTCGGCGGGGGGGCGGCGGGTGTGGAACTGACCTTGGCGACGCAGTTCAGGGTGTTGCGAGAATTGCTGCTGTCAAATCGCACATACTCGCCGCTGGTTGAGACGATGGGGGTGGAAAGTCTCAACAGGATGATGGATCATTCGCTGCGGCAGATGATTTTCTTGGGCGGCGGCTCGCACGCTCCCACAGAGAAGGAGAAGCGAGAGTTTGCAGAGAATCAGGGGTATCCATATGAGGATCCGTTCGATCGAAATGTGGGATTCCATCTGATCTCAGACACGGAGACCGTTCTCCCGACGCACAACCGCTCGGTTCAACGCAAGTACACACGCGTGCTGCAGACGCGCGGCGTGCAGGTTCACCTGGGGCAACGTGTGGTTGAAGTCCGTGATGGCGAGGTGGCGTTGCGCGACGGCGGGACGCTGCCCTACGACGTTCTGTTCTGGACGACCAGCGCCGCCGCGCCCAAGTGGCCCAAGGTTGCCGGCCTGGCGACGGATGAGCGCGGCTTCATCGCGGTGAACGACTGCCTGCAATCGGAGTCGCATCCTTTTGTCTTTGCGGCGGGGGATGTCGCGGCGGTGACGAATCATCCGCGCCCGAAGGCTGGGGTGTTTGCCGTGCGGCAGGGCATGCCGCTGGCGCGCAATCTTCGCCTGGCCTGCGCCGACAAGCCATTGGTCCCTTTTCATCCGCAGAAGAACTTCCTGAGTTTGATCAGCACGGGCGACAAGTATGCGGTCGCATCGAAGGGGGCGTTTGCGTTGGAGGGGCGATGGGTGTGGAAGTGGAAGAACTGGATCGATGTCCGCTGGATGCGGAGGTATCAGGAGCTGCCGGAAATGGGGGCGAAGTCGATGGGGGGCGGAGTTTCGGAGGAAACGGATTTTTCCGGCGCCTTGAAGGAGCCGTTCATGCCCTGCGGCGGTTGCGGTTCGAAGGTTGGTTCCACGGTTCTTTCACGGGTGTTGTCCCGATTGGATCCGCTTCGTCGCGACGATGTGTTGATCGGATTGGACGCGCCGGACGACGCGGCGATTGTGGAGACTCCGCCGGGCAAGGTCGCCGTGCATACAGTCGATTCCTTTCGTTCCTTTCTGAACGATCCGTACACCTTTGGAAAGATCGCGGCCCATCATGCCTTGAGCGACATCTTCGCGATGGGGGCCGAACCGCAATCGGCGTTGGCCGTGGTTGTGGTCCCGTATGGCAATGAGGCGGCGGTGGAGGAGTCGTTATTCCAGGTTCTGTTCGGGGCGGTCGAGGTCCTGAACGACTGTGGTTGCGCCTTGGCGGGGGGGCACTCCTCGGAGGGCGCGGAGTTTTCCTTCGGATTATCGGTGCAGGGTTTGGCGGAGAAGGAGTCCGTCCTACGCAAGGGGGGCGCCATGTCTGGCGATCGCTTGATTCTGACGAAGGCTCTGGGAACGGGGACGCTCTTCGCCGCCGACATGCGCCGCAAGGCGAAGGGCGATTGGATCGAGGCGGCGATCGGCTCGATGCTGCAATCGAATCAAGCGGCCGCGGAGATTCTGCGCCTGCATGGCGCGACCGCCTGCACGGATGTGACCGGGTTCGGATTGGTCGGTCATCTCGTGGAAATGTTGAAGGCGTCGGGCGTGTCCGCAGAGTTGGACTTGGACACAGTTCCGTTGTTGCGAGGAGCGAAGGAGGCAATGCGGGCCGGGATACAAAGTTCGCTGCATCCGGACAATTTCAGGATGCGTCGGGCGATCGTCAATCACGAGGCGGCGGCGGCGCGGGAGGAATATCCGATCCTGTTTGATCCGCAGACTTCAGGCGGATTGTTGGCGGCTGTGCCGGAAGGGGAAGCGGAGGCTTGTCTGGAGGAATTGAGGCGGGTCGGAGCCGGGGTGTCGACAGCGATTGGCAGCGTCATCCGGTCGGAAGCGGGTGGGGCGATGGTGACGATCCGGTGAGGGGGTTTTCGGGGGCGACGATGCGATTGGTCGCGCGGCGTTTTGTGTAACCGGATGCGGGGGGGCGTCAGGCAGTCTGCTGGCGGATGAACCTCGCGACTTCGTCGCGCAGGTCCTGGGTGAGGGACATTCCGGCGGGTTCGGATCTGAGGAAGACTGTTCCGTCGATGTCGCGAAGCGCCGGGATGGTCTGGCCGAGGTCGACGTCTTCCACGCCTTCGGCGATTTCCTGGTAGGTCTGCTTTCCTCCGGCGCGCAGAAGGACGGTCAGGACTGCGGCGCCCTGCTCGATGTTGAGTTGTTTCAATCGGGCGGCCTTGCGGGCGAAGCCCACGGCTCCCCGGACGGCGCGCGGGCCGGCGCAGAGGCAGTCTGAAATCATCTTTGCCGTGGCATTGACGGAGTCGCCGGCGAGCGGGTTCACGTTGGAGCCGACATTCGGGATCACGATGACGCGATCGCCGTTGACCGGCGTCACGGAGATTTCGCTGAAATACTCCTGTGGTGTGCGCGCCTCGGTCCAGAAGAGCAGGGCGATGACGGCGAGGGGGATGACAAGGCCGGCCAGGTAGCCGTTGAATCCGCGCGGGGCGACGAAGATGCAGACTGCGAAGATGATGTACCAGGTCAAGGCGAGCAGGAGCGCGGCGAGGCCGAAGGTTGCCATACTCGTCAGGCCATTCAGCAGGGCGTGTTTGCGCGCCCATTCGGTCAACCAACGATGGACGAGTTCGTAGGGCATGGAGCGGAGGGCCTACTTTTTCTTCCTGGAACCGTTCTTCTGACGCTTGAAAGAACCGCCGGTCTTCTTCTTGTCCTTGGGCGCGTCGGGGACGTTGGTCTTGGGCAGGAATCCGGCGAGACGCTTCTTCGTTTGGGAATGCTTCGGGTCGTCGGCGATGTTGGTCCATTCGTTGGGGTCGCCTTCGTGGTCGTAGAGTTCCTCGCTGCCGTCGGCGTAGCGGATGTAGCGCCAGCGCTCATCACGGATGGCGTGGTTGTTGCGGCCGTGGGTGGTGACAATGCCGCGGCCGGTCTTCTTGTCCGGATTTTTCAGCAGGGGCACGAGGCTTTCGCCGGCGATCTCCTTCTTGGGCGTCAGGCCGCAAAGTTCGATGAGGGTGGGGTAGATGTCCATGAGGCTGGTCGCCTGATGGCATTGTTTGCCTCGGGCGGAGCCTGAAGGCAGCCCTGTCGTTCCCTTGGGGGCGGAGATCATCATCGGGGTGCGGGTGGCGCGATGCCAGAGGGCGAACTTCCGCCAGTGCTCCTTCTCGCCGAGATGCCAGCCGTGGTCGGTCCAGAGGACGACGATGGTGTTTTCCCTGTGCGGGCCGGCGTCGAGGGCGTCGATCACGCGGCCGATCTGGGCGTCGGCGAAGGCGATGGAGGCGAGGTAGCCCTGGACGGCCTGTTTCCATTGGTTGCCTTTCACGACGGCGGCGTGGTCGCCGGACGGCTTGGCCATGGCAATGCCGGCCTTGGGCACGTCCGTTAGATCGTTCGGAATGGTCTTGGGGAGTTGGATCGAATCCAGGGGGAACATGTCGAAGTATTTCTGCGGGACATACCAGGGGAGGTGGGGGCGGAAGATGCCGCAGGCGACGAAGAAGGGTTTGTCGTGTTTCCGGGTGAGTTGATCGACGGTCCAGGTGGCGGTCTTGTAGTCGCCCATCTCGGGATCGGCGGCCGTGGTCGGGCTCCAGTCGAAGTGGGAGCGTTTCAGGCCGTTGGCGTTCTTCTTGATGGGCGGCGGGTCGCCGTGGCGCGTCTGCTTCTTGCTGGGGTAATAGGCGTCCCAGGAGGCGGGGTCGGCGTAGGTGCCGTGATAGATCTTGCCGGCGCCGGCGGACCAGTAGCCGTGGGCTGAGAAATGCTGGGGAATGGTCACGGCGTCCGGGAGGGCGGGGCGCCAGGGTTGGGGGTTGTGATAGATCCCGGAGCGGTAGGGCGGGATGCCGGTCATCAACGCGGCGCGCGAGGGATTGCAGGCTGGCGCCGCGCAATGCGTGTTGGCAAACAGGACGCTGCGTTCGGCCAGTCGGTCCAGGTGCGGCGTGCGCGTCTGCGGATGGCCGCCCAGCGCGCCGATCCAGTCGTTCAAGTCGTCGATGGCGATGAAGAGGACGTTCGGCTTGTCCGTTGGCGCGGAATGGCAGATGGCCAAGGGCAGAATGGCAAAGGAAAGCAGGGCGAGGGCGCCAGCCTGTCGGACCGTGCGGGAGAAGAAACGTTTCATGGCGTAAGTTATGACGAATTGGGCGACGGATTGGGAATGCTTTTCTTGGCATGGGCGTCGATTTGATGGGGGGCGAGGCGGCGTTGCAGCCGGAGATGCGCCCACGGCGACAGGAAGCCGAGCGTAAAGCTGAAGAGCAGACCGATGGCGACGAGCCGGCGTGAAGGACTGCTCAATTCATTGACGAGAGTCAGGCCCATGTAGGCGACTGTGTGTTTGGGAATGTCGTGAACCTCCTGGTAGGCATCGACGTGATATTGGCTCCATCTGTACAAGGTTTGCTTTGTCCGATGATTGACCCCGATCTTCATGGAGTGGTTCGTGCCTTGGTGGGTCCAGAAGGCGAATTCGATGACGTGGACGTAGCGGCTTCGGATTTCATCGTAGTCGCCGGAAAGGCCCATCTTGTGCGCCGCAAGTTCGATCACCTCGGGTTTCATGAAATCCGCGATGAGGCGTCTTTTCTCGACGCGTGTGGCGTTGGTGATGACGCCGATGCCGAGGGCGGAATTGCCGATTGAGACGAGGGCTTCTGAACGGTAGTTCGCGGGGCTGAAGACATGCACAACGAGGCAGAGCGCGAGACCAAGGCAGGTTCCCAGGATGATCATCCTGGGATGTCGGCTGATGGCAAAGGCCAGATAGCCCAGCTGAAAATCTTTCGCCTCAGAGCGAGTTTTCTCCGCCCTTATGTCATCGGGCGGTTTGGGATCGGCCGGGGACATGGTCAATCACTTGAAGAAGGCGAGGTGGACGCCGACGCAGATGATGAAGGCGCCGAACAGTCGTTTGAGATTCTCGGCGGGAACGCGGGTTGCGAGCCAGGCTCCAAACAGTCCGCCGACAATGGCGAGCGGCGCGAGCATCGCCACGACCTTGAGATCGACGTTGCCGGAATGGAGATGCTTGGCGGACCCGGCGATCGCGGTCGGCACGATGACGGCGAGGGAGGTGCCGATGGCGGTTTTGACGGGCACGTTCATGAGGTAGATCATGCCGGGAATCATCACCACGCCTCCGCCGACGCCGAAAATGCCGCTGAAGACTCCGCTGACGAGGCCCAGGATGGCGGCGATTAAATAGATCATGTTCGCGTTATCGGCGCGGACGGCGAAGCGGGCAATGTTTTTCAAGCGGGGTGAATGGCGGAGGAGGCGAGGGGCGGTTCTTGAGGTCATTGTCAATCCCGGCCGGCTTCAGTAAGGTCCGCCGGATTTCGCAATGAGCGACGCTGCAAGACAAACCGACGATTCCCCGGCTTCCGCAGATTCTGCGGGGCAGGAACGGCTGTTGTTGGGCGTGTTCTTCTTCTCCGGATTTCTGGCGTTGGTCTATGAGATCTGTTGGATTCGAAAGGCGTCGTTGGTTTTCGGAGCCGAGAGTTTTGCGTTGAGTTGCGTCCTGGCCGTCTTTTTCGGGGGGCTGGCGTTGGGGAGTTTTTGGTTTGGGAGGATTTCCGTCCGGCATCCCCGGCCGCTCCGCCTTTACGGCATTCTGGAGTTGGTCATTGCAGCGTTTGTCCTGTTGAGCCCGACACTTTTTACTTGGGCGGACAGGGCCTACGGAGCGGCTTACGAATCGTTGGAGAATCGGTTTGCCGCGCTGACGGCGGTGCGCTGCCTGCTGCTGACGGCGGTGATGCTGCCGCCGACGGTGGCGATGGGAGGCACGTTCCCCCTGATGTGTCGCTGGTTCGTGACGTCGCGCGAACGCGTGGCCGGGACGATTGGAGGATTGTTCGCGCTCAACACCCTGGGCGCCTGCCTGGGCGCGGCGGTGTGTGGTCTGTTCCTCGTGCCGGAAGTCGGCGTTTCCAAATCGATCTACATCGGCGGATGCCTGAGCGCGGTCATGGGGGCGGTCGTGATGAAACTGCCGTTGGCCCGGAGGGAACAGGACGACGTTGAAGCGGGGCGGGAAGCGGCTCCCGCCCCGGGAAAGCAGCGGCGCAGGAAAGCGGCGGCGGCGGAGTCGTCCGGTCGCGGGGTCGCGTTTGCCATCGGCGCGTTGTTCTTCACCTCGGGATTCATCGCCCTGGGCAATGAGATCCTGTGGAGCCGGTTCCTGTCGCTGATCCTGTTGCGCAGCGTCTACACCTACACCCTGGTCTTGACGGTGATTCTGCTGGGGCTGGTCCTGGGAGCTGCGGGGACGTCGCGCTACTTCGACCGGTCGAAACGCTGCCCCTTGTGGTTCGGGGGGCTGCAGATGGGGATCGGCCTTTCGGTCCTGATCGTCCTCCTGTCGCCCGCGGATTTCTGGTTGGGCTGGATCGACGCGGCGGATGTGGGGGAACAGGCGGCGTTGGTGATGTTGATCCTTTTGATTCCGGCCTGCCTGTCCGGGGCCTCCTTTCCCCTGGCGATGCGCATGGCGGTGGAGGAGCCGCGATTGGCGGGGGCGGACGTCGGCCGCATGACTGCCTTGAACACGGTGGGCGGAATCCTGGGGTCGCTGGTCTTCGGCTTCCTCTTGTTGCCCGGAATCGGCATGCAGGCGACGACCCTGATCTCCACGGGGCTAAGTGTGGCGATCGGTTGCGTGGCGGTGATCGCGTTGGAGCGCGGGCTGCCCAAGGGGCGGCGCATTGCCCTGGCCGCCGCGGGATTCGCCCTGTGGGCGGGGCTGGCGACCGGCATGAAGACCCGGCTCCCGGAAGACTATCTGCTGGGCCGGGCGGGCGAGGAGGAACTGCTTGAGTTTCGCGAGGGGGTGAACGCGTTCGTGTCCGTGATCGACTCGGGCTATGCCGGCCGGCAGTTGAAGATCGACCGGCTTTGGCAGGGCTATAATCGAAAGGGGCATCAGGTCATGGCGGCGCATATTCCCATGACGCTGCATCCGGAGCCGAAGGACGTGGTCGCGATCGGCATGGGCGCCGGCCAGACGCCGAGCCGGTTCCTGCTGTACGACATCGACCGTCTGGACTGCGTGGACATTGAGGGGGAAACGCTGAACATGATCCGCGAGCACTTTGATTCGGAATGGATGGACGATCCCCGGGTGAGATTCATCGTGGATGACGGGCGCAATTACCTGGCCCATACGGACCGGGCCTACGACCTGATTTCCATCGAGGTGGGGCAGACCTATCGTCCGGGCGTGGCCTCGTTCTACACGCGGGAATTCTATGCGGCCGCGGCGCAGAGGTTGAAACCCGGCGGGTTGCTCTGCCAGTTCCTGCCCATCACCTTCTTCTCGGTCGAGGAGATCGAGATTCTCACCGCCACCTTCCTGGCGGAGTTTCCGGAAAGCGTATTGTGGTACAACACGGCGGAACTGCTGCTGATCGGCCGCCGCGACGAACCGATCAAGCTGCGGACCGCCAGGTCGGAGGCATTGGGGGCAAACCCGGCCGTGCTCCGCGATCTGGAATTCTCCTATTGGGGTGGAGTGAATCACTTTCTGGCGCATCCCCATGTCTTTCTGGGCGGTTTTCTGATGGGGCGCGAAGGGCTTGCGAAACTGGCGGGCGACGCGGCGCTCTACAGCGATGAGCGGCCCTGGCTGGAATACTCCAGCATCCTCGACCGGAGTTCCGAAGCCGCGTTTGTCCAACGGGTGCGGCCGTTGTTGGATCCGCTGGAGCCCCTGTTGGAATTCAAGCCCGGGGCGCACGCGATTGCAGCCAGCGCCGCCGTGCGCGACAAGAACCTGCGCGACATGGTGGCGATGTCTCTGAAGAGTCAGATCAACTTTGCGCTGATGTCCGACAACGACGAGGCCGCCGTCAATCTGCTGCGCGAGGCGGTCAACTGGAATCCCGACAACATCCACCTGCAGATGCTGCTGGCCGACCAGTTGAGCGAGATGAAGAGGTTTGGCGAGGCGATCCGGATCTACCGACGGGTGTTGGACGCCAAGCCGGGCTACGCCGAGGCCCACAACAACCTGGGCAGCGCCCTCGCCAACCAGGGCAACCTGACCGCGGCCATCGCGTGCTTCCGGGAGGCGCTCCGGCGCGACCCCAAGCTGGATCAGACCCGCGAGGATCTGCGGAAGGCGTTGGAGCTTCGCGGAAGGACGGGGCCGACGTTGGAACAACTGGAGGCGACCGCGCGGGAGAATCCGCACAACACCTTCGCCAAGCTGGACCTGGCGCAGGCCCTGTATGACAAGCAGCAGTATCTCAGGTCGATCGAGGTTTACCGGGAGTTGCTGGTCATCGATTCGGAGGCGCCGACTCCGCTCAACGATCTGGCCTGGGTCCTGGCGACCGCGCCTGAAGATCAGGGGCGGAACGCCGGCGAAGCGAAGCAACTTGCCATGCGCGCGGTTTTGATGACCTCGCGCACGCGGGCCATTCCGGTGGGGACCCTGGCCGCGGCGCATGCGGCCGCGGGTGATTTCGAGAAGGCGAAGGCCCTGTCCTTGGAGGCGATCGATCTGGCGATCCGGAAGAAGGATCCCGAAGTGGAACGGACGCTGCGGGAACGGCTCAAACTGTTCGAATCCGGTCGCGACATCCGGCGTTGACCGCGGGGGTTTCTGTCCTTGAACAGCGCGGGGGGCGGCGCGATGATCCGCGGCAATCCCATGAAGTTCCGCTGTGTCCATTGCAATCAGAAGCTGAACGTCGAAGACGACCTGGCCGGTTCCGAGATTCCTTGTCCGGCCT
>JAYPGD010000034.1:0-13117 GCA_038126655.1 Verrucomicrobiales bacterium
ACCGAACACTGGACTCCCGCGCCGTCTCACCACCATCCCAGAATCCTCCACCAGGTCATCCCGACGGTCAGCCAGACCGCCATGTGGAAAAGCGAGACCAGCGCGCCGATGCGAAACCAGCGGGCGGCGGGCACATACCCCATGCCGAAGTAAATGATCACCGGGCCTGAGGAGTAATTGGTCAGGCAGCCGCAAAGGTTGGAGAAATAGGCCAGCAGCGCCACGGTGAGCATGGGGGGCGCGTCCATGGAGATGGCCAAGGCCATGAAGGCCGCCGCCATCGCGGTGATGTGGCCCGACAGCATGGAGAAGCCGTACATCGAGTAGAAGTAGATCAACGCCAGGCCGAGCAGGGCTGTGACGCCGCCGAGACCGCCGACCCAGTCCTTCGCGTTTTCCGCAAACCAGGCGACCACGCCCCGGTCTTTCAAGGCCGCCGCCATGGTGACCAGGCCGCCCAGCCAGACCATCGCGTCCCAGGCTCCGCCATTGTTGGCCATGCTCCGCCAGGAGTGCGCGCCGGTCAGCAGCAGGGTCGCCACGCCCAGCAACGCCACGGTCGTCGTGTGGATGCCGTGCAGCCGGGATGTCGACCAGAGCACAAGCACGAGCAGGAACACGCTGAGCAGGACGCGCTCGTTCCGGGTGACCGGGCCGAGTTTCCGCAGTTCGACTTGGGCCTGGTTTCTTGCGGCGGCGATGTCCACCCCCGTGGGTCTGACGAACAAGGTCAGGAAGAGGGGGAGCAGGGCCAGTCCGACGACTCCCGGAAACAGTCCGCCCAAGGCCCAGGTGTTCCAGCCGAAACCGACGCCCGCGATGTCCGCCCCGGCCTGGCTCACGATCGCATTGGCGGACATGCCGGTGAGAAACATCGCGGAGGTGATCAGGTTGGAATGCGAGCCTGTGAGGATCATCAATTCGCTGACGCCGTTCCGTCGCGCGACATCGTCGCCCCGCGCCAGCGTCCGACACAACGAATCCACGATGGGCGCCAGGACGCCACCCCCGCGCGCGGTGTTGGAGGCGACAAAAGGGCCGAGGACGAGTTCGGCGGAGCCGATGCCCCAGGCCAGACCCCGCGCTCTGCGGCCGAGTCGATGTATCAGCATCAGCGCCACCCTTCGCCCGAGCCCGGTCTCCACGACGGCGCCGGAAATGAGGAATGCGGCGGTCATCAACCAGACGATCGCGCTGCCGTAGCCGGAAAGCGCGTACTCCACGGCCTTCTTCGAGTCGGCGGCGAAGGTGTTGGTCAGGACGAGGATGACGAGCCCGATGAGGGTCGTCGCTGCCATCGGCATGGGGCGGAGAATGAAGCTGATGATGGTCGCCGCGAACACGGCCAGCACGCGCCAGCCTTCGGGTTCCACGCCCGCCGGGGCCGGACAGAACCAGAGGAGGAGGCCGATGGCTGCGCAAATCGCGAAGCGGGGCCAATGAATCGGCGGATCGAGGGGCGTGGGGCTGGCGGTTGTTTCCGACATGATCAAGCGTTCCGGGGAACGGTTATCCGTAGCCCGGAAGGCGGATGAGAGGCAATCACCGTCTTTCGACCTCGGCTACGGTCCGTTTTTTGTTTGCCTAATTTTGGTTCAATGATTCTATCGAAAGCTTATCCATCAGTGAATTGGGCGGGGCGTGAACAGCGTCTCTTCCAACTCACTTTTTGAGCCATTTTGAAATGAACATGAAGAAAACAGAGAATCGCATTCCTGGGTTCCTCGTCGCGGGCGCATTGGTCGCGTCCGTGGCGATTGGATCGGGCGCGGAGGCGGTGAAAGCCGCCGACGCCAAGGTCAGTTATTACCAGGACATCCGCCCTATTTTCCAGGCGTCCTGCCAGGGGTGCCATCAACCGGCCAAGGACAAGGGCGGTTACGTGATGACCGACTTCAAGAAGATGCTTGCGGGCGGCGATAGCGCCGACACCGACAAGGCCATCGCGCCCGGCAAGCCTGACGCCAGCCTGCTGTGGGAAATGATTGCCCCCGGCAAGGATGGCGAGGTCGAGATGCCGCCGAAGGCCGATCCGCTGGACAAGAAGGAGCTCGATCTGATCCGCCAGTGGATTGCCCAGGGTGCCAAGGATGACACCCCGGCGAACGCGGTTCAAACCATCGACATGAACCACCCGCCGAAGTATTCGCGGCCGCCCTACATCACGTCGATTGATTACTCGCCCGATGGGAAGCTGTTGGCGGTGGCGGGGTATCATGAAGCCTTGTTGCACAATACCGACGGCTCCGGACTTGCCGCGCGTTTGGTCGGGCTGTCCGCCCGGATTGAGTCGGTGGCCTTCTCGCCCGACGGCAAGAAACTGGCGGTGACGGGCGGGTTGCCTGCGCGGATGGGCGAGGTGCAGATCTGGGATGTCGCCAAGCGCAAGCTGGATGTGTCCGTGCCGGTGACCTACGACACGGTTTACGGCGCGAGTTGGTCCCCCGATGGAAAACACGTGGCCTTCGGATGCGCGGACAGCGCCATCCGGGTGATCGACGCCAAGACCGGCAAGATCGCGATGTATCAGGGCGCGCACGACGACTGGGCGCTGGATACAACCTGGTCGCAGAAGGGCGATCGCATCGTCTCGGTGGGGCGCGACATGACGACCAAGCTGTACGAATTCGCGACCTCGCGTTTTGTCGACAACCTCACCTCCATCACGCCGGGCGCCCTGAAGGGCGGAACGCACGCCGTGGACCTGCATCCGACGCGCGACGAAGTGTTGGTCGGCGGCGCGGACGGCGTCCCTCAGATCTACCGCCTGGACCGCGTGGCCAAGCGCGTGATCGGCGACAATTCCAATCTGGTGCGCAAATTCCCCGCCATGCAGGGGCGCATCTTTGACGTGGCGTTCAGTCCGGATGGAAAGCGCATCGCCGCGGTGAGCAGCCTGGACGGCCGCGGCTTTCTCCATGTCTACGATTCGGAGTTCAAGCACGAGGTTTCCGAAGAGTTGAAGAAGATCTTCGGCAAGCGGCCCGTGCAACGCAACGCGGCCGAGAAGAAGAAGGTCGCGGACTACCAGGTCGAGGGCGTGAAGCTGTTGAGCCAGGCCGAGGTGGGCGGCGGAGTCTACGCGGTGGCCTTCAACCCGGACGGCGGAACGATCGCCTCGGCGGGCGGCGACGGCGTGCTGCGCTTTTATGACGCCAACAGCGCGGCCTTGAAGAACGCCTACGTGCCGGTTCCGCTTCCGGACGACCAGAAGTTGAGTGTCATCGGGCTGAGCGTGGAGCCGAAGTCGGTGAAGATCGGCCGCAAGGTCGATTACACCCAGACCCTGGTGACCGGTTGGCTGGCTTCGGGCGACAAGATCGATTTGACGCGCGAGGCGAAGTTCGCCGTGACCGGAGGCGTCGCCAAGGCTGAGCACGGCATGATTCGCCCGGTCAAGGACGGCAAGGGCGAGATCCGCATTTCGCACGAAGGCCACACCGCCGCGATTCCGGTGGAGGTCGCCAACATGAACAAGCCCTTCAAACCGGATTATGTGAAGGACGTCATGCCGGTCATCTCCCGAATGGGCTGCAACATGGGCACCTGCCACGGCGCGAAAGACGGGAAGGCCGGCTTCAAGCTTTCCCTCCGCGGTTACGATCCGATCTTCGATGTGCGCGCGTTTGTCGACGACCACGAGGGCCGCCGCATCAATCTCGCCAACGCCGACGACAGCCTGATGTTGCTCAAGGCGACCGGAGCCGTGCCGCACGAGGGCGGGGGGCGCACGAAGCAGGACAGCGACTACTACAACACGGTCAAGGAATGGATCGCCAACGGCTGCCAACTGGATCTCAAGTCGGCCAAGGTCGCCAGCATTGAACTTTTCCCGAAGAATCCTGTCGTTCAGAAGGTCGGCACGACGCAGCAGATCCGGGTCATCGCCACCTATACGGATGGAACGAAGCGCGATGTGACGGCCGAGGCGTTCATCGAGAGCGGCAACACCGACATCGCGGCCGCGAATGACGGCGCCTACATCGGAACGCTGCGCCGCGGCGAGGCGCCCGTGCTGGCGCGCTTCGAAGGTGCCTATGCGGCCACGACCCTGACTGTCATGGGCGACCGCTCCGGTTTCGAGTGGAAGGAACAACCGGCGAACAACAAGGTCGATGAATTGGTCGCGGCCAAGTGGAAGCGCATGAAGATCCTGCCCTCGGATCTGTGCACGGACGCGGAGTTCATTCGCCGCGTTCACCTCGACCTGACGGGCCTGCCCCCGACGGCGGATGACGTGCGCAAGTTTCTCGCGGACAAGAAGGACAGCCGCAAGAAGCGCGATGAATTGATCGACAAGCTCGTCGGATCGGACGCCTACGTCGATCAGTGGGCGAACAAATGGGCGGACCTCCTTCAGGTGAACCGCAAGTTTCTCGGGGCGGAGGGAGCGAAACTGTTCCGCGACTGGATCCGCAAGGAGATTGCCGGCAACACGCCCTACGATCAGTTCGTCCGCAAGATCGTGGCGGCCCAGGGTTCGAACAAGGAAAACCCGGCGGCCTCGTATTACAAGATCCTGCGCGCGCCGGACGCGACCATGGAGAACACCACCCACCTGTTCCTGGCCACGCGTTTCAATTGCAACAAGTGTCACGACCATCCCTTCGAGCGCTGGACCCAGGACCAGTATTATGAGATGGCCGCCTACTTCGCCCGCTTCGGCCTGAAGCGCGATCCCAAGAACGCCAAGGGCAACATCGGCGGCACGGCGGTCGAAGGCGCTAAGCCGCTCTACGAGGTGGTCTATGAGAAGCCCGAAGGGGAGATCACCCATGACCGCACTGGCGCGGTCACGCCGCCGAGTTTTCCGTATCAGGCCAAATACAAGGTCGAAAAGGAGGCCAGCCGTCGCGATCACCTGGCGGCCTGGATCACCTCGCCGGACAACCAGTATTTCGCCAAGAGCTTCGTGAACCGCATGTGGGGCTACCTCACCGGCACCGGCATCATCGAGCCGCTGGACGACATTCGCGCCGGCAATCCGCCGAGCAATCCGGAACTGCTGGATCATCTGACCGCGGAGTTCATCAAGGGCGGTTTCGACACCCGCAAATTGGTGAAGAGCATCTGCAAGTCGCGCGTGTATCAATTGTCCATCGAGACCCACAAGTGGAACGAGGACGACGCCGTGAACTTCTCGCACGGCAAGGCCCGGCGTCTGCCGGCCGAGGCCTTGTTTGACGCGATCTTTTTCTCAACGGGCGCGACGCCGAAGTTTCCGGGCGTGAAGCCGGGCACGCGCGCGTCGCAGTTGCCGGATGTGGGCGTGAAACTGCCGGACGGTTTCCTGGGCAACCTGGGCCGCCCCGCCCGCGAGAGCGCCTGTGAATGCGATCGCTCCAACGACCTGCAGCTCGGCCCGGTCATGGCGCTGGTCAGCGGGCCGACCGTCGATGCCGCGATCAGCGACAAGGGCAACGCCATCGCCAAGTTGGTCGGCGAGCAGAAGGACGACGCGAAGCTAATCGACGAGCTGTACATGCGCATCCTCAACCGCCCGGCGACCAAACAGGAGCTCGCGGCGACCACGAAGATCTTCCAGGAGATCAAGCCGCAGCATGACAAGCTCCTGAAGCAGTTGGCCGATTACGAGAAACATCTGAAGCCGATCACCGCCAAGAAGGAGGTCGAGCGCGGGCGGTTGATTGAGGCGGCGAAGAAGAATGTCGCCGCTTATGAGAAGGAGATCGCCCCGCGCGAGGCGGAGGCCGACAAGAAGCAGAAGGCGGCCATCGCGGCGGCGGACAAGGCGGTCAAGGAGCGCGAGGCCAAACTTGGCGAACTGATCGTCGCCTGGGAGAAAAAGCCGGATCGCGCGACGAGCTGGACGGCTCTGGATCCGAAGACCTTCACCGACACCGGCAAGGCGAAGCTGACCAAGTTGAAGGATCTTTCCATCCTGGCTTCCGGCCGGAATGCGAAAGGCAAGTACACCATTGTCGCTGAAACCGCGATGACCGGCATCACCGGCATCAAGCTGGAGGCCTTGACCGACAAGAGCCTGCCCAAGAACGGCCCCGGTCGCGCGGGCAATGACGGCAATTTCGTGCTGACGGAATTCATCGTCGAGCAGGCTCCGAAGAGCGATCCGAAGAAGAAGTCGAAGGTCGATCTGAAGAACGCCAAGGCGACGTTCAACCAAGCCAACTACAATGTGAAGACCGCCATCGACGGCAAGCGCCCCGGAGGCAGCAACGGTTGGGCGATTTCCGGCGGCACGGGCAAGAATCAGTCCGCCACCTTTGAGGCCAAGAAGGCCTTTGGCAGCAAGGGCGGCACGATCCTGACCTTCACCTTCGATCACAACTTCAGCCGCAATGGCTGGCAGTTGGGCCGATTCCGCTTGAATGTCACCAATGCCAAGCAGCCGGTCGACTTCGGCGTGCCGGAAGATGTCGCCAAGATTCTCGACATCGCGGCCGACACGCGCGATGACAAGCAGAAGAAGCGGGTGGAGGATTTTTATCGCACGATCGACCAGGAATTGGTCAAACGGCAGAAGACCTTGACCGACGCCAAGCAGCCCCGGCCGGAGGATCCGAAGCTGACCGACCTAAAGACCAAGCTCAAGCAGGCGGAGCAGCCGCTGCCGATGGATCCGCAGTTGAAGGCCCTGCAACGGGCCAAGGAACTCAGCGGCAAGCAGCTGGAGAATACCCGCTTGACCGCCGCGCAGGATGTCGCCTGGGCCCTCATCAACAACCCCGCGTTCCTGTTTAATCGTTGATTAATGGAACTCTCCCTGATTTAACCTACCCAAATCCAAGAAAAGATCATGATCAGAATACCAGGCGGCAATTGTGGCGATTTGTGCGACGCGGAAGGCAGGCTCACGCGACGCGACCTATTGCGGGTCGGCGGCGCGGGCATGATGGGCCTTTCGCTCGGCTCGATGCTCGAACTTCAGGCGCACGCGAAGGAAAGCGGCGGCGCCGGCGGGCGCGGCTGGGGCAAGGCCAAGAGCGTCATCCTCTGCTACCTGCAGGGCGGACCTTCCCACCTCGACCTCTGGGATCCCAAGGAGAACGTGCCGGACAACGTCCGCAGCTCGTTCAAGCCGATTTCCACCAAGATCCCCGGCGTCAAATACACCGAGTTGCTGCCCAAGCTGGCCAAGGTGAACGACAAGTTCACCATGATCCGTTCGATGAGCTACACGCCGAACGGGCTCTTCAATCACACGGCCGCCATCTACCAGATGATGACCGGCTACACGACCGACAAGGTCAGCCCTTCCGGTCAGCTCGAGCCGCCGAGCCCGAAGGATTTCCCGAACTTCGGGTCGAACATCATCCGCATCAAGCCGCCGCAGGAGCCGATGCTCCCGTTCGTCATGCTCCCGCGTCCGTTGCAGGAGAGCAATGTGGTGGGCAAGGGCGGCACCGCCGGCTTCCTCGGCAAGGCCTTCGATCCCTACTACCTCTATCCCTCCGGCGACGACATGAACATGAACAAGATGGACAACATCAAGGTCGACGACCTTGAGCTGCGTCCGGATGTTTATGCCCAGCGACTGGAGCGTCGCGCGCGCCTCCGCGACACCATCAACGGCCTCATGCCCGAGGTGGACAAGGCGGTCGAGAAGCACAACCTCAACGACTACTACAAGCAGGCGCTGAATCTCATCGTCTCCGGCCGCGCCCGCAACGCCTTCGACCTGGAGCAGGAAACCAACGCCACCAAGGATCTCTACGGCCGCAACACCTTTGGGCAGAGCTGCCTCCTGGCGCGTCGTTTGGTCGAGGCCGGCACCCGCGTGGTCGAGGTCGTCTGGCCCAAGGTCGCCAACTCGGACAACCACTCATGGGACGTGCACGTCGGCCTGGAGAAGCGCATGAAGACGCAGTCCGCGCCGATGCTCGACCAGGGGCTCTCCGGTCTGATCACGGATCTCGACCAGCGCGGCATCCTGGACGAGACGTTGGTCATCGCGGTCGGCGAATTCGGCCGCAGCCCGCAGAAGGGCGTCAGCACCTCCGGCAACAACAACAGCGCCGACGGTCGCGACCACTGGCCCTACTGCTACACCAGCGTCATTGCCGGCGCAGGCATCAAGCGAGGCTACGTCCACGGCAAATCCGACAAGACCGGCTCCACCCCGGTGGAGAATCCGGTCCACCCGGGCGAATTGCTGGCCACGATCTACCACGCCTTCGGCATTGATCCGGAGACCATCGTCTACAACCACCTCAACCAGCCCCGCGAACTGGTCAAGGCCAAGGCCGTCACGGATCTGTTTGCCTGAGCTGGAACGAACGACACATTCGCGCGCCCGCCGTGGAGGAATCCGCGGCGGGCGATTTTTTGCCGCCCTCCGCGGGCGTCCATGCCGTGCCCCGTTCCGTCCTAATCCACGTAGACGAACTCGTTGGCGTTGAACAACGAGCGGCAGAAGGCGAAGAGGCCTTGGGCTTTGATGAATGACGCGGCGAGTTGGGCCTCGTCCTTGCCGGGTTTGCGACCGAAGGCGTGTTGGAAGGCTAGAACGGCCTGCGCTTCAGGGGCGGCCCCGGTTTCACGCTCAATGCGCTCCGCGAAGTAGCGCGCCTGGCGCAGCATGAAGTCGTTGTTGTAAAGCGCGAGGGATTGGAGCGGGGTGGTGGTGGTCAGGCGCTTGGGGGTGAGGTTTGCCGGGTCCGGGCAGTCGAGCGTGGTGAGGAAGCGGTTGGGCGTGGTGCGCACGAGGTAACGATAGATGCTGCGTCGCCAGAGCCTGGGTTCGTCGGCCGTGATGTAGGTGTATTCGGGCGCGTAGGCCTCCTTGTATTTGAAGTCCTCGAAGCCGGGGCCGCCGCGTTCGTTGTTCAGCTTGCCGCTGACGAACAGGACGGAGTCGCGCAGGGCCTCGGCCTCGATGCGGCGGGGATTCTGCCGCCAGAGGAGCAGGTTGTCCGCGTCGATTGCGGAGCCGGGCGCGTCGCTGGAATGCGAGGAAATCTGCCGGTAGGCGTCGCTGTTGAGTATGAGGCGCTGAACGGCCTTCAGGGACCAGTCGTTGCAGACCAGTTCGGAGGCCAGCCAGTCGAGCAGTTCGGGGTGGGAGGGGCGACCGCCGCCGAGGCCGAAGTCGCTGGGGGTGTCGACGATTCCCCGGCCGAACAGCCAATGCCACAGTCGGTTGACGATCACGCGCGCGGTGAGCGGGTTGTCGGGGTGGGTGATCCAGTCGGCGAGGGGCGCGCGACCCAGGCCCCCCGTGGGGCCCAATTAGCCCCCGTTAGGATCGCGCCAGGCCCGCGCGGTGGACGCGCCGGGAGGCAGCGGTTCGCCGGTTGTGGCTTCCGGATTGCCGCGCACCTGGCGGCGGACTTCGGGCATCTCCTGGTGGGCGACGACGCCGTAGAATCGCGGCGGTTCGCCCAAGGCCTTGATGCGCGAGTCGAGTTCCGCGGCTTCCTTTCGCAGGCGCGCGAGTTCATTGCGTTCCGTGGTGGAAATGTCCTTTGGCGAAGCGGGTTTGATCCTGGGATCGCCGAAGCCGATCTGGTCGTGGCTGTAGCCGTTGCCGCCGTCGGTGGCGAACAGGGTGAGAAAGCGGGAAGTCGGCGGCAGGGGGATGTCGATTGGTTGGAGCCCCTTGGCGCGCTGGAGATGTTTGAAGGAAGCGACTTCCTTCCCGTCGACGAAG
Source organism: Verrucomicrobiales bacterium (assembly GCA_038126655.1). Taxonomy (GTDB): domain Bacteria; phylum Verrucomicrobiota; class Verrucomicrobiia; order Limisphaerales; family JAYPEY01; genus JAYPEY01. The sequence goes on from JAYPGD010000034.1 coordinate 9,632, forward strand.
ATCCAGACGTCCGCGCGATGGGCGCCGACCGCGCCGAAGTAGCCGAGGCGGGAGGTGAAGCGCAGGTCCGGTTGCCCGCCGGCCTTGCGGATCGCGGCGAGGTCGAAGGTGATGCCGGCGTTGGCGTGGATGCCCAGCAGCGAATGCCCGTCCCTGGTGAAATCGACTCCGTCCAACTCGGGCGAATGCTGGCTGGCGACGGGGCCATTGCGGATGTGATCCCAAGCATTGCCGCCGGTGGTGGGAATGCCGCTGAGGGTCGCACCCGTTGAGCTTACGGGAATCTTCGCCGTTCCGTTGGTCCCGTTTGCGATGAAGACGCCGTCGACAAAGGGGAACTTGGACTTGGCGAACTTGTTGGGTTTGACGTTGCCGAGATTGCCGAACTTGCGGGTTTGCACGACGGCGTTGCGGGGGTCGATGCCATTGCCGGGGATTCCGGTTCCAAGGCCGTTGCCGCCGCCCACGATGTCCGCGAGGTCGAGGCCGGAGCCCTCCAGGGTTCCGATGCGATGGGCGATCTCGTCGCGCCGCTTCGTCAAGGCGGCCTTGGTTTCGTCGTATTCCTTTCTGGCCGCGTTGGTGATGGGGCGTTCTTCGCGCTTCACTCCGGCGAAGACGGCGGTGAAGCGGTAGTATTCGTCCTGTGAAATGGGGTCGAGCTTGTGGTCGTGGCAGCGCGCGCAGTTGACCGTCATGGCCATGGTCGAGGTCATGACCTGCGTGGCGATGTCGTCCAGGTCCAGCGCGCGCGCGGAACGCCGCAGGACCGGGCTTTTGGTCTCCACCTGGCCGACAAAATCCCAAGGGCCGGCGGCCAGGAATCCGGTGGCGACGACGGCGTCCTGATCGTCGGGCGCGATGACGTCCCCGGCGATCTGTTCGCGCAGGAAGCGATCGTAGGGCTTGTCCTCGTTGAAGGCCTTGATGACGTAATCGCGATAGCGCCAGGCATGGGGGCGGCGTTTGTCGCGTTCGAAACCATGGGTGTCCGCGTAGTGCGCGATGTCCAGCCAATGGCGCGCAAAGCGCTCGCCGTAATGCGGCGAGGCCAGCAGGCGATCGACGAGGCGGGCGTAGGCGCGGGGGGAGGGATCGTTGACGAAGGTTTCAACCGCTTCGATCGAGGGAGGCAGGCCGTGCAGGTCGAAGGACAAGCGGCGAATCAAGGTCCGGCGATCAGCGGTTTCGGACATCTTCAGGCCCTTGTCCCTCAATGGGGCATTGAGGAAGGCGTCGATGGAATGGCGGGCGCCGAAATCTGTCTTCAAGGGCTGCCAGGCCCAGTGCTTCAGGTGCTGGTCTTCGCCGGCGAGAATGTCCGGCCAATTCGCGCCCTGGTTGATCCAGCTTTCCAGGGTCGCGATTTCTGAATCGGACAGACCAGCGCCTTTGGGCGGCATTCGTTTTTTGTCGCCCTTGGGAAGTCGGACGAGCTTGAGCAGACGGCTTTCGGCGGCCTTGCCGGGCAGGATGACGGGGCCTTCGTCGCCGCCCTTCATCGCAGCGGATCGCAGATCCAGGCGGAGGTTGGACTTCTGTTTGTCCGGCCCGTGGCACTCGTGGCAATGCGCCCGGAAGAGCGGCTCCACATCGCGGGCGAAATCCACGGCCTGCGCGATCGTGCAGGTGAGAAGCAACAGGACGGAATGGCGGACGAGGCGGTTCATCTCAGGCGATCAGTTCCTCGATCACGCCGTGTCCCTCGAAGCCGGTGAGACGCTGCTCCAGGCCGTTGTGATACCAGGTGAGTTTCTCGTGGTCCAAACCCAGCAGACGGAGCGCCGTGGCGTGGAGTTCGTAGCTGTGCGTGATCTTGTCGGCCGCCTTGAAGCCGAGGTCGTCGGACGCGCCGTAGCCGACGCCGCCCTTGACGCCGCCGCCGGCCAGCCAGGCGGTGAAGGCGCCGCCGTTGTGATCGCGGCCCTTGGCCTGTTTGCCTTGGGCGGCGGGTTGGCGGCCGAATTCCGACGCGCACATGACCAGGGTCTCATCGAGCAGGCCGCGGGCCTTGAGGTCCTTGAGCAGCGCGGCGGCGCCGGTGTCGAGGATCCGCCCCCAGTAGCCGTGGTCGCGCGGCAGGTCTTCGTGGCTGTCCCAGTTGGGCCGGATCTTTTCGGCGGTCGTGTTTTCGGCTCCGCAGTAGACCTGGATGAAGCGGACGCCGCGTTCGACCAAACGTCGCGCGAGCAGGCATTGCCGACCGAAGGGGCCGACGGCGTCGTCCTCGATGTCGTACAGCTTCTTTGTCAGTTCCGACTCGCCGCGCAGATCGGTCACCTCGGGCGCGCTGAGTTGGAGGCGGGCGGCCATTTCATAGGCCTTGATGCGGGCTTCGAGTTCCGTGTTGCCGCTGCGGGATCCTTGATGACGCTGGTTGAGTTTCTTCAGGAAGGCGAGGCCCTGCTTGTCGTTCCCTTTTGTCGCGGCGTGAAATTCTTGAGGCGGGAACAGGTCGGCGATCGGTTGCGCGGGATTGGAGGTGTCGAGGGCGGTGGCCTGGTGTTCGGCGGGAAGGAATCCGGCGCCCCAGTTGATGATTCCGCCGGGCGGCAGTCCGCGCACATCGGGCAGCACGACGAAGGCGGGGAGGTTGTCGCATTCGCTGCCAAGGCCGTAGGTCACCCAGGCGCCCATGGCGGGAAAGCCGGGCAGCGTCTGGCCGGTGTTCATCATGAAGTTGCCGGGGCCATGCAGCGCGGTCTTGCTGCGCATGGAATAAATGAAGGCCATGTCATCCACGCAGGTTGCGAGCCGCGGCAGCAGATCGCTCAACCAACGGCCCGACTGACCGTGTTGCCGAAACTTCCAGAAGCTGGGCTGGCAGTTGCCCGGCTTGGACGCGAAGAACTGCAGCTTGCCGTCGGGATCGAAGGGCTTGCCCGCGCGGCGTTCAAGCTCGGGTTTGTAATCCCAGGTGTCGACGTGACTCAGGCCCCCGGAACAGAAGATCTGGATCACAGTCTTGGCCCTGGCGGGAACGACGGCGGCCGAAGATCGCGGATCCGATTCCGACGCAAGCAGCGACGACAATGCCATGCCGCCAAATCCACCGGCGGCCGCGGCGAGGAAATCACGTCGGTTCTGATTGCTCGGGAAAGGCTTCATGAATTGACCCGAACAGTTTGCCTCGACGGGCGAGCCCAGCAAGTCGCAATTCGGGGACGCGGCGTTGCGGTGAAACCCCACGGATGGCAAGGCCGACCCACGGATGGAGAAGATTCACCTTGGCGCGTGGGGCCAGCCAGTCGCGATTCGGGAACGCGGCGTTGCGGTGAAACCCCACGGATGGCAAGGCAGACCCACGGATGGAGAAGATCCACCTTGGCGCGCGGGGCCAGCCAGTCGCGATTCGGGAACGCGGCGTTGTGGTGAAACCCCACGGATGGCAAGGCCGACCCACGGATGGAGAAGATCCACCTTGGCACGCAGGGCCAGCCAGTCGCGATTCGGGAACGCGGCGTTGTGGTGAAACCCCACGGATGG